>CAVHJI010000025.1:0-18583 GCA_963636255.1 Bacteroidaceae bacterium | reverse complement strand
ACTCAGTGCAGAGCAGATAATGAATGAGAATCTGCGTGGACATGCTGCCATCTGCTCCAAGTATGCTGCAGGACTGTATGGCATGAAGGTGCTGGAGGAGGGCATCGAGACCAACAAGCACAACTTCACACGCTTTCTCATAGTGGCAGACCCATGGCAAGCCGACGATCTGAAGCGTGCACACGGTGGAACACCCAACAAGGCTAACCTCGTCTTCACATTGCCACATAAGGAAGGCAGTCTGTCGCAGGTGTTGTCGATACTGTCGTTCTACCAGATAAACCTCACCAAGATACAGTCGTTGCCCATCATAGGACGCGAGTGGGAGTATCAATTCTACATCGACGTTGTGTTCGACAACATCTTGCGATACAAGCAGGCGATTGCAGCCTTAGAGCCACTTACCAAAGAACTGAAGATATTAGGAGAATATGAAGAAGGACAGTCAAGAATCTAAGATACGTCCGGCAGACAGACTGTCTGGCGTTAGCGAATACTACTTCTCGCGCAAGCTGAAAGAAGTGGCACGCATGAATGCAGAAGGTATGGACGTGATAAGCCTTGGCGTTGGCAGCCCCGACATGCCACCCTCAGAGGAGACCATAGACACGCTATGCCACGTTGCCCATAATCCATCAGCACATGGCTATCAGCCCTATACGGGAATACCCGAACTGCGCAAGGCGTTTGCCGAATGGTATGACAGATGGTATGGCGTAAACCTCGACCCTGCCACAGAGATACAGCCGCTCATAGGTTCAAAGGAAGGAATACTGCATGTCACGTTGGCATTCGTCAACCCTGGCGAACAGGTCTTGGTGCCCAATCCAGGATACCCTACCTATACATCGTTGAGCCGCATCCTTGGAGCTGAAGTCGTCTACTACGACCTGAAGGAGGAGAACGGATGGCTGCCAGACTTCGACGAGCTGCGACGTATGGACATGAGCCGTGTCAAGCTGATGTGGACCAACTATCCGCATATGCCGACAGGCACCAATGCCACACCCGAGCTGTACAGCAAACTTGTGGAACTGGCACGGGAGAAAGACATAGTGATTGTCAACGACAACCCCTACAGCTTCATCCTCAATGACAACCCGACGAGCATACTCAGCGTCCCCGGTGCAAAAGACTGTTGCATAGAGCTGAACTCTATGAGCAAGAGCCACAACATGCCTGGCTGGCGTGTGGCTATGCTTGCTTCGAATGCCGACTTTGTGCAGTGGGTACTGAAGGTTAAGAGTAATATAGACAGCGGCATGTTCCGTGCCGTGCAGCTGGCAGCAGCAAAGGCTCTGGAGGCTGACCGTGGATGGTATGACGGCAACAACAGCAACTACAGCTCGCGTCGCCATTTGGCAGGACAGATTATGGATGCTCTCGGCTGCACCTACGACGAACGTCAGGTGGGAATGTTCCTTTGGGGCAAGATACCCGACAAGTATGACGATGTGGAGCAACTGACAGAACGTGTACTGCATGAGGCACATGTCTTCATCGTCCCCGGCTTCATCTTCGGCAGCAACGGACAGCGGTTTGTCCGTCTGTCGCTATGCTGCAAGAACGAACGCCTTGCCGAGGCACTGGAGAGAATCAAACGAATGAAATTATAATAGAAAATAGGTATAGACTATGGAGTTAGAGTTAGAACCAATTGTGTTGGATGGCGTCAAGAACGAACGTCCTGTAGTGATTGCCGGTCCCTGTAGTGCAGAGACCGAAGAACAAGTCATGACCACGGCACGCGGTCTGGCACACAACGGCATCAAGATATTTCGTGCCGGCGTATGGAAGCCACGTACAAAGCCAGGAGGTTTCGAGGGAATGGGCGAGGCTGCCCTACCTTGGCTTGAAGAGGTGAAGAAGGAGACGGGTATGTATGTCACCACCGAGGTGGCTACAGCCAAGCATGTGGAGGCATGCCTGAAGCATAACATCGACATATTGTGGGTGGGCGCACGCACCACTGCCAACCCCTTTGCCATGCAGGAGGTGGCAGATGCCCTGAAGGGCGTGGACATACCTGTGCTGGTCAAGAACCCTGTCAGTCCCGACCTTGAGCTGTGGATAGGTTCTATGGAACGTCTGAACCAGGCAGGCATCAAACGTATGGCGGCCATACACCGTGGCTTCAGCAGCTTCGAGAAGCGTATCTACCGCAACCTGCCACAGTGGCACATTCCTATAGAACTGCGCCGTCGCATACCTACACTGCCTATAATCGTCGACCCAAGTCACATGGGTGGCAAGCGTGAGTTGGTGGCTCCGCTATGTCAGCAGGCAATGGACCTGGGCTTCGACGGACTCATCATAGAGAGTCACTGCAATCCCGATGCAGCATGGAGCGATGCGGCACAGCAGGTAACGCCCGATATCCTCGACTACATACTCAACCTGCTGGTCATACGCAAGGACCATTCCAATACGGAATCGCTGACAGAGTTGCGCAAGCAAATCGACGAGTGCGACGATAACCTCATACAGGAGTTGGCAAAGCGTATGCGCATAGCTCGCGAGATAGGCACCTTCAAGAAAGAACACGACATGACTATACTGCAGACAGGACGCTACTCGGAGATACTCGACAAGCGCGGCTCGCAGGGTGCGTTGTGTGGCATGGACCCTGATTTCGTGCGTACTGTATTCGAAGCCATACATGCCGAGAGTGTGCGCCAACAGATGGAGATAATCAACCAGTAAGTGGCTGCCGCACAGCAGCAACAGCCATAGAGGCTATAAAGTTTGGACCAATGAGAATACTTATATTAGGAGCAGGAAAGATGGGCACATTCTTCACGGATGTGCTCAGCTTCCAGCATGAGACGGCTGTGTTCGATACCGATGAGCGTAAGCTGCGCTTTGTCTACAACACATACCGGTTTACCACTGTCGATGAGATACGCAACTTCGACCCCGACCTTGTCATCAATGCTGTGACACTGAAGTACACGCTCGATGCCTTCAACACGGTGTTGCCTGTACTGCGCAAGGACTGCATCATCAGCGACATTGCATCGGTGAAGACAGGACTGAAGGAATTCTACGAGCAGTGCGGACTGCCTTATGTGTCGACACACCCCATGTTCGGACCCACCTTTGCACGACTGGACAACCTGAGTCATGAGAATGCCATTATAATAAAGGAGGGCGACCATCTGGGACGCATCTTCTTCAAAGACCTGTATCAGACGCTTGGACTGCGGATATTCGAGTATACTTTCGACGAGCACGACGAGACAGTGGCATACTCGCTGAGCATTCCGTTCATATCGACCATCACCTTCGCAGCTGTCATGAAGCATCAGGATGCCCCGGGCACTACGTTCAAGAAGCACATGACTATTGCCCGCGGACTGGCGAGTGAGGATGACTATCTGCTGCAGGAGATACTCTTCAACCCCCACACCATCGAGGAGATAACCAACATACGTACGGAGCTGAAGACGTTGGCAGAGATTATTGCCAACAAAGATGCCGATGCCATGCGCGCGTACCTCAAGAAGATACGTGCCAACATAGCTGCCAACAGTGACTGAATAATAGCAGCCTCAGGAATAGCGACGCGCCATATCCGTATCACACGGATATGGCGCGTCGCCTGTTTGGTATTGAGCCCGAGTGGCTGTGCGTGCTCTCTTTATTACATCGTAGCGTCTACAGCATTATCACCGCCATCGGTCCAATCGGCGATGATGCATCCGCTTACCTCCAGTCCAGTCTTCTTCACCGTGATGTTGTAGGTGTAGGATTGTCCTGAAATGAGATCAGGACGGATCTTTGCCGTATAGGTCTGTCCGCTGATCTCGACTATGAATTCGAGATCGGTGCTCAATGCCTGCGGATAGAGAATGGATGTGAAGGTCACCCTGTCCCTGCTAGTCGATTCTTCACGCAGACAGTTGTTGAGTTCCCAATCGGTTGGCGCAAGATTGTGCGCCTTGGCTTCACCTGTAGTTGTGTCGAACGTTCCAGAATGTATCAAACCTTTCAAATAGTATTGACCGTCCGTCACCTCATCGGATTCAAAGCCATCGTTGACAGAAGTCGCCACATTTATGATAAGGCGTGTCATCACGTGCTCGAATTCGAAGTTGACTTCCGGATTGCTTCTTGAGGCAATCTTTTCGCTAGCATAGATAAAGTCGATGGCTTTCTGAGCATCTCGGCTAGCTTGTGCGAGGGTCTCTTTACTAATGACGCCATTACCCAAAGGCAGCACACTGGCTGCTGAAGCTTCGTAAGGACCATAAGCAGTAAAGGTTATATCGTCGGGACATTGGAAGTAGATTATTTCATTCACGGGTTCGAAGGCGGCATCAACAGCGCCTGTGGCTGTTGTTGTGTAGTGCACGTTCTTGTATTGATTCCCCATTTCGATATTGCCGCTTGTCACCATCACACCGATTTCATCTGCTTCCCACTCATTATTGACCGCACGGGTGTCTACTCCTGCAGATATACGTGCTGCTACTGGGTTGTCCAGAATTTCATTCTCTTCTTCGTTACTGCAAGCTGCCAATGCCATTGCTACAGCTGCGAAAATGATAAACTTCTTCATTATGATTGATGCGTTTTTAGAGTGTTTTTCCGTTGTTGTAGTCTTTTATTTCTGTCCGTTATTTGGCAATCACGTCACCGCCCTGTACGCCTTGCCATGCTTTGATGGTGCAGCCTTCAACAGTGATGCCGGTCTTGTTAAGGATTATTCCCATGTAGTAACGGCGGCCTGCCACCCATTCATTCTTCGCGTTTGTGTCTTTAGTGGCGTTGGCACTTGTGAAGTCGAGAGTGGTGCTGAACGTCTGCTGTCCCTCAAGCTCTGCATGGAATGGGAGTGCATCGGTGAACTCCTGCGGGAAGACAATCAGGTCGTAGGTGACGGTCTCTGATGCATCGGATGTGGAAGAGGGTGCGTTGTAGTCGGTCTTCGTAGTGTTGCCTGCGAATGTCCACTTGCTGCTTGTGCTGCCTGAGGCTGTGGCATTGCCACTGACAACATCAAACGAGCCATTGTTCTTGAAGCCTTCGAGTGAGAGGATTGCTGCCTTCACCTCCTCGAAGCTGACGTCGTTGCCGCACTTGATGGTGAGTGTCAACTCAGCCATCTTGTGTGAGAAGCTGAACGACACCTTGTTGCTGGCTTTCGATCCTTCTGCCTGTGCCCAGAGGAAGTCGAACGTCTTCTGGTTGGCCTGCTGCCATGTGTCGGCACTGATGGTGGTTGCTCCCTGCAGGTCGTTCCATGGCCAATAGGCAGTGAAGTTCACTGTCTTGTCGTCCTGGTAGTAGATTGTCTCACTTGCGTTCTTTGGTGCGAAGTTGCCGTCACCGGCTGTGGTGAGATAGCACACGTTGGTGTACTCTGTATCACCTGATTTGCCGCTGATGCCAATCCCGTCGTTGGCTTCCCAAGATGTGGATACTGCGCGTGTGCCTGGCTCATCGATTGTTGCACTGAACTGTGCTACGCTTTTGTCTGTCCCCTCACCCGGGAAGTTCTCGTCGTTGCTGCAAGCCGTCAGCATCAATGTGCCGAGGGCGACTGCGAATAGTTGGCCTTTCATATGTCTAACCTTTTATTGGCTTATTATTGGGTGTTGTCGTTCGTTATCTCTCTTATGCTAACTGTCAATAGGCGTTGGTATCGCCGCCGCTCACTGCTTTCCAGTCCTCAATCACTGCACTGAAGTTGCCATCGACCGATGTCTCCTTCATCTTACTGCCTATGACAAGCGTTTCCTTCTTGTTCTTGTTGAAGTCCTTTAGGGTTATCGACAAGTCGTTCTTGATGATGATTGGTGCCGGATTGTTGTCTGCAAAGTGTAGCTCTGTCGACAGCTTCTGCTCTGTCCCTGCTATGCCGAGCAACCATACCGTAGCTCTCCACTTGCCTGCATCGGCTCCCTCGGTAATCTTGGTAAAGCTCAGCTTCACTAACGACGGCTCACCATAGATGTCCTGTGCAAAGTCGAGTGTGCCTGCTGCGCCCGACAAGCTGCCATCCATGCTCTCGATGCGCGACATTGCAACGCCTTCAGGCTCGATGATGAGTACAAGGCAGTGTACCTGCGGCTGCATGATGGTATTGATGTTATAGTCATTGTCCTTATTGATGGTGATGTCCTGCACGTTGGTGAACAGATAGCTTGGCGTACCGTTGATGTATTTGTAGGTCTCAGCACGGCTCTCAGGTGTCGCTGCATCAACTGTGGCAACTGTGCCATTGACCGTGATGCCCTCTACAGGGTTATACACCACGAGGCGATAGTTGTCCGGCGTGAACATATGGTTGATGGTATGCACCGCCTCTGTTGCCGTCTCGGAGTAGTCGCCGATGTTTATGTTGTAGGTAGTTGGAACCTCCACACCATCTGCACGGTTTGCCCAGTCGGTGGTTAGAGTAATCTTGCCATACTCTGGGTGTGAAGTGCTGTAGAGGTCTTCCTTCACGCAGGAGGTCAACGATAGGGCTGTTGCCGCTGTCAGTATTGCCGCTATGTTATATGCTGCTCTCATTGATGTGTCTCCTTCCCGTTAAATTTAAAACATGTTCCATACTAATGATACTCCTGCCTGGATGGGACCGAACCAGTTCTTTGTGGCATTGCCTTGACGCACACGAACGTTGTCGATGATTGTGTACTTGTCGTAGTCGGCATGCACATAGCCCAAGCCGAGCGAGAAGTCCATTGACAGGGACTTGTTCAGCTTCAGCATATAGCCGCCGGTGATGCCTCCGCCCATCAGGTCGCCTTGTTTGCCTGTCTTGGATAGCTTATAGTTGAATGAGCCGACCTTATACATTGCGCCCAGATACCAGTTCTTGCTTGTGCCTTGATACCAGCGGACCTCGGGATTGACTTCCCACAATGAGTAACGGCGGTTCTTGTTGTCCCAGTCCCATGAGGTGTAGCTGCCGTTCACGAGTATACCCACATGATGGTTGATGCGCCACTCTATGCCGAGGTCGGGAGTGAGTGTAGCCCAACGCAGCAGATTGGTACGGAGGGCGAAGTGATATGGCGATGCGTCGTCAGTCGCTTTCGTCTCGGCTGGTTCTGTCTGCGGTGCCGTCTCCTGTGGTGCTGGCTGTTCCTTGCGAGGTTGTTCGGCCACTGCAGGAGTCGTTTTAGGTTCCGGCTGTCTTGCAGGAGCGACTTCGGTTGTTCTGCGTAACATACTGTCGTTGTATGCTCTCACTTTGGCTGCAGCCTCTTCGCCAGCCAGCTGTGCTACCTTATCTGCAGGAGCGGGCAGCATTACCACTACCACGTTGCGCAGCTCTCCGTCCTCGGCCTGATAGGACTTGGCAGGCGACTTCTCTGTCACGAAATTGCTCTCTTTCAGTCCGGCGTGCACTATCAGTTCGGACTTAACACGGTTGCGACGAATCTTCGCCATCTGTGCTGCCGGCAGTCCAGACTCGCCGTCAGCGCCATAGCTGGTCACGTAAAGGTACATCTGACCATTCTCTATTGCTGTGCGGTTTGCCTCTATTGCCGCTTGCAGGCGTTCCAACTCCTTGCCATTGCCGTTCCACGGACTATAGAACATGTCCCTTTCGGCAACGAAACGGAAACAATACGTGGAATCGACTTGCTGCCCCTGTGCATACAGCATGGCTGGCAACAGGAGAAGAGCCATTAAGAACAACTGTCGTATCTTCATATTCATATCGTGTGGATTAGTTTATGGTTCGGGTACACCTATATTAATAGGTGTATATCTCAACGGGTACAAGTTTAGGTAAAATTCTCCAAACCAACAAAATAAAGTTGAATCTTTTTCAGAAGAAAAAATTGTATGCAGATATTTGACGTGTCGTGGACACTATATAAATAAGGTGATGAAGCCTGAAGAATATGGTCATGACATCGACTCATGACCTCTCACATCGCTCGATATGAACGTTCATGACGTTCGAAATTAGCATTCGCATAGTCCGCGATATGAGGCTACTTCACGTATCTTCAGACACGACTTTGGCCATCTGCTCGCACGACAATAATTGCTGTCTGTCAACAACTAGACATGATAAGACCGGCTCGAGGCATCGCAACATGATGCTTATACGGCAGCATGGATTTCATTAAACATCTATTGAGCCATGAATCCATGTAACTTAGACGCAACTCGAATGGAGGCCATGCACGTGAAACGTAATATATAACACGTAACGCATAACGCATAACACTCAACACCGATGCCATAGGCATTTTAGTGCCGTTGGATAGTTCTATGCTTTATAGCTCTGAGTCGGACTCGTTCTCTTCGACCCAGCGGCGGATGTCGTCAGCATCGAAGGTGAACACATGATTGAGAATGCCAAAAGACACTGTTTTGTTCTCACCTTGAGAGTGGACTTCTCCTATGCTGAAGATGATGTAGTTGTTTACCTTGAGTTTGGAATCGAGGACCACTTCCACTAACTTGTTGGCGAATATCGATCCAAACACAGCCCAATCCTGCTCGTCTTCCGATGTGTTCTTCGCGAGCTCTTCATCCAGATAGTCGGATATTGCAGTCTTTACCTCATCGCTATGAGCCTGCTTGTCGGGACACGTCACTCCCAGCAAGATCAGCAAGGCCAAGATAGCTATGATTGCGATGTATGATTTCTTCATACCACAAAGTTACAGATTAATTCGTATACTCCAAGTGTGTAAGGGGTATATGTCTGAACAAAAAAGAGACAGCCCACAGTGCTGTAGGCTGCCCCTTTATAAGAAATGGATGTAGTATCCGTTTGGCTTTACTCGCCCTTGATTGCTGCTACGCCCGGCAGAACCTTGCCTTCGATAGCCTCGAGCATTGCGCCACCACCGGTAGATACGTACGAAACCTTATCGGCAAGACCGAACTTGTTGACAGCTGCAACAGAGTCGCCACCGCCTACCAGTGAGTATGCGCCGTTCTCCTGAGTAGCCTGTGCTACGTAGTGTGCAATCTCGCCAGTGCCATGAGCGAAGTTCGGGAACTCGAACACGCCTACAGGACCGTTCCAGAGGATTGTCTTCGAGTTGAGGATAATCTCCTTCCAGTTAGCAAGCGACTCTTCAGAAGCGTCCATGCCCTGCCATCCGTCGGGGATGCTGTGTGTGTCGAATACCTTACGCTCTGCATCGTTGCTGAAGCAGTTGCCGGCAACGGTAGCTACAGAGAGAGATACCTTTACACCCTTCTTCTTTGCCTCTTCGAGTACAGACAGTGCTTCGGGCATCAGGTCATCCTCATGCAGAGAATCGCCGATGTGGCCACCCTGTGCCTTGAAGAATGTGAAGCCCATGCCGCCACCGATGATGAGGTTGTCGACCTTGTCGAGCAGGTTCTTGATGACACCGAGCTTCGACGATACCTTGGAACCGCCGATGATGGCTGTGAAAGGATGCTGTGCATTCTTCAGCACGTTGTCGATAGCCTTTACTTCCTTCTCCATCAGGTAACCCAGCATCTTGTTGTCTGCGTCGAAATAGTCGGCGATGACGGCTGTGGAAGCATGCTTGCGGTGAGCTGTGCCGAAGGCATCGTTTACATAGACGTCAGCATAAGAAGCGAGCTTCTTTGCGAAGTCTTTCTGGCGACCCTTCATCTCCTTCTTGGCAGCATCATATTCGGGAGTACCCTTCTCCAAACCTACGGGCTTGCCTTCCTCTTCAGGATAGAAACGCAGGTTCTCAAGCAGCAGAGCCTCACCTGGCTTCAGTACAGCAGCCTCGTTATCGGCATTGCCACAGTCTGCAGCGAACTTCACGTCAACGCCCAGAGCCTTGCTTACGTTAGGAACGATCTGCTTCAAGCTCAGTTTGGCATTGACCTTGCCTTTCGGCTTGCCCATGTGCGACATCATGATGACTGCGCCGCCGTCAGCAAGAATCTTCTTCAGTGTTGGCAGGGCACCACGGATGCGGGTGTCGTCAGTAACGTTTCCGTTCTCGTCCAATGGTACGTTGAAATCTACACGTACGATTGCCTTCTTACCGGCAAAGTTGAATTGGTCTATTGTCATATCTTTTTAGATTAAAAGAGTTATTGTTTCCGTTTGTCTCCTTATGAGCGCAAAGTTATAGATTTTTTTACATCGTTGCCCTGTACCTGCATCAAAATGTCGCACCATATCGGTGTTTTTAGGATGCTGCTGTCGGTGTGACCGCATGATGCGATCTGTACAGGCAGAAGGGTTGCAGGCCACAATCGTCGCAAGCAGGCTTGCGCGACCGGCAGACGTAACGACCATGCAGCAGCAACCAGTGGTGGGCATGCGCCCTGTCAGCCTCGGCAATGTTCTTGACCAATTCCTGCTCCACTGCGTATGGTGTGTTCTGCTTGTCGCCTACCAATCCCAATCGGTGGCTGACGCGATACACGTGTGTGTCGACTGCTATAGTTGACTGACCGAAAGCTACCGCGCTGACCACATTGGCTGTCTTGCGCCCTACACCAGGCAGACGCAACAGAGAGTCGAAGTCTCGCGGCACCTCGCCTCCATAGTCGCGTTGCAGCATCTGTGCCATCTGCACCAGATGACGAGCCTTGCTGTTGGGATAGGACACGCTGTGTATGTACTCGAGCACCGCTTCCGGTGTGGCTTGCGACATCTCAAGACTTGTAGGCAGAGCCACGAACAGTGCCGGAGTAATCATATTGACCCTCTTGTCGGTGCACTGTGCACTGAGGATTACAGCCACAAGCAGCTGAAAGGGATCACTGAAGTGCAGCTCAGACTCAGCCACAGGCATATTTGTCCTGAACCAGTCCAGTATGGCACGGAATCTCTCCCTTCTGGTCATCGGCAGAATCAATATGCCGACTCGAACTCACGCAGGAAGCGCACGTCGTTCTCTGAGAACAGGCGCAGATCGCTGACCTGATACTTCAGGTTGGCAATGCGCTCGATGCCAAGTCCGAAGGCATAGCCTGAGTAGACCTTGCTGTCGATGCCGCATATATCAAGCACATTGGGGTCTACCATGCCACAGCCGAGTATCTCGACCCATCCTGTGTGCTTGCAGAATCCACAGCCCTTGCCGCCGCAGATGTTGCAGCTGATGTCCATCTCTGCACTGGGCTCGGTGAAGGGGAAGTATGACGGACGCAGACGAATCTTAGTGTCGTTGCCGAACATCTCGCGTGCAAACGTCAGCAACACCTGCTTCAGGTCGGTGAACGAAACGTTCTTGTCGACATACAGTCCTTCTATCTGATGGAAGAAGCAGTGTGCGCGTGCGCTGATGGCTTCGTTGCGGTAGACGCGTCCAGGGCATATCACGCGGATGGGAGGCTGCGTGTGTTCCATGACACGTGCCTGTACCGAGCTGGTGTGAGTGCGCAGTATGACGTTCTTTGTCACGTCGTCGGCGTTCTGGCTTACGAAGAACGTGTCCTGCATGTCGCGTGCCGGATGGTCGGCAGCGAAGTTCATCTTGGTGAACACGTGCAGGTCGTCTTCCACCTCTGGACCATCGGCGAGCTTGAAGCCCATATGTCCGAAGATGTCGATTATCTCGTTTTTGACTATTGTCAGCGGATGGCGTGTGCCGACATGCGTGGGGTAGGGCGTGCGTGTCAGGTCAATGTCGTCGCTGACGGTGTCGGCGCTCTCGAACTGCTCCTTTAGCTGTGCAATCTTCTCCTGTACCTGTGTCTTCAGCTCATTCAGCTTCATGCCCACCTCGCGCTTCTGCTCGGCGGCAACACCGCGGAAGTCGTTCATCAGTTCGCTGATGATGCCTTTCTTGCTGAGATACTTTATCCGCAGAGCCTCGAGCTCGTCAGCGTTGGATGCCTTGAGCTGCTCCACCTCCTTGCAGATGTCGTTTATCTTGTCTACTATCATAACGGTAAAACTTGTTGTCAATGTTTCAAGACGCAAAGATACGAAGATAGAGAACACGCAGAAATCGTTTCGGAATAATATTGTAATTTTGCACCGGCAAACCATCCTGCAAGACAAGTGGCAGTAGTTCCTGTAAAAGAGAAGATAGTCATGGGCATCGACCCGGGTACGACGATAATGGGTTATGGCGTGCTCCGCATCTGTGGCACACAGCCTTCGCTGGTTGCCATGGGCATAATCGACTTGCGTAAATATCCGAACCATTATCTCAAGTTGGCACACATACACGAGCGTGTGCTCGGCATTATAGAGAGCTATCTGCCCGACGAGCTTGCCATCGAAGCACCATTCTTTGGCAAGAATGTGCAGTCGGTGCTTAAGCTGGGACGTGCGCAGGGTGTGGCTATGGCTGTGGCACTGAGCCGTGACATCCCGATAACGGAGTATGCTCCGCTGAAGATAAAGATGGCAATAACGGGCAACGGCAGTGCCAGCAAGGAACAGGTGGCTGGCATGTTGCAGCGGTTGCTGCACATCAGTCCGCAGGAGATGCCGCACTTCCTCGATGCCACCGATGCCCTCGGAGCTGCCTATTGCCATTACCTGCAGATGGGACGGCCCGTTGTGGAGAAGAGCTACCGCGACTGGAAAGACTATGTGGCACGCAATCCGGGGAAAGTCAGCGAGCCCGACAGGGATGTCAGGGCGACACATAAGGGTAAAGAAGAAAACTGAGACAATGAAAGGGCATACCTTGAAAATGGACAATGCCGTGGCGCGTACGCCGGAAGCACGGCTGTCCGAACCTGTGAACCTCGATGTGCTCGACGGTGAACAGATAGCCATAATGGGACCGAATGCCGCAGGCAAGAGTCTGCTGGTGGACATGATAACCGGCAAGTTCCCTCTTGCCGAAGGAACGCTGGAGTATGACTTCTCGCCGTCGCCATGGCGTGAGGCATACAAGAACATCAAGTACATCGCCTTCCGCGACACCTATGGCAGCAACGATACCAACTACTATTATCAACAGCGCTGGAATTCTACCGAGCACGACGACTTCCCTACAGTGCGTCAGCTGTTGGGCGATTATGCCGAGGATGCTCTGCAACGCCGGCTGTTCGACATGTTCCATATCGACGCCATGCTCGACAAGCGCATACTGATGCTGTCGAGCGGTGAGCTGCGCAAGTTCCAGCTGGTGAAGATACTGCTGGCACAACCACGTGTGCTGATAATGGACAATCCATTCATAGGACTTGATGCCGCCACCCGTGACCTGCTCGACGACTTGTTGAGGCAGCTGACGCAGATGCACGGACTGCAGCTGATACTGGTCCTGTCGCTGCTCGACAGTGTTCCGGACTACATAACCCATGTGGTTACGGTCGACAGACTCGTGGTTGGCAACAAGCAGACGCGCGACGAATACCTGCAGTCCTATGGCACTGCCGATGCCGTAAGGATAGAGGACGATGAGGCTCTGCATGCTGAGCTGACGCAACGCATACTCGCTCTGCCTTACACGGGAACAAACTTTACTGGCGATGAGGTGGTGCGTCTCAACAAGGTCAGCATTGCCTACGACGAGCATACCATATTGAACGCACTCGACTGGACCGTGCGCCGCGGAGAGAAGTGGTCGCTGAGCGGAGAGAATGGCTCGGGCAAGTCCACACTGCTCAGCCTGGTGTGTGCAGACAATCCTCAGTCGTATGCCTGCGACATCAGCCTCTTCGGACGGCAACGTGGCACAGGCGAGAGCATATGGGAAATAAAGAAGCACATAGGATATGTCAGTCCGGAGATGCACCGTGCCTATATGAAGAATTTCCCTACGATTGACATCGTTGCAAGCGGACTGTACGACAGCATAGGGCTTTATGTGAAGCCGCGTCTCGACCAGCGCGGCATCTGTCTGTGGTGGATGGATGTCTTTGGCATTGCTCAGTTGGCCGACCGTCCCTTCTTGCGCCTCTCGAGTGGTGAACAGCGTCTGGCATTGCTGGCACGCGCCTTCGTGAAAGACCCCGAACTGCTAATCCTCGACGAACCGCTGCACGGATTGGACACCTACAACCGCCGTCGTGCGAAAGCCGTGATAGAAGCCTTCTGTCATCGCCTCGACAAGACGGTGATAATGGTTACGCACTATGCCCAGGAGTTGCCGCCATCGGTCGACAAGCACCTCACGCTGCATAAAAACAAGTAGCCCATGCGGCGGCGTATGGCAGAAGCCGCAAAATACTTTATCTTTGCGCAGCTAAGGACACTAATGCCCCGTCGTAGAGCATGAAAGTACGCATAATAAAGTTTATAGAAGTATACCTGCTGTGGCTGCTGATATTCGTATTGCAGAAGCCGCTGTTCATGCTCTACTATCATGAGCTGTATGCCGACTATGGTGCAGACACCGTGTTCAGCGTGATGTTCCACGGTCTGCCGCTCGACTTCTCCATGGCAGGCTACTTGACTGCCGTGCCTGCACTGTTGCTCATAGCCTCGGCGTGGTCCACAGACAAATGGCTGCTGACGTTGTGGAAGCGCTATTTCGCTATCGTCAGCATCATGATGTCAGTGGTATTCGTTGCCGACATGGGGCTGTACGACTTCTGGGGCTTCCGTCTCGACAGCACTCCTATATTCTATTTCATGACGTCGCCCCGCGATGCATTGGCGAGCGTCAGCGTGTGGTATGTGCTGGCGGCAGTGTTCTGCATGGCCGTGGTGGCTGGATTCTGCTACCTGCTGTTTGCCGTCTTCACCTTCCCGCGCCGTGGTGTCAGGTATCGTGTACCATTCCGTAGGCTGACGGTGTCGGGCTTGTTGCTCGTCCTCACGGCACTGCTCTTCATCCCCATACGCGGCGGCTTCACGGTCTCGACCATGAACACAGGCAAGGTGTTCTTCAGTCCGGATGTCCGTGTCAATCATGCAGCCATAAATCCTGCATTCAACCTCATGGAGTCGCTCTCCAAACAGAAAGACTTCGGCAAGCAATACCGCTTTATGGATGGCATGCAGGCAGACAGCCTCTTCCTGCAGATGGCAGACCTCCAAGTGCTTGAAACACTGCCGGTGACAGATGGCCTGCAGCATCAACTTGATTCGTTGAATGCCGTGGCAGCCGCAGCCAAGAGTGAGCCGCTGTTCACCACGCAACGTCCCGATGTGCTCTTTATTATAATGGAGAGCTTCTCCTCAGAACTCATGGCTACACTCGGCGGCACGGAAGGCGTTGCGGTCAACCTCGACAGCCTGTCGCACGAAGCCGTGTTCTTCACAAACTTCTACGCCAACAGCTTCCGCACTGACCGTGGACTGGTGTCTGTCCTTAGCGGTTATCCGGCACAACCCACCACCAGCATCATGAAGTATCCGCGCAAGACGCAGAACCTACCCGCCATTGCACGCAGTCTCAAAGAGGCAGGATACGAAGCTACTTATTATTATGGTGGTGATGCCGACTTCACCAACATGCGCTCCTACCTCATCTCGCAAGGCTTCGGACGCATAGTCAGCGATGTTGACTTTCCGCGTAGTGAGCGCACTGGCAAGTGGGGCGTGCACGACCATGTGGTCTTCAACCGCCTTCTCGACGAGCTGAAGCAGGAAGCTGTGACCTACAGCACCGACAGCGTGCCGCACTATCGTGTGCTTCAGACCTCGAGCAGTCACGAACCGTTTGAGGTCCCGTACCAGAAGCTCGACAACAAGATTCTGAATGCCTTTGCCTATACCGACGACTGCATAGGCAACTTCATACGTTCCTTCCGCCAGCTGCCGCAATGGCAGAACACGGTGGTAGTGCTCGTGCCCGATCATCTCGGAGCCTATCCGGAGAACATCAACAACTTCACTCCTGAGCGCTACCGCATACCTCTGCTCATTTTGGGCGGTGCCGTAAGTCGCCCAATGACGGTCGATACCTTTGCCTCACAGCATGACATTGCCGCTACGCTGTTGTCGCAGCTCGGCTTGCCACATAGTCAGTTCACCTTCAGCAAAGACATCTTCGATGCGGCATCGCCCCACTTCGCCTTCTTTACCATTCCCGATGCGTTCGGCATGGCGACTCCCGAGAACACGCTGATTTACGACAATCAGGCGGCATCAGTGGTCTATGATGAGGGTGATGCCAAGGGCACGAACCTCTTGAAGGGTGAGGCATACCTGCAGAAACTCTATGATGACCTGGCCAAACGCTGAACACTATTCCTTATTCTTCCTGACAGAGCCTTATGACCGACCTTCTGCTTTCCGGATTTCTCGACTCGCTTGTCCGCTTCGACAGTGATCTCCTGCTTGCCATCAATGGTGTGCACAGCCGCTTCTTCGACTTCTTCATGCCTGTATGTACTGACAAGCTGGTGTGGATACCGCTCTACCTGTCGCTGCTCTATGTGCTGTTTCGCAACATGAGCTTCAAGACTGCCATGTTCTGCCTCGTCTGCATCGCACTGGCGGCAGGACTGGCTGACGTCGTCAGTTCCAAGGCATTGCGCTTTGCAGTGATGCGTCTGCGTCCGTCGAATCTGGAGAATGAGCTGCACGACCTCGTGCATATCGTCGATGACTATCGTGGCGGCCGTTATGGCTTCCCCTCGAGTCATGCTGCCAACACCTTCAGTTTGGCGGTGTTCATGGTGTGCCTGTACCGATGCCGCGTCATATCCTTCTTCATGGTGTTCTGGGCTTTGCTCAACTGCTACACGCGCCTTTACCTCGGTGTGCACTATCCAGGCGACATCCTTGCGGGTGCCGTGCTCGGCACGTTGCTGGCTGTGGTCTTCTGCTTCCTCTTCCTGAGAATCAGCAAGTACAAGGCCGGTCGTAATCCCAAGTCCGCGCTTGTCCCCGTATGGGTGGGGCTGGGCACCATCCTCTGCATCCTTGGCTACTCTGTCGTGATGAGCGTGCTACGCTGAGCATGACAAAAGAATCGGGACACCCGCATGTGCTGCAGATGTCCCGACATCAGAAAAAGTGTGTAAAGCTATGTGTGCGTTATGCCTATGCTGTCAGACGATGCCCTGTGCCATTATGGCCTTAGCCACCTTCATGAAGCCGGCAACGTTGGCGCCCTTGACGTAGTTGATGTAGCCGTCGGGCTCAGTACCATACTTCACGCAAGCCTCGTGAATGCTCTTCATGATGCTGTGCAACTTCTGGTCTACCTCCTCCGAGCTCCAGCTCAGGTGCTGTGCGTTCTGCGTCATCTCCAGTCCGGATACCGATACACCGCCGGCATTCGAAGCCTTGCCCGGGCAATACAGTATCTTGGCATCCTGGAACACCTTCACTGCTTCCGGTGTTGAAGGCATGTTTGCACCCTCAGAGACAGCTATGATGCCGTTGGCAATCAGCTTGCGTGCATCGTCGCCGTCGATCTCGTTCTGCGTAGCGCAAGGAGTAGCAATGTCGGCCTTCTCGCCCCATGGACGTGCACCTGCAACATACTTGGCTGTAGGATACTGCTCTGCATACTCGCGTATACGGCCGCGGTACAGGTTCTTCAGCTCCATGATATAGTCCAGCTTCTGGCGGTCGATGCCGTCGGGATCGTAGATGTAGCCGTCGGAGTCGGACATGGTCAGCACCTTACCGCCCTCCTGCAGAATCTTCTCGGCTGTGTACTGAGCCACGTTGCCTGCGCCCGAAACCAGTACGCTCTTGCCCTTCAACGTCTCACCGCGTGTCTTCAGCATCTCGATGAGGAAGTAGATGTTGCCGTAGCCTGTAGCCTCAGGACGAATCAGCGAACCGCCGAACTCCAGTCCCTTGCCTGTGAACGTGCCTGAGAAGTCGCGTGTCAGCTTCTTGTACATGCCGAACATGTAGCCTACCTCACGTCCGCCTACGCCAATGTCACCAGCCGGAACATCCAGTTCAGGACCTACATGACGGAACAACTCCAGCATGAATGCCTGGCAGAAGCGCATAACCTCGGCAGCCGACTTACCGCGTGGCGAGAAGTCAGAACCGCCCTTTGCACCACCCATAGGCAGTGTCGTCAGTGAGTTCTTGAATGTCTGCTCGAAAGCCAGGAACTTCAGGATTGAAGGTGTCACCGATGAGTGGAAGCGCACGCCGCCTTTGTACGGGCCGATGGCGTTGTTGTGCTGCACGCGATAACCCATGTTGGTGCGCACGTTGCCTGCATCGTCTGTCCATGTCACGCGGAACGAGATGATGCGGTCTGGAATGCACAGCCTCTCGATGAGGTTAGCCTTCTCGAACTCGGGATGCTTGTTATACTCCTCCTCGATGGTTCCCAACACTTGCGAAACTGCCTGAATATACTCCGGCTCATTGGGGAAGCGGGCGTTCAGGTTGTCTAATACCTTTGCTACATTCATGGTGTCTGTCTATTTTTTAATTGTGATTATTTTAAGCTTTTGTTACCTCTTGCTTGGCTGTTTGTTGCAAATGTACAATGGTTGAACGTAAAAACAAGCAGAAGTTTAGAAAAATGCAGCAAATGCTGTTAAATAATCACGATAATGACAGAAATGCTTATAAAGATGCTATTCTGAAGCCCGACGAGAAGCTGACACCGTGATGAGTTCTGTGGTTGGTGCACCGCGCACGCCGAGGTTATACGTCCATGGAATCCATGGCTGACCGTCAATAGAAACGCTGTTTTTTCAACATTTTACAGCAACATTGACGTAAAAACACGACATTGCCCAGAATGGCTTTCTATGGATGCCCATCGTTGGGGTCTAAGGATGCCCATTCTATGGT
>CAVHJI010000024.1:12179-18767 GCA_963636255.1 Bacteroidaceae bacterium | reverse complement strand
AGAACGATGAGTCTTTTCTCTCTTACTTTTAACCATCTTTTCTAACTAATTATAGCGTTAATACGGTGTAAAGTAAATCTGTATTAAGACAGGTTGATAGACTTCTTCAGGTCAGTCATACCAGTTGACGGCATCTATGCAACTGTCGAACTGCACCGCCTCGGTGCATCGTTCGATGTGAGACATTTCCTTACACCTTTTGACACAACTTCAATCATCTGCTTGCATGACATTAACCATTGTCTGTCAGCACTTAAAGGGACTATCTTAAGGCACTCGGTATCGAGCAAAACGATACGCGCAGAGCAAGCACAAAAAAAGCAGACAACTTGTTGTCGTTGCCTGCCTTTTTAATGAGCTGTACACCAGTGGTGCGTCAGATTATGCCCTTTGTGTTTTCGAGGAAGCTGATGATGTCCTCGATCTCTTCACTCTTTGGTACCTGCGTCTTGATGCGGCCTATGGCATCCTCGATGCTGATGCCCGTCTGATAGACTATGAGGTAAGAGGTCATGATGTGACGCATCGTCTTGTCGTCGACACGATGGAAGTCGTTGTTCTGCAAGATGACTGAGTTTACGCCATGGTATTCTGCCGGATTGCCCGACACGACAATGAACGGCGGCACATCCTTAGAGACGCGCGTACCAGACTGTATCAACGACCATTTGCCAACAACCACCGACTGCTGAATGATGACTGCATTGCTCAGGATTGAGCAGGTAGACAGATGGCTCCTGCCTGCCAGGATGCTCTTGAGACCGACAACCGCATAGTCGTCAAGACAAACATCATGACACAAGTGTGCACTCGCCATGATGTGGCAATGGTTGCCAATGACGGTAGCTCCGCCCTCTTCGGACGAACGTGCTATGACTACGTTCTCTCGAATCACGTTGTCGTTGCCTATACGGATTTCAGTGGGTCCGCCTTTGTAGCGGAAGTCCTGCGGAGAGGCTCCGATAACTGCTCCCTGATAGATTTTGTTGTTACTGCCCATGCGCGTGCCACTGAGAATCGAAGCATGCGACTTGATGACGCAACCGTCGCCGATAACCACATCGTCGCCTATGTAGGCGAACGGCTCTATAATGACGTTGTTGCCAATCTTGGCACCCTTGTCTATGTAAGCTAATTCACTGATCATAGTATGTTGCTTTTAAGAGTTTAACATCTTGTCTTTATTCCTCGATCTCTTCCCTGCCGCCGCCAAGAGCCTGATAGAGGCTGACGACTGCGCTGAGCTTGTCGTATGTGTCTGCCACTTGCGAAAGCTGTGCGCTGAGGTAGGATGCCTGTGCGCTGATGACCTCAAGATAGGTTGTAGATGTTCCCAACTGCCACAGTTCCTGTGTGTCTTCGTAAGCCTGCTTAGCCGATTCCACCTGCATGGTTCTGGCTTGAGCCTTCTCGGCATTCATCTGATACTGATAGAGGGCATTGTTCACGTCATTGCCGGCAGACAGCAGTGTGGTCTGGAAGGTCAGCTTCGCCTTCTCCTCGGCAGCTTTTGCCTGGCGCAAGGCTGCTATCAGCTTGCCACGATAAAACAGAGGCTGGGTGATGGAGGCTACTGCTGTTGCCAACAGATGTCCCGGATTGGAGATTACTCCGTAGCTGTTGGTCCATCCTGCCTGGCCTGTCAGCGTAATGGTCGGATAGAATGCAGCACGTGCGCTGTTGGTGCTGTAGTAGCATGCAGCCAGTGACATCTCTGCCGCTTTCACGTCAGGACGGTTGGACAACATCTGCAAAGGAATACCGACCGAGAAGTCGGAAGGCAGGCTCTGGTTGTCCAGACTGCCTCTTTCGAGGTGCTGTGACGGCTTGTTCAGCAACAAGCAGAACGAGTTCTCTGTCTGACGCATGCTCTCCTTGATGTCTGTGAGCGAAGCCACTGTCTGTGCATAGCTGGTGCGGCTTGAGGCTACAGATGCACTGTTGGTCATAGCTGCATCGTACATGGCTTCCATGGTCTCGACGGTCTTCTTCATCAGTCCTGCGGTCTCCTCAGTAATCTGATACTGCTTGTCGAGCATCAGCAGTGTGTAGTACATCGTTGCTACCGATGCAATGATCTGTGTCTGCACTGCCTGCTGATAGTACTGCGTCTGGCGGTAAGTCACCTTGGCATTGCGGTGCGAGTTGAGCAGTTGTGCGAAGAGGTCGACCTGCCAGCTGGCATTCACCGGTATGGAGTAAGCCTGCGATGCTTTCTGGTGATTGAAGCTGGTGACGGTTCCCTGCGGTGAGAACGTGAACGAAGGCAGATAGGACAGGCGTGCCGACATCAGCGAAGCCTTTGCCTGTTCCACCGACAGTGCTGCACTGCGCAGGTCAGCATTGTTATCGAGAGCCTCCTCGATGTAGGCCTGAAGCTGCGGGTCTGTAAAGACCTCACGCCATGGAACATTGCCAAAGTTGGCTGTGTCCGAGGCCAGTGTATCGTTGACAGACACGGTGTCGCGGTACAGACCGCTGACGGTCAGGTCGTCCGGCCTCTCATAGGCTTTGTAGATATGACAGCTGCTCAATAGTGCTGTCGTGGCTACCAGACATATAATTACAAGTTTTCTCATATCTCTTTCTCGTATGTTATTCAGACCACCCATCGTCCGTCCTGCCCCTTGTGATGGCAGGACGGTGTGGATGCAGTCTTATTTATTTGGTATACTGTTCTATTTCAGGCTGTGCGTCTGAGTTGTCGACATCTGCCCACTTGATAGGCTTGATCTTCTCCTGCAGGTATTCGAATGCCACGAACAATGTCGGGACGATGAATATCTGGAGAATCATACCTATGAGCATACCGCCGATGGCTGCCGTGCCGAGCGTACGGTTACCGTGCGCACCTACGCCGAACGAGAACATCAGAGGCAACAGACCAATGATCATTGCGAACGATGTCATCAAGATAGGACGCAGACGGGCTGATGCTCCGAGGATGGCTGCCGACGTGAGGCTCATGCCCTGCTTGCGGCGGTCAAGAGCGAACTCGACAATCAGGATGGCGTTCTTTGCCAACAGACCAATAAGCATGATCAACGCAATCTGCATGTAGATGTCGTTAGACATGCTGCCCATGAAGAGCTGCAACATCGACGTGCTTCCTATTGCGCTCATGATGTTGACGAAGATGAAGCTACCCATAAGTCCGAACGGAATAGACAGCAGTACGGATAACGGCAGTACGTAGCTCTCATACTGTGCGCTGAGGAGCAGGTAGACGAATGCGAGACAGAGCAGGAAGATCATGGCAGTAGTGTTGCCGCTGGTCTGTGCCTCCTCACGTGCCATACCGCCAAGCTCATAGGTGTAACCTGCAGGAAGTTCCTGCTGAGCCACCTCGGCGATTGCCTGCAGTGCCTGACCTGATGTGTAGCCTGTACCCGGAGATACCATTACCTGCATGGACGTGTACATGTTGAATCGGTTGATGAGGTCAGGTCCGTATACCTTCTTCATGGTAAAGAACTGCGATATGGGAGCCATCTCGCCGTTGTTGTTGCGAACCTTTATGTTCTTCAGAGTCTCGACATCCTTTCGGTCCTCGGGATCGGCCTGAAGCATTACGCGGTACATACGTCCGAATCGGTTGAAGTTGGACACGTAGCTACCGCCGTAGTAGCCCTGCATAGCCGACAGGATTGTCGAAGGACTGATACCGGCACGCTTGCAGGCAGCCGCATCAATGTCAATCTGATACTGCGGGAAGCTCGGGCTGAACGTTGTCTGTGCCGACGTGATCTCAGGACGTGCCGCCAACTTCTCGTTGAAATCGTTTACGACAGCATAGAAATTGTCAAGCGAACCACCGGTCTTGTCCTGCATGTTCAGCTGTATATCACTCGACATCTGGTAACCCTGAATCATAGGCGGCTGGAAGAACAGCACCTGTGCTTCCTTGATAATCTTCTGTGCACGCATGTACAGCGTGATGAACACCACGTTTGCACTCTGCATCAGACTTCTGTCGTCAAACTCCTTCAGCTTGATGATGAACGAACCGTATGACGGACCGTCGCCACCGGTGAAGCTGTAGCCTGCAATCATGGTACGCGACTGTACTGCCGGTTCTGCAGCGATGAGGCTATCCACACGCAGCAACACTTCCATTGCACGTTCCTGTGATGTTCCGGCAGGCAGTGTCACCGTACCCATAAGTGTACCCTGGTCTTCAGTAGGCACCATGCCGGACGGCGTGACTTTCATCAGCACTATCAGTGCGATTACGGACACTGTGACAATACCGAATGACAGCTTCTTGTGGTTGATGAAGTAGCCGACCTTCTTCTCGTAGGACTTCAGAGTCCTGTCGTATTTCCCGTTGAACCAGCAGTGGAAGCGGTCTATCTTGCTCATCTTGCTCGGATCTTTCTTTTCATTGCTGTGAGGCTTCAGGAAGATGGCGCAAAGAGCAGGACTCAGTGTCAAGGCGTTGACGGCAGAGAAGCCGATGGCTATCGCCATGGTCAGACCGAACTGCTGGTAGAAGGTACCTGCCGTACCGCTCATGAAGCTCACGGGGATGAACACGGACATCATGACGAGCGTGATGGATACCAGTGCACCGCCCAATTCCTTCATAGCATCGATGGATGCCTTCTTCGGGTCGGTGTAGCCCTGATCCAACTTGGCATGCACACCTTCGACCACGACTATGGCATCGTCCACAACGATGGCGATAGCGAGCACGAGTGCCGACAACGTCAGCAGGTTGATGCTGAATCCGATGACGCTAAGCACGGCGAACGTACCAATCAACGCCACAGGTATGGCAATGGCAGGAATCAGCGTGGAACGGAAGTCCTGCAGGAAGACATAGACCACGATGAACACGAGGATGAATGCCTCGATAAGGGTCTTGATGAGTTCATAGATTGAAGCGAAGAGGAACTCGTTGACGGTCTGTGCCACATTGAACTTCAATCCCGATGGCAGGGACTTCTCGGCATTGTCAAGCACATCCTGCAACTTCTGCACGGCTTGTGTTGCATTCGAACCTGGCAACTGCATGGCAATTGCGGTGACAGCCTTGTGTCCGTCCACACGGTTCTGGAAGCCATAACTCTGACGTCCAAGTTCTACTGTTGCTACATCCTTGATGCGGAGCACCTCGCCATTGTCCAAGGACTTGATGACGATGTTCTCGAATTCCTCGACAGTCTCCAGACGGCCTCTATACTTAATGGTGTACTGATAGGTCTGGTTTCCACGTTCACCGAACTGTCCGGGAGCAGCTTCAAGGTTCTGCTCAGCCAGTGCTGCGGTGATGTCGCTCGGCATCAGCTTATACTGTGCCATTACGGTCGGCTTGAGCCATATTCGCATGGCATAATCGACACCCATCACCATGGCTTGACCCACACCGTAGACACGCTGAATCTCAGGAATGATGTTGATCTGTGCGTAGTTCTCTATGAACTCGGTGGAGTAGGTATCGGTCTCGTCGTAGAGCGAGAAGATCATCAGGAATGATGTCTGTCGCTTCATGGTGGTGATACCAATCTGGGTTACCTCGGATGGCATGAGTCCCTGTGCCATCTGCACACGGTTCTGCACGTGTATGGCCGCGAGGTCAGGGTCAGCGCCCTGTTCGAAAGTAATCGTAATCTGTGCCGTACCATCGTTAGATGCACTTGAGCTCATGTACATCATGTGCTCCACACCGTTTATCTGGTTCTCCAGCGGTGCAATGATGGCATTAAGCACCGTATTGGCGTTGGCACCAGGGTACGTTGTATACACCATAATGGTAGGAGGAGCGATATTTGGGTACAGGGTGATTGGCAGTGTCGCCAAGCCGATGCAGCCCAATATCACTATCAATATGGATATAACCGTAGATAGTACCGGCCTGTTTATAAATCTGGCTAAATTCATTTCTAATCTCCTTTTGAGTTATTCCTCGTTAGTCTTTACTGCATTGCCGACTGTATGTTGCCATCCTTCTGGTCCTGCAGGTTCTGCTGGTAGATGGCTTCCTTCTCGGCTGCCGTGATCGGGGTTATTGCATCACCTGTGCGCAGGTTCTGGACGTTTTCGGTGACAATCTTGTCGCCTTCCTTAAGTCCGCCGGTCACGATGTAGTTCTTGCCGTCGCTGACAGGGCTGACCTGAATCTCGGTAGACGTCACGGTGTTGTCGCTCTGCAGCACAAACACGAACTTCTTGTCCTGAATCTCGGTGGTTGCCGTCTGCGGAACGAGGAACACGTTTGTCAAGTCATTGGGGAACACTACGTTTGCCGTACCACCACTGACCAGCATCTTGTCAGGATTGGGGAACAGAGCGCGGATGGTGACAGAACCTGTGGTTACGTCGATGGAGCCGCTGATGGTCTCGATGTGTCCCTTCAAAGGATAGATAGAGCCGTCGATGAGTTGCAGCTGGATTTCAGGCAGGTTCTTGATGATGTCGCCCGAACCATATTCCTTGGTCATCTTCAGCAGGTCGCGCTCGGTCATGGAAAAATAGGCGTACATGCTGCTGATGTCGCTGACTGTGGTCAGAGCCTGTGTGCTTGAAGGACTAACGAGACTTCCTATACGATATGGAATTGTACCGACAACGCCGTCGCTCGGGCTT
>CAVHJI010000024.1:0-12169 GCA_963636255.1 Bacteroidaceae bacterium | reverse complement strand
GTGTATTCCAGATTGCGCTGTGCCGTTGTGAGGGCAGCACGTGCCTGAGCCAAGTTAGCCTTTGCTTGAGCCAGCGCATTCTCCTGCGTCTGCAAGTCGAAATCACTGGTTATTTCTTTTGCATTCAGCATCTTGCGATTGTCGTAGGTCAGCTGTTGTGTGTTCACTGCTGCTTCGGCTGTGGCAACAGAAGCTTTTGCCTGATCGACAGCAGCCTGATACTGCACCTGATCAATCGTAAACAACACTTGTCCTTTGCGAACCGATGCACCTTCGTCGACATGCAGCTTGGTTATGAAACCGCTGACCATCGGGCGGATGTCAACATCCTGCTTTCCCTTGATGGTTGCAGGATAGGAATTTGTCAAATTAGATGTGGTTGCATTCACCGTCATCACGGCGCATTCAGGGGCTTTGGCTCCCGACTGTCCACTTTGCCCACAGCCAAAGAGCGCTGCACAACTGGCAAGTAAAATCAATCCTTTCTTCATTTCTCTAAAAAACTATTTTAATCTTATTGTTATTTCTGCGTGTTGCAAATATGGGGTGTATAGCCCAAAGAGGAGACTTTACACCGCTGCAAAGGTACGCAAAGAGGCGTTACAACCTATATTTTATCGACGAACTGCCCATTTCTTTAGACAAAACGTCTACTTTTGTGCCATGTTTATACCGGATTTCATAAGGAAAACTGTCGATCGGCAACACAGGATATTCTGTATTCTTGCCGGTGGCATGATTCTGTATTCCTGTGCTAGCGTGGGCACTCTTGGTGGTGGCGACTACGACGAGGCACCGCCAGTGTTCCTGGGCGGAAGTCCTGCGCCGAATTCGCTTAACGCCAATAGCGACAAGATATCTATAACATTCGACGAATACATAAAGCTGGACAAGCCACAGGAGAAGATTGTGGTGTCGCCGCCACAACTGCAGCAGCCGGAGATAAACGCACGCGGCAAGCGCGTCGTTGTCAATCTTCAAGACACGCTACGTCCGAACACAACCTACACCATCGACTTCTCCGATGCCATTCAGGACAACAACGAGGGCAATCCGCTGGAGAATTTTGTCTACACCTTCTCTACCGGCGACGTGCTCGACTCAATGTCGGTGAGTGGCACTCTGCTGAACGCAAGCAATCTGGAGCCGATAAAAGGTGCGCTTATCGGACTGCACTCCGACTTGGCAGACTCTGCCTTCAAGACCAAACCGTTCGACCGCGTGGGACGTTCGGACAGCCGCGGACGATTCAGCATCAAGGGCATAGCGCCCGGACGCTATCGCATCTATGCTCTGCAGGATGCCGACGGAGACTACAAGTTCTCGCAACCGTCAGAAGCCATTGCCTTCTACGACTCGATAATAGTTCCATACAGCGAACCTGCCATACGGATGGACACAACGTGGATTGACAGTCTGACCATCGACTCAATAACGCCACGCAACTACACACGCTTCATGCCCGACGATTTGCTGCTGCGCAGCTTCACCTACGGGAAGAAGAGCCAAAGGCTTGCCAAGTCGGAGCGTGCCACGAAGAAGCAGTTCACACTTTACTTCACGGCTCCTGCCGACACGCTGCCAACAATAGAAGGGTTGAACTTCGATGCCGACAGCGCTTTCATCATCGACCGCCTGACCAGCCGCATTGACACAATACGCTACTGGATAAAGGATTCGCTGATTTATAAGACCGACACTCTGCGCATGAGCGTCACGTATCTGCGCACCGACTCCGCAGGACAGCTCTCGCCGCGCACCGACACTCTTGCCTTGGTATCGAAAGAGCGCGTGAAGACAGAGGCGGAGCTGAAGAAAGAACGTGAGCAACGCGAGAAGGAGAACGAACGCCGCGCCGAACGCGGACAACCGCCAATAGTCGACGGACCGACATTCCTGCCTGTGGAAGTCTACGCCCCTTCGTCGCTCGACATCTACGACTATCTGTCTCTGACTTTCCAGGAGCCGATTGCTTCGATAGATTCTGCAGCACTGCACCTCAGGATGCAGGTCGATACGCTGTGGCAGGACGTGCCATTCAGCATCGAGCATGACACGGTCGACGTGAAGATGTATAACATACTTGCCGACTGGCAGCCTGGCGGCAGTTACATTTTCGAGATGGATTCTCTTGCAGTGACAGGGCTTTACGGACTCTTCACCGACAACGAGAAGAAGGAGTTCAAGACCAAAACCATCGAGAGCTACGGACAGGTGTTCTTCAACATCAGCGGTGTCGACAGCACAGCCTTTGTGGAATTGCTCAACAGCAAGGATGAGGTCGTGCGAACAATCTCCGTGACCAACGGACATGCCGATTTCTATTACCTTACTCCGGGCAAATATGGGGCGCGTCTGATTATCGACCGCAATGGCAACGGACTTTGGGATACGGGAAACTACGACGAGGGCTTACAGCCGGAGGAAGTGTACTACTATCCGCAGACGATTGAGTTCAAGGCCAATTTCGACATCACGCAGGATTGGAACATACATTCCCGTGAGCTCGACAAGCAGAAGCCCACTGAAATGAAGAAGCAGAAACCCGATCAGAAGAAGGAAAGGAGCAACAGGAACAATGAGAGCAGGAACAATGGAAGGAGAAATTAGGCGTCATACATCGGCCTCAATACGCGATATGATTCTGCGTACAGCATGCCTGCTCGTCATTGCTGTCACGGTCACGCTGTCTGCTTCTGGCCAGTGCAAAGTCAAGAACGAGGCTTTCGCTGCAGGCGAGAACATTACCTACGACCTGTACTTCGATTGGGGAATCATCTGGAAGAAAGTCGGTTATGCCAACATGGAGACCAGGACATCGAGGTCGGGAGGCACCGGAGCTTACGACATAAAGCTGATGGCCATCGGCAACAAAACCGCAGACATCATCTTCCGTCTGCGCGACACGCTGATGTGCACCGTGTCGAAGAATCTTGAGCCGATATACTACAAGAAAGCGGCAGAAGAAGGCGACCGTTACTCGATAGACGAAGCGTGGTACACATATAATAATGGTGTGACTCACGTTGCTCAGAAACGTACACGCCCCGGAAAGAACGACCTGAACACGTTGTACGACGACAGCCGCTGCGTCTACGACATGCTCAGCATCATAGCGCGTGCACGCAACTACGACATGTCTTCGTTCGAGAAGACACCCAAGATTAAGCTGCCTCTCGCCACAGGACGCAAGGTGGAGGAAGTGACGATGAAATATCTTGGTAAAGACAAGGTGAAAGGCAAGGACGGAAACACTTACCGCTGTCTGGGCTTCAGCATTGTCACTCACGACGACAAGGACAACAAAGATGAGGAATTGCTGCGTTTCTTCGTCAGCGACGACAAGAACCATCTGCCGGTGCGCATTGACTTCTCGCTGAAGATTGGTGCCGCCGTGGCTTACCTCAAATCGGCAAAGGGCACGTTGTATCCTTTCGACTCAATAGTCAGGAAATGAACACATCCCTTCCACTGTTCACTTGCGTCTGATGCGCGGGAACAGCTTTCGCACTTTTATGAAATCCTGTCCCACCTTGTCTCCTGCAATGACGGCAGTCACAGCCAGAAGAATCAAGACCAATCCGAAACAGTCGCGCGGAGTGAGAACCTCGCCAAACACAGTGACGCCGACAACCAGTGCCGTCACGGGTTCAAGCGAACCGAGAATTGAAGCCTGCGTGGAGCCGATGATCTTGATGGCTGACGTGGTACACAGAAACGACATGACGGTGGGAAGCAATCCTAAGGCAATCAGATTGCCCCAAAGAATCCACCGGTTCGGCACTGTCACCTGCGTGCATCCATGCAGGCGAATAAAGAAGAATATGGTGCCAACCACCAGGACATAGAACGTAACGGTCAGAGTGGCGACATCCGCCAGTCCGCCTTTATTGACGCCAACTATATACATGGCATACGACAAGGCTGAAGCTACGACCAGCCCCACCCCGACAAGGCTCAGCGACGAGCCGTCGCTCTTATGATACAGCATCAAGATGCCGATGAACGACACCGCCAGACAAACAATCGTCAGAGGCTTCAGCTTCTCCCTGAAGAACAGCGCCATCATGAGAGCCACAAGTATCGGGTAAATGAAAAGAATGGTCGAGGCAATGCCGGCATCCATGTGGTTGTAGCTCACGAACAGCGTCTCCGAAGAAAGCGCCATGAGCAGACCGAGCACGACGAACATCGCCAGATGTCGGGGTTTAGCCTTAAAACTGCGGCCGCGAACAATAATCATCGATGCCACGAGCAGTATGCCGAAGGAATATCTGAAGAACAGCACCGAATCTGCATCCATACCGTCAGAATACAGCGGCAATGCAAACAGAGGGTTCAATCCGTACGACGCTGCGCCAACGGCTCCGAGCACGTATCCTGTCAATTTGTTGCTTTCCATTTTGTCTTTATCCGTTTATCACGCTTCTATTGACCGGGAACTGTCCATAAAACAAAAATCCCCCGCCATTTTGTTAGCGGGGGACAAAGGTAGTCTTTTTCTTTTAATACTGTCAGTCGCTCAGCTTTGCCTTGATGAAATCTCTGTTGAGATGGGCAATGTTGATGATTGACTCGTTCTTCGGGCACTCAGCCTCACAAGCACGCGTGTTTGTGCAGTTGCCGAATCCCAGCTCGTCCATCTTGCTGAGCATAGCCTTTGCACGACGCAGAGCCTCGGGCTTGCCTTGCGGCAGCAGGTTGAGCTGTGTGATCTTGGACGAAACGAACAGCATGGCAGAACCGTTCTTGCAAGCAGCGACACAAGCTCCGCAGCCGATGCACGAAGCAGCATCCATAGCCTCATCGGCAACCTGCTTCGGAATCAGAATGGCATTGGCATCCTGCGGTGCACCTGTGCGTACGCTCATGTAGCCACCAGCCTGCATGATCTTGTCGAATGCCGAGCGGTCGACCATCAGGTCCTTGATGATTGGGAATGCAGCCGAACGCCAAGGCTCAACGGTGATGGTGTCGCCATCCTTGAAGCGGCGCATGTAGATCTGGCATGTCGTGGCACCTGTTGCTGGTCCGTGCGGATGTCCGTTGATGTAGAGCGAGCACATACCGCAGATACCCTCACGGCAGTCGTGGTCGAACATCACCGGCTCCTTGCCTTCGCTGACAAGCTGCTCGTTCAGGATGTCAAGCATCTCCAGGAACGAGGTATCGCCCGGTATGTCTGTCATTTGGAACTCGTCGAAATGGCCCTTCTCCTTGGGACCGTTCTGACGCCATATTTTAAGTTTGAATGAAATATTCTTGTCCATTGTAATTGTTTCTTTAACTGTTCAACTTCACCTGTTAGCTCTTGTAGTTACGTGTCTGAACCTTGATAGCCTCGTAAACCAGCGGCTCCTTCAGCAGTACAGGCTCCTCTTCGTCAGAGCCCTGATACTCCCAGCATGCCACGTAGAAGTAGTTCTCGTCGTCGCGCTTGGCTTCGCCCTCTTCTGTCTGGTACTCCTCGCGGAAGTGTCCGCCGCAGCTCTCGTTACGGTTAAGGGCATCGTAGGCAATCAGTTCGCCCATTGTGATGAAGTCGTTCAGACGGCTTGCCTTGTCGAGCTCGTTGTTCATGCCTTTCAATGTGCCCGGCACAAACAGGTTGGTCTCAAACTCATGGCGTATTTCCTTCAGTCTCTTCAGACCTTCCTTAAGTCCAGCCTCTGTACGGCCCATACCTACATATTCCCACATCACGCGACCAAGTTCCTTGTGGATGGAGTCAACGGACTTCTTTCCCTTGATGTTCATGAGGTGTTCCATCTTTGCCTTCACAGCATTCTCAGCCTCCTCGAATTCAGGAGTGTCGACAGAGAAGCGCGGCACGGTGATCTGGTCTGCCAGATAGTTCTGTATGGTGTAAGGCAGGACGAAGTATCCGTCGGCCAAGCCCTGCATCAGAGCCGATGCACCCAGACGGTTGGCACCGTGGTCGGAGAAGTTGCACTCGCCGATGGCGAACAGTCCCTTGATGGATGTCTGAAGTTCGTAGTCGACCCAGATACCACCCATGGTGTAGTGGATAGCCGGATAGATCATCATCGGGTTCTCATACGGATTGACATCGGTGATCTCCTCATACATATCGAACAGGTTGCCGTAGCGCTGAGCCACTGCATCCTTGCCCAGACGCTGGATGGCTTCGTTGAAGTCGAGGAACACAGCCAGACCGGTGTTGTTCACGCCATAGCCCTTGTCGCAACGCTCCTTGGCTGCACGCGATGCCACGTCACGCGGAACGAGGTTACCGAATGCCGGATAACGACGCTCCAAGTAGTAGTCGCGGTCTTCCTCGGGGATGTCCTTGCCCTGCAGTGTACCTTCCTGAAGCTTCTTTGCATCTTCGAGCTTCTTCGGAACCCAGATACGACCGTCGTTACGCAGAGACTCCGACATCAGTGTCAGCTTCGACTGCTTGTCGCCATGCACGGGGATACATGTCGGGTGAATCTGCACGAAGGCAGGATTTGCAAACCATGCGCCCTTGCGGTAGCAAGCCATTGCAGCCGACACGTTGCAAGCCATGGCGTTGGTTGAGAGGAAGTATGTATTGCCGTAGCCGCCGGTACCTATTACAACGGCATGTGCAGCAAAGCGCTCCAGCTTGCCTGTAACGAGATTTTTGGCAATGATGCCACGTGCGCGTCCGTCGATGACAACGACGTCTTCCATCTCGTAGCGTGTGTACAGCTTCACCGTACCTGCTGCTACCTGACGGCTCAGTGCGGAGTAGGCTCCGAGCAGAAGCTGCTGGCCCGTCTGACCCTTAGCGTAGAACGTACGCGATACCTGTGCGCCACCGAACGAGCGGTTTGCCAATGTGCCGCCATACTCGCGTGCGAAAGGAACGCCCTGTGCCACGCACTGGTCGATGATGTTGTTCGACACCTCAGCCAAGCGATATACGTTTGCCTCACGAGAGCGGTAGTCACCACCCTTCACGGTGTCGTAGAACAGGCGGTAAATAGAGTCACCGTCGTTCTGATAGTTCTTTGCTGCATTGATACCGCCCTGTGCTGCGATGGAGTGTGCACGACGTGGAGAGTCCTGGATGCAGAAGTTCAGCACCTTGAAGCCCATCTCGCCAAGCGAAGCGGCAGCCGATGCACCGGCAAGTCCTGTACCGACAACGATAATGTCCAAACGACGTTTGTTGGCTGGATTCACAAGTTTCTGGTGAGCCTTGTAGTTAGTCCATTTCTCTGCCACAGGTCCCTCTGGAATCTTGGAATCTATCTTTCGAGTTGTATCTATCTTAGTCATAATTTCTTGTTCTGTTTAATTCTTGATTATTGAAATCTTCAGCCACATGTTCACATCAGCGACTTGACGTAGAACACAATCACAACCAATGCGAAGCAAGCAACGACGATTGTCGTGTAGATGTTGCCGATGCACTTCCAGCGGTTAAGCCAGATGTGGTTGTTCCATCCAAGTGTCTGCATTGCGCTCCAGAAACCGTGTGTCAGGTGGAACCACAATGCGGCGAGCCAGATGAGGTAGAGCACTGCAAACACAGGATTTGCGAAAGTGTCGGCAATGTGATGCATACCGTCGGTCGAATACATCAGTGTCTGCATGTCGACGCCGGCACCGGCTGCCTCCATGAGATCCGGAAGCATCATCTTGCTCCAGAAGTTGATAAGGTGCAGCACCATTCCGAGAATGACGATGATACCGAGCACCAACATGTTCTGCGAAGCCCACTCAACGGTCTTTGGCTTGTCGGTTACGGCATAACGCTCCGTGCCGCGTGCTTTCCTGTTCTGCAACGTCAGCCAGAAGGCATAGATGATGTGAATGACAAACAGAGCAGCCAAAGCCATAGTAGCAGCTACGGCATACCAATTGGAGCCCAGGAATGCACAGATCCAATTGTACCCTTCGTGGGAAATCAGTGCCACTGTGTTCATCGCAGCATGAAATGTTAGGAAGAGGATAAGGGCAATTCCTGTTACGCTCATCACCACTTTCCTTCCTACTGATGAATTACTTAACCACATAGATGATTGATTTTTAATTATTTAGTTTGTTTAATGTTATTTTCGTCCTCCACATCCAATTATGTGGCACAAATTTAATACAAAATCGCGTACCAACCAAGACGTCATTGAAAATATAAAGCGCAATCACGCTTATCGCCTTGTGAATCAACCTAATATAATTTCATCAAGTAGCGCTAAGGTCCGGGACAAACGGTGCTCGCGTCACCTGCAACGCTACACAGACGGCTGGAGAGGCAGGTTCAAAGAGTAGCCAATTTCAGTTATTTCAGTTTTCAGTTTTGTATTGCTCAATCTTCTTGTCTGTCCGCATACGGTCTTCTACCATCGCGCCTTTTTTCGCGTGAGAGGTAACAGTGGTAACAGTATCAGCCGTATCTCACGCATGCGTCTTCTCCCTTGTAGGCTGGGTGTCATCCGTTTGTTTCATGTAATCGTCTCAGTAATCTCAGTATCAGTTTTTGTTTCGCACTTGCTCATAAGCTCTGTAAAACCCATGCCCCTACCCATATATATATTTTTGACAATTTATTTATTGTCTATTTCACCGGTGCATGTGCACAAACAAAAACTGATACTGAGATTACAAGCATTGCATAAAACATGGTTGATACTGTTACGACTGATACCGTCGTCACGATGAATGCAGAGAAACGAGATGTGGGCAACCCACCTCACCATGTTGTGTTGCGCAAAAGAATACTGAAAACTGAAATAACTGAAATCGTCGCGCATATAAGGCGGAATAATATGCAACACCGTGGTTTGAGGCATACAAACCACACGTTTCTGCATTGCATTCCCATTGTTTCGTCATCGGGAAGCGCCACGTTAGACAAGCAGGAAGGAAGTGGGACGCGCCCCGCTGGGCATCACGATAAAAATAAATTGCGACGTAACGCACTGTGGACGTGTCGTTTACATGACAGTAAAATCCAAGCCACGCAACTTTCTTCCAAAGGGTATTGCAATCGGGGAGCGCATGTTGTATCTTTGCATTGGCGCCACAAGAAACAGCGAGAGGTCGATCCCCCACCCCACTCTCGACAAACAATCAACGACTGAAAACGAACGACTGAAAACGAGAACAACGAGCAGTAAAAGACCAATAACCAACAACAAACGACGAAAAGGAGCAACAAGAGGCGAGCAACTGACAACTGACAACTGACAACAAAAAGACAAACAGCAAACAGCTAACTGACAACCAACAACAAACGAACAACAATCACGAACAACCCGGCGATATGAAAAAGTACATCATAATGTTCCTAATGCTGGCGGCAAGCAGCCTTGTCATCTCAGCACAGAATCTCGACGTCGACATTCTGCACGGTGTCAACAGCTGGCACGGCAGTTTCATACACGACTACAGCAACTTCATCTCGTCCACAGAGCCTTACGTCGCATTTGGCGTCCCCGTGACGATGGCTGTCGTGGGAGCCATAAAGCACGACCAGGGTCTGCTGAAAGATGCTTTGTACATTGGCGTAAGCGTGGCGGGGTCTTTCGCCGCGGCATACGGACTGAAATATGTCTTCGATCGTGACCGTCCCTACGTGACCTATCCCGACCGCGTGCATCCCCACAGCTTCGAAGACAGTCCATCGTTCCCCTCGGGGCACACAGCCTCGGCTTTCGCCCTAGCCACATCGCTGTGCATACGCTATCCGAAGTGGTACGTCATTGCCCCGTCGGCGGTCTACGCTTGTTCGGTGGGAGTGTCGCGCATGTACGAAGGCGTGCACTATCCGTCGGATGTGCTGGCTGGTGCTGCCATCGGAGCCGGTTGTGCGGTGGCGAGTGTCTACGTCAACCGTTGGCTCAACAAGATGCTGTTTGGCAATTAGCCGTGGTGCTGGGCACGGTTCACTCGAGGTCGGCTGAGAGCTTACCGTCGTAGAGCCCTTCGTCGAGGACTTTGACAGCCTGCAACACGCTCTCGTTCACGGTGTTTATGACCTGGTAATATTCGCTCATATTCCACAGGTCGCGCGCCATCAGAGCCTTCAGCTGGAGGCATATCAGCGGCAATGACTTGTTGTATTCAGCCTCATCAAACTTTATGTCCGCCTTCTCTCCTTCGGTGCGCAGAATGGCAAGCATGGAGTCATTGACAGTGAAACCGCTGTTGAAACGGCTGAAGCTCTTGTAGTTCTTCGTCAGCTGCTTGCGGTTGTTCTCCACATACTTTGCCACAGTCTTGTTGATGATGCCCTTGGCCATCAGATTGCGATGCAGCTTGGTGTAGAGCACCGTGTCTATCGGGACGAAGTAATCGGGCATGATGCCGCCTCCGCCGTAGACCGTCCTTTCGGAGACCAGCGTCTTGTATTTCAGCGAGTCGGGGAAGTGGATGCTGTCGGCATGCATTAACTCGCCGTTGTTGTAGCGCTGTATCAGGTCGGAGTTATACTCTTCCATGTTGACCTCCACGGCATTGCCGTCGGCGGTACTCGAGCGGGTGTAGGGTTTCTGTATGCAGCGACCCGAGGGCGTGTAGTAGCGCGCCACGGTCAACCGTATCATCGAGCCGTCGGGCAGGTCCACCTGACGTTGCACCAGTCCTTTGCCGAAGCTGCGACGGCCGACGATGACAGCACGGTCCCAGTCCTGCAAGGCTCCTGTGACGATTTCGCTCGCCGATGCGCTGTACTCATCGACCAGCACCACGACCCTGCCCTGCTGGAAGTTGCCGTTGCCCTTAGCATAGAAATTGCGGCGGCGTTCGGAGCGTCCTTCGGTGTAGACAATCAGGTCACGTTGTCCAAGGAACTCGTTAGCCATGTCTATGGCGGCATCCATATATCCGCCGCCGTTGCCCTGCAAATCGAGAATCAAATCGCTCATACCCTGGTCTTTCAGTTTCAGCAGAGCTTCCTTGAACTCATTGCCGGTTGTCAGGGCAAACTTGTTGACCTTGATGTAGCCCACTCCAGGCTCTACCATGTACGACGCATCGATGCTGTAGACGGGAATCTTGTCTCGCTTGATGGTGAAGCGGAGCAAGTCGGATATGCCGCGCCTCAACACCGTGACGTCGACCTTTGAGCCCTTGGGACCGCGAAGTCGCTTCATCACGTCGTTGGTACTCATCTTCACTCCGGCTATCGAGGTGTCATTGACAGCTATTATCCTGTCGCCTGCCAGGATGCCTTCCTTCTCGGACGGACCGCCGCTCACGGGCTGGATCACCAGCAGCGTGTCTTCCATCATTTGGTACTGTATGCCTATGCCGTCGAAATTGCCCTGCAAAGGTTCCTGCAGCTCTTTCACCTCTTCAGGAGTGCTGTATGTGGAGTGCGGGTCCAGCTGTGCCAACATCTTCACGATGGCTTCCTCGACGAGTTTGTTCTCATTGACGGTGTCGACATACAGACGGCTGATAGCATATTCTGCCACCTGCAGCTTGCGCAGCGCCTGCTGGTTCGACTGGCTCCATGCCTGTACGGAAAGGAGTACCGACAGCAATATAATGATGTGTCTTTTCATGGGCATTTGGTTGTCTTGCGGTATGTGTAGCGTTCGCTCTCTCTAAGTCCAGATTAATCATAAGTCCAGATTCATCCCTACGGGCATGTACCGGCTTATGTCCTTGCCGTATTTCAGCATTTCCCTGACCACCGTGGAGCTGACGAGAGCCAGTTCGGGGTCGGTGTACAGCAATATGGTCTCTATTCCTATGAGGTCCTTGTACACTGATGCAAGCATTTCCTCGTATTCAAAATCCTTCATGCCGCGAACGCCGCGAACAATCACGTCAGCTCCATATTGCAGCGCGACATCCGTTGTCGGACCGCTGAACGTCACGACCTTGATGCGGGAATCGCCGGCATAGAAGTCGGATATCATCTTCAGCCTCCGCTCTGGCATCAGTAGCGGATGCTTCTCCGAATTGTCGACAATGGCAATTACCACCTGGTCCATGAAGCTCAGCGTGCGCTTCACTATGGATTCATGACCGCGGGTGAAAGGGTCGAAGGTGCCGGGAAACAGTGCTGTCTTCATAGCTGGAAGTCTTTGTTTACCAGGTCTTCCTCGACCACGAGGTTGTTTATTATGAACTGCTGGCGCTCCATGGTGTTGCTGCCCATGTAGAAAGTCAGCATGTCGTTCACCTTGTCCGTCTTGTGCAGGTTCACCTGGTCGAGGCGTATGTC
>CAVHJI010000023.1:0-18940 GCA_963636255.1 Bacteroidaceae bacterium | reverse complement strand
GAGCCGATGCTGTGCAGCAGATAGTAGTCTATATAGTCGGTATGGAAGTACTTGAACGAATTGTGGTACATCTCCAGTGTACGCTCGTAGGACTCCTTGTCGCTGACGTCGGCACCTACGATGCGATGGTTGGAACACTTGGTGGCCACGAAGTAGCTGTCGCGCGGATATCGCGCCAAAGCATTTCCCGTAGCCTCTTCGGACAATCCCTGACAATAGACAGGAGACGAGTCGAAGTAGTTCACTCCATGTTCTATAGCGTAGTCCACAAGCTGGTTGACCATGTCCTGATCTACGACGGTCTTGCCGCTTTCGTCGGTCTTCATGGGCCAACGCATACACCCATAGCCAAGGATAGAGACCTTGTCACCGTTACCGGGATTGGTACGATAGGTCATCTGACCCACTGGTACATCCGTGGTGTGATGTCCACCCTGATCATACTGTGCATTGGTGCTGCCACCGCAACCGCTCAATGTTGCAGCACCGGCCACAGCACCTGTCCCCATCAGTCCAAGGAAATGGCGGCGGTTGATACCACCAGTCTTCGGCTTGTTATTGTTGTCTTCGTGATTAGTCATTACGTTCCCTTTTATGTGTTCAATATTCACAATGTCTCTCTCTTCAGAGACTCGACATAGTTGTCGATCATCTGCATCTGCCGTGGAATGTCAATGCGCTGCGGACATTCAGGCGAGCACTGGTTGCAACTGGTGCAATGGTTTGCCTGACGCAGACGTGGCACACTGCGGTCGTAACCTACAAGGAACGCCTGACGTGCCTTGCGGTAGTTGGGATCCTGACGGCTCTCGGACAGATTGCCTTCGTTGACACACTTGTTGTAGTGCGTCAGTATGGCGGGTATGTCCAGTCCGTAAGGACAAGGCATGCAGTAGTCGCACTGGTTGCACGGTATCGTGGGATAGGATGCAATGACACCTGCCGTCTCCTCAAGATAGTCCAGCTCCTCCTGCGTCAGCGGCTTCAGCGGAGCAAAGCTTCGGATGTTGTCCTGCAGATGTTCCATATAAGTCATGCCGCTGAGTGCCGACAGTACACCAGGGTATGTTCCGCAGAAGCGGAATGCCCATGAGGCAATGCTGTTCTCAGGCTCACGCTGCTTCAGACGTGTCACTACGTGCATAGGCACATTGGACAGGCGTCCGCCCAGCAATGGTTCCATGATGGTGCACGGTATCTCGCGCTTGGCAAGTTCGCCATACAGATACTCCGCATTGACGTTCATCGGGTTAGTTGCCTTTGCATGATTCCAGTCAAGGTAGTTCATCTGTATCTGTACGAAGTCCCAACGGCACTCGCCGCTGTCGTGCATCTGCATCAGATGGTCGAAGACAGCCACGTCGCCATGGAACGACCATCCCAAACGGCGTATGTGCCCTGCTTCACGTTCCTTCATGAGGAACTCCAGCAGTCCGCTGTCGATAAAGCGTTTCTCGAACAGCGGAATGCCATCTCCACCGCCGACATTGTGCAGCAGGTAGAAGTCAATGACATCGACCTGCAGGTTGGCGAACGAGTCATGATACATCTTGATGCTCTGTTCGCGGAAAGCTTCGGGGTCAAGGTCGACGGTGACTGCCCCACGATGGTTGGACATCTTCGTAGCTATATAGTAAGAGCTCCGCGGGTGACGGCTCAAGGCTATTCCCGTAGCCTTCTCCGACAGTCCCTGCACGTAGACTGGAGCCGTGTCGAAGTAGTTCACGCCATGTTCTATGGCATAGTCGACGAGCTGGTTGACTGCCTCCTGGTCTATGACCGTTGCACCATTGCTGTCCGTGAGGGTCGGCCAGCGCATGCAGCCGTAGCCCAAGAGCGACACCTTGTCGTCGCCTAATTTGGGGAACTGCCTGTAGGTCATTTGACCGACGGGGACATCTGTGGTGTAGTGTCCCGACGGGTCGACGAGCTCCGCCTGATTGCCATTGCACCCTGCAAGTGTTGCAACACCAGCAGCAGCCCCCGTCCCCATCAATCCGATGAAGTGGCGTCGGCTTAGTCTGTTCTTGCAATCTTCATTCAGCATATAGTGGTCCCTTTCTTGGATTTTTCAAGGTTGAAGGACTCAGACGGTGCGGTGCATCTGGTGACCTTCGACGTGTATTGCACTGATTGGGTTGGCAGGACACAAGTTCTCGCACGCTCCACAACCAATACACGTAGCCTCGTTGATAACAGGACGCTTCAGAATCTTCGGTCCCGCACCGCCAAAGCGGCTTCTTGGATCTGCTGCCCATGCCTCTTCGGCAGCTTTTGCAGCTTCCGGATCTATTGGCACCATCTCGATGGCGTTGACCGGACAGTGGCGTGCACAGTTGCCACACTCCTGACCATCAGCATACGGGATACAGAGATCCTGTGTCCATACGGCATGACCAATCTGGATAGAAGACTTCTCGGCAGTGTCGATCAGCTTGATTGCACCTGCAGGGCAGACCTCAGAGCACTTGACACACTCTGGACGGCAGTAGCCCTTCTCGTACGACATCTCTGGCTGCATCAACGTCATGAGGTTGGTTGACGGACGCAATACGTTGTTAGGACATGCAGACACGCACAGCTGACAGCCGGTGCAGTGTTGAGCCATATTCCTCAAGCTCAGAGATCCCGGAGGCGTGATTGGTGTGGCACGCTGCGGCTTCTGCTTCGGCACGATGGGTGCCAGACCTCCATCGACCTTGATGTCGGTAGCCTTCTCTATGATTTGTCCGTGAGCGACAGAAGCTGCTGCACCTGTTGCCAGTGTGGCAAGGAACATACGCAAGCCTTTGTCTACCGGAGCTTGTGCAGACTTGACCGGTGCCGGCTGTGCCTCAGCTTTTGCAGTTGCAGGCTTCTTTGCCTTATCGGCAACGGTCTGTGCCTTCGGGAATGCTGTAGAGAGCGACGGAGCACCGAACTTATAGCTCAGAGCACCGAACTTGCACTGGTCGATGCAGTTGCCACAAGTCACACAACGGCTGTAGTCTACAATATGTGTCTTGAAGTCGATGCACGAAGCCTTGCAGTTGCGCGAGCACATGCTGCAGCTCTTGCACTTGTCGGCATCGAAAGTAATCTTGAACAGTGAGAAACGCGACAGGAAGCCAAGTACGGTGCCCACAGGGCAGATGGTGTTGCAATAGGTGCGGCCGTTGCGTGCTGCAAGTACACCTATTATTATTACAGTAGCTATGGCTATGATGAATGTGGGCAGAGTCTTGATCCACACATCCACATCGTAGAAGGTGTAACTCTCATAATGCTCGGCAATGGAAGCCAGCACATTGTTGCCCAAACGATATATGGGCTGGAAGATGTTGGCAGCGATACGTCCGAACGAGCTGTAGGGAGCCAACAGAGCAACAAACGAACCCACACCGGCAATCATCGCAACGATGAAGACACCCAGCACGCTGTAGCGCAGTACAGACTTGGCAGGAGAATAGGTGTAAGGACGCTTGCGGTCGCTCTTGTTGCGGAAGCGCTTGCCGAACCACGCAATGATGTCCTGGAATACGCCCATCGGGCAGATAACGGAGCAATAGATGCGTCCGAAGATTAGGGTAAGGGCTACAAGAAGTATCACTACCCCGACATTGATAGCCAGCACTGCTGGCAGGAATTGCAACTTAGCCATCCAGCTGAAGTACGACTGAGTTACTCCTGTGAAATCGAGGAACATCAGTGTAATACAGACAAAGAACACGGTGGCTAAAGTTAGTCTGACTTTACGTAACATAACACTTTTAGTTTTTAGTTGTCATAATTTTCGTTGCCCAAATTAAGGCAAATATTCGCCACGGAGTGAATGCCACAACCGCCAAAGCGAAAAAACACCGCATCAAGACGAAACGGTGGAGAACCTCTTTGGACTATCTGTTCCAGTCCACAAGGCGGCGTTCCAGCACATAGTTCTTCAGTATGGTGAATGCCGGATGTGCCATCGACACATGGTCGTGACCGCCTAATTCATATATATATGCGTCCTTGTGTCCGACAACCTTGAGCATACGCCAGAAATAGGCTGTCTCCTCATAGCGTCCCAACATCTCCATGTTGCGGTCGCCGGATATGATTACTATCTTAGGACAGTCGGGACGGACATAATAGAGAGGAGCGAACTCATCGATGAGCGGCTGCGTGTTCTTCATCCCTTTCTTCTGCCTATAGGCGAAGTGCGTGATGACCTGTCCGCTGAACGGGAACAGTGCTGCTATCGAGTCGGCATCGACACCATATTTGTTGAGCCACTTCTTGTCGAGTCCAATCATGTCGGTCAAGTAACCTCCTGCCGAATGTCCTGCCACATAAATCTTGCTGGTGTTGCCACCATAGCGTGCCACATTGCCGAACGCCCAAGCCACGGCTGCAGCTGCATCGTCGATGCAGTCAGACAGTTCGGCACGGTCGCCCAACAGGCGATAGTTGACAGCCACAACACCGATACCACAGTCCTTCAGCTCATCGGGAACATACTTGCTGCCACTGGTCAAGCCACCACCATGGAACCATACGACGACCGGATAGTCCTGCTTGTCGGTTGGATAATAGTAGTCCAGCTTGCAACGTTCGGCGGCATAGTCGTTGTCGGTTGTTGTCTGATAGGAAATGTTCTCCAGGGTTTCATACCTGTACTGCTTCTGCTGCGATTGCTGCTGGCAGTATGCAGCCAATGCCACAAGGCACAGCAATAGTGCCGTTACGGTGCGTTTCATTGCTTTCAGATTTGTATCAATTAGTTAGTCGGCCGTAAATTTATAAATCTTTTTGCTACAACCAACAAATCTATGCCTATTTCTTGTTGGTCGTGTAAAACTTGGAATAGCACTACCTTATGTTCAGCAACGCTATAGCACACTGACAATCATCATTTCCATGGACGTACATCCATAGGTTTTGTGGCTATACGTCCATAGAACTGTAGCTGTACGTCCATAGAAACCGCGGGGTTACGGCCTTAAAACCCGTGGTTTAGCAACCATAAACCCATGGTTTCTCGTCTTCAAACCTAAGGTTTAGCGACAATGGGAAAAAGCGTCGCCATCATGCAGATAAAGGCATTGCTTATCATGTGATTCCTTGAAGGACAGACTGCATGCGAAGGAAGTGTCAAACCCATTCGGCTTATCGGACAAACAGTTTTTTTGCAGTCCAACATCTTTGTCGTTTTCGGTCCAAGACTTATCTTTGCACGTGCTTTGCACAAGCGGGGCACGCAAGAACACACATCACGTTAACCATATATACTGATTTCTACATCAAATGGGAGGTTTCTTCGGCACTATAGCCAAACGCAAATGCATCACCGACCTGTTCTACGGTACAGACTACAATTCCCATCTCGGCACACGACGCGGCGGACTTGCCACGTACGACAGCGAAAGCGGGTTCCATCGTTCCATACACAACCTCGAAAGCACGTACTTCCGCACTCGCTTCGAGAGCGAGTTGCCTGAGTTTGAAGGCAACGCCGGCATCGGCATAATAAGCGACACCGACGCACAGCCACTGCTCATGAACTCACACCTTGGACGCTTTGCCATTGTCACAGTGGCTAAGATAAACAATTTGGAGGAACTATCGGAGAAACTTCTCAACGAGAACATGCACCTGTCCGAATTCAGCTCCGGCAAGATCAATCCTACCGAGCTGGTGGGACTCCTTATTATAAAAGGTAAGAACTTCGTCGACGGCATCGAGAACGTCTACCGTTCCATAAAGGGTTCGTGCTCCATGCTCCTGCTCACCGAAGACAGCATCATCGCCGCACGCGACGCATGGGGACGCACTCCAATAGTCATAGGACGCAAGGACGGAGCCTATGCCGCCACCAGTGAGACTACGGCATTCCCCAACTTGGGCTATGAGACCGACCGTTACCTTGGTCCCGGAGAGATTGTTCGTCTGCAGGCCGACGGCGTTCAGCAACTACGCAAGCCGAACAAGCAGATGCAGATATGCTCGTTCCTGTGGGTCTACTACGGCTTCCCAACATCAAGCTACGAGGGACGCACAGTAGAGGACGTTCGTTATGCCTGTGGTGTAGCCATGGGTAAGACCGACGATACCGAGGTGGACTCAGCATGCGGCATTCCCGACTCCGGTGTTGGCATGGCTTTGGGTTATGCTGCCGGACATGGCGTGCCCTATCAGCGTGCCATATCGAAATACACACCCACATGGCCGCGTTCGTTCACACCCAGCAATCAGGAGATGCGCAACTTGGTGGCGAAGATGAAGTTGATACCAAACGAGGACATCATACGTGGCAAACGACTGCTGTTCTGCGACGACTCTATAGTACGCGGCACACAGTTGCGCGAGAATGCCAAGATGCTCTTTGGCTATGGCGCACGTGAGGTGCACATGCGAATAGCCTGCCCACCGCTCATCTACGGCTGCCGTTTCATCAACTTCACCTCGTCGAAGAGCGACATGGAGCTGATTACGCGACGCATCATCGGTGAGTTTGAAGGCGATCCCAACAAGAACCTTGACAAATATGCACAGACAGACTCGCCAGAGCACAAGCGGCTGGTGGCAGAGATTGCACGTCGCCTGAACCTAAGCTCGCTGAAGTTCAGCAAGCTGGAGACGCTGGTGGAGTGCATCGGTCTGCCCAAGTGCCAGGTTTGTACACACTGCTTCGACGGAAGCAGCGAGTTCACGCTCTGCCAACATAACATCGACGACAACACTTCGTCGGGCTACCTCAACTTCAAGAACGAGTAGGCTCTGCAGTCAGAGACAGGTCACAGAACTGCATGTTCCAAAGAACAAGGAAGTAGACAACAGTCATCATGGTAGACAACAGCACAGCAGCAACATCACTGGAAGAACAGGTTGGCAGTCTGCTGCGCAAGCACGGACTGACGATGGCGACAGCCGAAAGCTGTACAGGCGGAGGCATAGCTGCACGTATGACGTCGGTGCCTGGAAGTTCGGACTACTTCCGTGGTGGCATCGTGGCTTATCAGGCAGACGTGAAAGAAGGTCTGTTGGGCGTAAAGCCAGAGACTATTGGACACTGCGGCGTGGTGAGCCGCGAGACAGCTGTAGAGATGGCACGCGGTGCACGACGAGTATTGGGTGCCGACTGTGCATTATCTTCAACAGGCATCAGTGGTCCGGGAGGAGCAGAACCAGGAAAGCCAGTGGGCACCATCTGGACATGCTTCAGCATTGGCAACAAGGACTATGCCGCACAGAACGATACCGACCACGGCAGTCGCAAGGAGAACACTGCGGCAGGCATAGAACTGGCATTGCGGATGGCACGTGACGTGCTTAAAGAGATGGACTGAAGAAAATAGAACAGCCACGTTGTTGTTTAACGCTCGCTTTCGACTACCTTTGTGCCATAGTTTAAGCAATTGGAACTGCAAATATGAGCACAAACAAAAACATCCTTGAAAAAGGAAGCAAAAGCAGCGGTGCAGTGCTCCGCCTGCTGACGACAGCATTGATGCTGCTGGTGTGCATGACAGCCGTCATGGCACAAGACATAACAGAAGAATGGGTTAAGCGCAACTACACGAAGCGCGAAGTGATGATCCCGATGCGCGACGGCGTGCGTCTGTTCACTTCAATCTACGAACCCGTGAACGCCGCAAAGCCTACACCTATTATAATGAGCCGCACGTGCTACCAGGCAAGCCCTTACGGCGAGGGGTACTCGCGCAACCTGTGGGGCAAGTTGGCAAACTACGCACGCGAGAAGTATGTCATCGTGTTCCAGGACGTGCGTGGCAAGTGGATGAGCGAAGGCGAATTTGTCGACGTGCGCCCGTTCATCGAGAACAAGACAAGCAATAAGGACATCGACGAAGCAAGCGACACCTACGACACTGCCGAATGGCTGGTCAACAACGTGCGCACCAATGGCAGCATCGGTGTACTGGGAACATCCTACCCTGGCTTCTATACCGTCATGGCAGGACTTAGCGGACATCCTGCAGTCAAGGCAGTGGCACCGCAGGCACCTGTTACCGACTGGTGGATGGGCGACGACTATCACCACCACGGAGTGTTCATGCTGACAGACATGATGAACTTCCTCGGTCAGTTCTTCGGTCGTCCACGTCCAGTGCCGACGACACGTCTCTCCCCCATGAAGCCATACTATGATGACGACGAGTATTCGTTCTACCTGCGACAGAAGACGCTGAAGAACATCGGCGACATAATGGGCGACAGCATCCAGTTCTGGCAGGACATGAAGCAACATCCCAACTACGACGAATGGTGGAAGGCACGTGACTCGCGCCGCCATCTGCACGACGTGAAGCCGGCAGTGCTTGTCGTTGGCGGACTGTTCGATGCCGAAGACTGCTACGGCACCTTTGGCGTGTACAAGTCAATACTGAAGCAGAGTCCCGATACAAAGCTACAGTTCATCATGGGACCATGGTTCCACGGTGCATGGGAACGCGACAAGGGCAACCACCTTGGCGACATCTACTTCGGTGCAAACACATCGGAGTACTATCTGAACGACGTTGAGTTCAACTTCTTCCAGTACTACCTTAACGGTGAAGGCACGGAGCCGGACAATGCCAACCCTGTGACAATGTACGTGACAGGCGCCGACAAATGGACTCACTACGACACATGGCCGCCAAAGGATGCAAAAGAGTTGTCACTGTATCTGAATGCCGACGGCAGTCTGAGCGAGACAGCTCCAGCAGCTTCGCGCTCATTCGCCGAATACATCAGCGACCCCAATCACCCTGTTCCCTATACAGACAAGATAAACAAGAGCCGTCAGCGCGAATACATGACAGGCGACCAGCGCTTTGCCAGCCGCAGACCCGATGTGCTGACATTCCGTTCTCCTGTGCTGACTAAAGACGTTACACTTGCCGGTGAAGTGACAGCCGACCTTGAGGTGGCAATAAGCACCACCGATGCCGACTTTGTGGTGAAGATCATCGACGAATATCCCGAAGACTTCAAATACAGCAAGGAGATTGAGCAGAAGTTCAACGACGGCAAACCGCTGACAACAATCATGGGAAGCTATCAGATGCTGGTACGCGGCGAGACCATGCGCGGACGCTTTCGCAACAGCTTCGAGAATCCAGAGGCATTCAAGCCTGGACAGATCACGAAGGTGAAGTTCGACATACCCGACATCTCCCATTGCTTCAAGGCTGGACACCGCATCGTCATACAGGTGCAGAGCAGCTGGTTCCCATTGAACGACCTGAACCCACAGCAGTTCATCAACCTGTATGAGGCTGAGGAGAAGGACTTCGTGAAGTCGGACATCAAGGTCTACACACAGAAGAACCACGCTTCGAGAATCATTGTCCACCAAATAGCTACAGGTGATTGAAACTTTTCTTTATATTTGTGGCACAAGACAAAGACTGAATTATGCAGAACTACGAATTCTCACTGGAGTTTAACCCCGACGTTATGCAGCGGATCTACTCCCTGATAAAGGAAGATCCGGCATACCTGCCACGTCCATACAGAGGCGGACTGTTGCGCATCGACGAGGCTCTGCACGACATAAACGACACACGCGCCCTGCGCATTGGTGACGGCATCGTGCACGAAGCCGGCGACTTGTTCGGCAAGCAGTTTCCACACAGCAGAGCCATTGTTGTGGCCGACAGCAACACGTGGAGCATAGCAGGAGAGTCCGTAGAAGCATCGCTGCGCCAGACAGGAATCGGCATGGAAGACAGTATGGTACTGCCGGCAGAAGGCCTGACTGCCAACTACGACACCATGAACTCCCTGATGAACCACTTCAAGACACTTGGCAACGACATAGTACCAGTGGCAGTGGGTGCAGGAACAGTGAACGACATAGTGAAGCTCGCAGCACATCTGGCAGGATGCAAGTATATGTGCGTGCCTACTGCTGCGTCGATGGACGGCTACACTGCCTTCGGTGCGAAGATACTGGTTAACGGCATCAGGCAACAGATTCCATGCGCCGGACCACAGGCTGTACTGGCAGACACGGCAATCATAATGAATGCGCCAAGCGACATGACGGCATCGGGATTCATGAACCTGATGGCGAAGATGACCGCCGGTGCAGACTGGATACTGGCAGACTGGCTCGGCATCGAACAGATAAACGAGAAGGCATGGAGAATCTCGCAGAGCGGATTCCATGAGGCATTGATGCTCACAGAGGACAAATTCCGCAAGAACGACAGCGGCAAGCTGAAGGTGGATAAGCTGGTCGAAGGACTGATGCTGGCTGGATTTGCCACACAGGTAATGAAGTCGGACATGCCTACAGCCGGTGCCGAACATCTGCTCAGTGCGGTATGGGAGTCGGAACGCGACACTAACAACGACAAGACCCTACCCCATGGCGTGCTGTTGGGAATAGCCGAGATAGCCATGGCAGAGCTGTATACCAAGCTGATAAACACTCCCATGGGGAAGCTCGATGTGGCAAAGTGCGTCGCAGCATGGCCGGACAGCGACACCTATGAACAACAGGCACAGGAAGCCCTGCAGAAGATGGGACTTGGGGAACTGAGCATGAAACAAGCACGCACCAACTACGTCAGCCGCGAACAGCTGAGCATGCAGCTGCAGCAACTCAAGGAGTACTGGCCCGAAGTGAAAGACCGCCTGTCGCAACAGATAATGCCCGTGACAGAACTGAAGAAGCGCATGCGCAGCATAGGACTGCCAGTGCTGCCCGAGAAGATTGGCGTATCGCACGAACATCTGCGCCAGACACTGGAGTGTGCTCCCTACATCAGCAAGCGGTTCAACATCTTCAGCTTGGCACACCGCACAGGTCTGCTCAAGCAATGGCTCGACAGCATGTTCAGCAAGCCCGGAATGCTGGAAGCATGAGCTTAGGGACAGACAACAGGTAAATAGGACAACAGATAACATACGACATAGGATGTTTAGAAGACTTATTTTGACAACAGCGGCAGCCGTGCTTGTGGCGTGTGCAGCCGTGGCACAGACAAAGGTAGTGTGCCATCGTGGCTACTGGACTGCCGACGGATCGGCACAGAACTCCATACGCTCACTGGTAAAAGCAGACTCCATACGTGCCTTCGGTTCGGAGTTCGATGTATGGATGACAAGCGACGGCAAGCTGGTGGTCAATCACGATGCCAAGTTCAAGGGCGTGGACATCGAAGCCTCGACATACGACCAGGCAAGAGCCATACGCCTTGACAACGGCGAGCAACTGCCATCGTTGGACGAGTATCTCGATGCTGCCACACGACTGAACAACGGCACCCGACTGGTGCTGGAGATGAAGGCGCTGAAAGACCTCAAGCGCGAAGACGAGTGTGCAGCTAAGATTGTGGAGTGCATGAAGCGACATGGCGTCGTTGACAATACCGACATCATATCGTTCTCCATCAACTCCTGCCTGGCATTCAGGAAGCTGCTGCCCGACTCCAAGGTCTACTATCTGGACAACGACCTGGCACCGCGCAAGATAAAGGCACTGGGACTTGCAGGCATCGACTACGACGAGACCACGCTGCGCCAGCACCCCGAATGGGTAAATCAGGCACACAGCCTGGGATTGGAAGTCAATGTGTGGACTGTCAACAACAAGGAAGCCATGCGCTACTTCATAGGACTTGGTGTGGACTACATAACGACCAACGAGCCTGTGGTGCTTCAACAGCTGTTGGCTGAGAAGTGAGAACCATTTTCATTTGATAAACAGGAAGAACGAACATGACTAAATACAAGAGAATATTGCTCAAGCTCAGCGGCGAAAGTCTGATGGGCAACAAGGGCTTCGGAATAGACGAGACACGCCTTGCCGAATATGCACAGCAGATAAAGGAGGTGCACGACATGGGCGTACAGATAGGCATAGTGATTGGCGGAGGCAACATCTTCCGTGGACTTAGTGGCACGGGCAAAGGCTTTGACCGCGTCAAGGGCGACCAGATGGGAATGCTTGCGACAACAATCAACAGCTTGGCTCTGAGCTCGGCACTGACAGCCATTGGCGTGAAAGCACACGTGCTCACAGCCATTCGCATGGAGCCGATAGGCGAATACTACAGCAAGTGGAAAGCCATAGAATATCTCGAGGCAGGTGACATCTGCATCATGTCGTGCGGAACAGGAAACCCGTACTTCACCACTGACACAGGTTCGAGCCTGCGTGGAGTGGAGATCGAAGCCGATGTAATGTTCAAGGGAACACGCGTAGACGGCGTGTATACTGCCGACCCGGAGAAAGATCCGACAGCAACACGCTACAACGACATCACCTACGATGCCGTGCTCGAACGTGGACTGAAGGTCATGGACCTGTCGGCCATCTGCATGTGTCGCGAGAACAACCTGCCCATCATCGTGTTCAACATGGACATCGTCGGCAATCTGAAGAAAGTGATTGAAGGCGAAGACATCGGCACGCTGGTGCACAACTGAGCATACACCAACCATAACATAGTGCATTAACTCTAAAACACACATATTATGAAAGACGTTAAGACCATAGCAAACGAAGCCCAGGAGAAGATGGATATGTCATTGCTCTATCTGGAAGACACCCTGGCACACATACGTGCCGGCAAGGCCGACATACGCCTGCTTGACGGCATCAAGGTGAACCAATACGGCAGCATGCAGCCCATCACGAACTGCGCCTCGGTTACAACACCCGACAGCCGCAGCATCGCCATAAAGCCGTGGGACAAGAACATGTTCCGACCCATTGAGAAAGCCATCATCGACTCCGAGCTCGGCATCATGCCCGAGAACAACGGCGAGATAATACGCATAGGCATACCTCCCCTCACCGAGGAACGCCGCATCATGCTGACCAAGCAGTGCAAGAACGAGGGCGAGAATGCCAAGATGGGTGTACGCAATGCACGCCGTGAGGGCATCGACGACCTGAAGAAGTCGGTCAAGGAAGGCATGTCCGAAGACTTCCAGAAGGACGGTGAGGAACAGCTCAAGAGGCTTCACGACAAATACATCAAGGCCATCGACGATGCACTTGCAGTGAAGAACAAGGAAATCATGACCGTTTGACATCAATACGGGCAACCAAGACACAAGCGGCAGGGGCAGCAACATCTCCCTTGCCCCATGTCTTGATGCTATGGGGAGAACGACGACTTTGAGAGGACTCGTAATAAAGAACACCGGCAGTTGGTATCTGGTGAAGACCGACGACGGACGGCTTGTAGAGTGCAAGATAAAAGGCAACTTCCGTCTGCGCGGCATACGCAGCACCAACCCCATAGCTGTCGGCGATAGGGTCTGCATCATAACCAATCCTGAAGGCACAGCGTTCATCAGCGACATCGAAGACCGCAAGAACTACATCATACGCAAAGCCTCAAACCTGTCGAAGCAGTCGCACATCATTGCAGCCAACATCGACCAGTGCTTCCTTGTAGTCACCATCAGCCATCCTGAGACCAACACCACATTCATCGACCGCTTTCTGGCATCGGCCGAAGCATATCGCATACCCGTCAATCTCCTGTTCAACAAGACTGACATCTACAACGACGCAGAGAACGTACAGCTCTCGGCACTTATAAGCCTGTATACAGGCATCGGATATCACTGCCACAGCATCTCGGCAAAGAACGAACAGGGACTGGAGCAACTGGCACCGTTACTAAAGGACAAGGTGACACTCTTCAGCGGCAATTCCGGTGTGGGCAAGTCCACACTCATAAACCACTTCCTGCCAGAGACTACCGGAAAGATGAAGACAGCCGAGATATCCGAAGCCCACGACACAGGCATGCACACCACAACATTCTCGGAGATGTTCGCACTGCCCTGCGGAGGATATATCATCGACACTCCCGGCATAAAGGGCTTCGGCACATTCGACATGGAACCGGAAGAAGTGGGCCACTACTTCATCGAGATATTCCGAACCGCAGCCGACTGCCGCTTCAACAACTGCACACACCGCAACGAGCCAGGCTGTGCCGTCCTGCGAGCTGTAGAGGAAGGACGCATCAGCCAGTCAAGATACGCCTCCTACCTGAACATGCTCGACGACAAGAACGAAGACAAATACCGTCCGGCATACTAATGAGCTCTCAACTCATGCGTTGCCTTCGCCACACGAGCATATAGTCTTGGCTCAAAGCAGTCTATTGCCTTGGCACAGGCAATATATTCCATTGGCACAGGCAATGTATTCCATTGGCACAGACAGTGTATTCCATTTGTTCTTGCAGCATAATGGTTGAACGTCCACAGGAAGACGGTTGCTAAACCACGGGGATACGGTTGCTAAACCTTAGGAATGCAATAACAAAACCACAGGGATACGATTGCTAAACCACGGACTTTTATCTAACTTTGAGGCGCACTAACCAAATGACATCTGACAAACATGATACGAAGAATCTGCACAGCTGTGCTTGGCGGACTTATGATTGCCGCATGCACTACGACGGGAAGCCGGCTACAAAGCGACGGCAGTGTCCGTGAACCCATAAAAGTGGCAGTGCCCGAACGACCTGCCGGACAGACTGACGTTCTGCAGCTCACGGCTCCTGCGCTCGACACCGTGCGCGTGGCTTTCGTGGGACTGGGCATGCGTGGGCCAGGGGCGGTGGAACGTTTCACGCACATACCCGGGACAAAGATTGTGGCTCTATGTGACGTAGTGCCAGAGAACGTGGAAGCCAGCCAGCAAATCCTGCGCAAGGCAGGACTGCCCGAGGCAGCGGCATACAGCGGGAACGATACTATATATAAGGAGTTGTGCCAGCGCGACGACATAGACTTGGTCTACATAGCTACCGACTGGAATCACCACGTGCCTGTGGCTGTCTATGCCATGGAACACGGCAAGCATGCCGCCATCGAGGTGCCGTCGGCAACGTCGCTCGACGACATCTGGCTGCTCATCAACACCTCGGAACGCACACGCCGGCACTGCATGCAGCTGGAGAACTGCTGCTATGACTTCTTCGAGCTGACGGCTCTGAACATGGCGCAGCACGGACTGTTCGGCGAGATTCTGCACGCCGAGGGCGCATATCTGCACAACCTCGATCCTTACTGGGAGGAGTACTGGAACAATTGGCGCATGGACTTCAACGAGACACATCGCGGTGACATCTACCCGACGCACGGCTTCGGCCCCATAGCTCAGGCACTGAACCTGCACCGCGGTGACAGGATGAAGACGCTCGTGGCAATGGACACCAAGGCAGTGAACGGTCCTGCACACATCAAGGAGCACAGCGGACGCACCGCCGACGACTTCAAGAACGGTGACCAGACCACGACCATGATAAGCACGGAGAACGGTGCCACCATCTTGCTGGAACACTGCGTCATGACGCCCCGCCCCTACAGCCGCATGTACCAACTCGTAGGCACAAAAGGCTATGCCGGCAAGTATCCCGTGGAGCAGCTGTGCTTCAAGCCTTCGCAGATCGATGCCAAGCTGCTGCCCGAAGGAGCTGAGAGTGACAGTGAGGTGATGATTGACGGTGCAGCCAAGCAGCAGCTGATGGAGCAGTACCGCAGCCCGATACTCACACAGGACCTTGAGGAGACAGCCAAGACCGTTGGCGGACACGGAGGCATGGACTTCATCATGGACTATCGTCTGGTCTACTGTCTGCGCAACGGACTGCCGCTCGACATGGATGTCTACGACCTGGCAGAGTGGTGCTGCGTCGGCGAACTGTCGGCAATCTCGCTCGAGAACGGCAATGCACCGGTCGAGGTGCCAGACTTCACACGCGGCGGACAAGACAAGGTGAAGGGCTTCTCCTATGCGTTTGCAAAGTAGATGAAGCCTCATCGACAGCTACATCCATCAAGGAAGAGGATACACACATGAGCGACAACAACCTGACAAACGTCGTGACGCACTTTGCCATCGAAGGCACGGTGACGGACGTGGCTCCGCTGGGCGGAGGACTGATAAACAAGACTTACAAGGTGACCACCGTGCCGTCGTCTGCACCCAACTATGTGCTGCAGCGCATCAACACGTCTGTATTCAGCGACGTGGACTTGTTGCAGCGCAACATCGAGACCGTCACCGCACACATACGTTCCAAGCTGCTGGCTGACGGAGTTCAGGACATAGACCGCCGCGTGCTGCGCTTCGTGCACTCGGACACAGGCGGCACATGGTGGCGCGATACTACGGGTGAATACTGGCGTTTGATGGTATTCATCCCCGATGCCTACACCTACGACCTCGTGAACCCTGACTACTCCCGCTGTGCCGGACGGGCATTCGGCGCGTTCGAGTCCATGCTGTCAGACCTTAAGGCACCGCTCGGCGAGACCATTCCCCACTTCCACGACATGCCGTTCCGCCTTCACCAGCTCGACGATGCCATACATGCCGATGCTGCCAACCGTCTGCACGGGGTGCAGGACATTGTCGGCGAGATACGCCGCCGTGCCGTCTACATGTGCCAGGCGGAAGACTTGCACCGTCAAGGACTGCTGCCGAAGCGCATCTGCCACTGCGACACGAAGGTCAACAACATGATGTTCGACGCGCAAGGCGAGGTGCTCTGCATCATCGACCTCGACACCGTGATGCCGGGGTTCATCTTCTCCGACTATGGCGACTTCCTGCGCACCGCCGCCAACGCCACAACCGAAGACGATGCCGACCTCAGCCATGTCGGCTTCCGCCAAGACATCTACCGTGCCTTCACCGAAGGCTACCTGCAGGGAGCGGCAGACTTCATCACGCCTATTGAAAAAGAGCTGTTGCCGTATGCCACGGCACTGTTCCCCTACATGCAGTGCGTGCGCTTCCTGACTGATTACCTCAACGGCGACACATACTATCGCACGCTCTACCCCACGCACAACCTCGTCCGTACACGCAACCAGTTGCGTCTGCTGACGTGTGTTGAGCACGAGCTGGAGCTGGACACAACCGAACGCTGAACGTAACACTACCGACTGCCGCACACGCTGCGATGTCTTTTTCGATGCTGTCATGCTTAGGCAGCATCTTACGCTATCGGGGAACCGCACGTCTGACAATCAGGCTGTTGCTGTTCCGCAAGTTTACTTGTTTGTTTCCCGCAGGCTGTTGCACATTATCTATATGGCTAACTTCACGGCAGAAGGGAGGCATGCACGCCCAACCGTGAGTGCCTCCGCAAGCATGCGGACAACTGAAAACAACATACACAAGTATCATGAAAGGACAAATCACGAAACTCATCGCTGCGGGCATCATTGCCGCAGCACCCGCAATGAACGTTGCGGGACAGAGTGCGGACGAGCTGAACCGCGGGTTCGGCAATCCGCCACAGGGAGCACGCACACAAGTGTGGTGGCACTGGATGAACGGCAACATCACGAAAGAGGGAATACGCAACGACCTGTTGTGGATGAAGCGCATCGGACTTGGTGGTTTCCACAACTTCGATGCCGGCACAAACACACCACAGGTCGTGGACAAGCGGCTCATCTACATGGACGACGGATGGAAAGATGCCTTTGCATACGCCACTCATCTTGCCGACTCGCTCGGGTTGGAGATGACCATTGCCAGCGCTCCTGGCTGGAGTGCTACGGGCGGACCGTGGGTAGAGCCCAAGGATGGAATGAAGAAGCTGGTGTGGCAGACCCTTGACGTCAAGGGAGGCAAGAAGCTGTCGGTGCAGTTGCCCAACGGCGATAACACTACAGGCGCTTTCCTGGACACAGAACCTGCGGGACGCGGGTCTGCCAGTGTGGCACAGTATTATGGCGACATCTGCGTGCTGGCAGTAAGGATTCCCGACGACGACAAGAGTCTGTCCGAGCTCGGTGCCAAGGTGACGTCGAGTGCCGGCAACTTCAGCGTGGGACAGCTTACCGACGGACGGCTGAAGGACAAGGTCACACTGCCCAAGAACGACAGCGGCGAGTCCGCATGGATACAGTATGAATTTCCCAAGGCAGTGACAGTGCGCAGCCTGACGCTTGCCACGTCGGGCAACCAGATAGAGCTGCAGAGCAGCAACGACGGACGGACATTCACCACCGTTTGCCCCATACGCAAGGGGTCGCTCGAGCAGGTGACGCTCAACATCCCACCGACTACAGCACGCTATTTCCGCCTCGTCATCGCCAATCCGCGTGCCGTACAGGGCCTCTTCGGATCAACTCCAGCAGCACAGGGAACGGACATCAGCGAGTGGGTGCTTTACACATCAACGCGCGTCAACCGCGCTGAAGACAAGGCCGGCTTCACGGCAGCAAGCAACCTGCAGAGCAACACCACTACCGTCAGCGCAGGCGAGGAATTCGCACAGACAGCCGACGTGGTGGACATCACCTCGTACATGGACGCCTCGGGACACCTGACATGGAAAGCCCCAAAAGGCAAGTGGCGCATCTACAGGATGGGCTTCAGCCTGACAGGCAAGCAGAACCACCCCGCCCCACCCGAGGCCACAGGACTTGAAGTCGACAAACTGGACAGCGTGGCGTGGTCCAAGTACTTCCACACATATCTGGACATGTACCGGGATGCATCGAAAGGACAGATGGGACAGCGCGGCGTGCAGTATGTACTGACCGACAGCTATGAAGCGGAGCAGGAAAACTGGACACCGGCCATGTTCAGCGAGTTCAAGCGCCGCCGTGGCTACGACCTGCATCCGTGGATGCCGGCGCTGACAGGCATGGTCATCGGCAGCCCCGAGCAGACCGACGCTTTCTTGCGCGACTGGCGGCAGACCATCGGTGAGCTGCTCACCGACCGATACACCGAGATCTCAGAGATAGCACAAAGAGACTATGGCATGAAGGGACGTTACACCGAGAGCCACGAGGGCGGACGTGCCTACGTTGGCGATGGCATGGACCTGAAGCGCACAGCCGAAGTCCCCATGTCGGCCATGTGGATAGGTGCACCATGGTTGCCGACAAACCCCGACGGCACACAGAACCGCGCCACATACCAGATGGACGACCATGAGTCGGCCAGCGTGGCACACAT
>CAVHJI010000022.1:0-18971 GCA_963636255.1 Bacteroidaceae bacterium | reverse complement strand
CGTATATACGATGCCAGCTCGCGGTGATTGTGTGTAGGTGAGTCGTAGTTGATGCCGGTGTAGGCTTCCTCAGGCACGATGCCTGCCTGACTGAAGGCATTGAACCATGACTGTGTGATGCTGCCCTGACCCACGTTGCCGCGCCCGTTGCGTATGAAGTTGTCCTTCATCTGGTTCAGATACTTCTGTCGGGCAATGAACATCTCCGACAGGTCGTACTCGCCCTTGCCCTTGCGCAGCAATTCTGCCTCGATGAACGATGTTGTGGCGAAGTCCCAGCATGTGCCAGTCGATGCCTGATTCTTCACCGGTGTCACCTTCTGTGATACTACGGTTGTGAATTTGTAGCCTTCCGGCTCCTGTGCCATCACCGTAGTTGCACACAGCAGCATTACGGCGAAGACTGAAAATGATCTCTTTCTCATATTGCTATTCTTTGTTTGATTGGTCTTTGTGTCTGTATTGTATCTTGTGTCGTTTGGTACTCCTGTTTATATGGTACTCCTTATATATATATATAATATGGTGTACGCGTTTAGAAGCCGAAGTGGTTCTCGTGCCAGAACTGGTCGAACATCTCGTCCCAGCGCAACAAGGCTGCACCGGCAAAGTCGCGTGAGTAGTCGGTCAGGAACTCGCGTGCTGCTGCTTCGCCCTTCTGTGCTGCTATCTCCTTATACTTGTTCTCTACGAGTGGTGTCTCCATGAGTCCCTTCTCCTCGAAGTGGTCGCGGTTCTTCTCGAGTACTTTCCTGTTGGTTCCCCACTTCAGTGCTGCCAGCTTGTTGGCACGACGGAAGTGCCATGCTGCCGAGTCATCACGATAGCGGTGGTTGGAACATATCTTGAAGCTTGCCGGAACATCTGTAGCACCTACATAGATAGGTATGCGCGGGCTCTGTCCTGGATTGTCCATGCTGAACCATACCAGTCCGCCAATGGCGTCGGGCAACCATGAACGCAGCTGTATGACTGTGGCGTAGGCGCACTGCGGTACTGCGATGTTGCGTATCGAGGTCACTGCATCGTCCTTTATGCCATTGAGCATTGCTATCTCGTCCGAGCGCATCCAGGGGTTAGCCTTCGGGCTCTTCTGTGTCTTTGTCTCACCGGTGGTGCGGTCCTTGACTTCGATGTTGAGGTTTTTGGTCACGTCCCACTCTGTGCCTTCGTATGTCTGACGGAACATTGCCAGCACGTCCTGCACACTGATTTTCTTCTCTGGCTTGATGGTGAAAGGCAGTTCCTCGGCATCATACTGCAGGTGGAGTGACGGTGCGAAAGTGTTGAAGATGAAGTATTCGCGTATGCTGAAAGCCTTGTAGTTGCCTCCACTGCGCGGACCTCCGTATGCCTTCCAGAACTTGAACTCCGACTTGCCGTCCCAGTAGCCCAACTTCTTTGCTACGTCGTAGACATTGTCCGAAGCCATGTAGTTGTCGGTGTCCTTAAGGTTGAGTGTGCTTATGCGCGGTATGTTGGCCGACACGCCTATGTGGTCGTCGGGTATGCGTACGGCAGCCCACACACCGCCAATCTTGCCTTTGCCTTCACCGAACACCTCGAAGTGCCACACTTCCTTTGGGTCGGCAATGGTCAGACATTCGCCGGTGTCGCCATATCCGTACTGCTTTATGAGCTCGCCCATCAGCTTTATAGCCTCACGTGCTGTGGTGCAACGCTGCAGTGCTACGCGCTCCAGCTCCTCAATCTTGAACATTCCATCGGGGTTGCGCAGGTCGCGTCGTCCGCTGATTGTCGTCTCGCCCATGGCAAGCTGTTTCTCGTTGGCACAAGGATATGACGTGTCAAGATATGAGAAGGTGTGGCTTGCCTGCGGTATCGTGCCCTTCACGGTCATTCCCGTCTGGTCGGTCGATGTCTCTGTGTGCATACGTCCGTCGTAGATGTTCATGATGGTGTCGTTCTTGTAGTCTGCCGCCGGTGTCATTACTACCCAGTTGCGATACCAGCTGTCGCACGTGTGGCTGGTGATGACCGAACCGTCCGTACTTGCATCCTTGCCCACCATAATGCTTGTGCAGCTCTCGGGATCGGGCTGTACTGTCGCGTTCTGCTGCTGTGCACTGATGTACTGTGGCAGCAGGACTGCCAGTGTCAGCATGCTAATGACTTTGTTCATCATTGAATGTGTTAAGTTGAAATGTTTGATATTGTCGCCAAAAGTAGTCATTTATTCAGACATTGTGTCTTATGGGTGACAAAAGTTTTGCGTATTGTCGCCGATAGCCGTACTTTTGGCTACGCGTGGACTCTCCCATGTACCGTCATTGACGAGTATAGGTCTTACAGGGTCGGTAGAATAGAGGGGTGAGCAAACATCTATAGCTTCAGGGACGGAAATAATATGTCAATACACTTGCAAAAGGCTCTTTGATGTGCTACATTTGCATATCCTTCAACACATTGGCAAGCGCTTGACTTCAGTCGAGAAGATATCTGACTTCATCATACCAAAGCTTGCAATTATCATACCAAGTACTTGCAATTATCGTACCAAGTACTTGCAATATTCATACCAAGCTTTGGCATGAGCCACACATATAACTTCTCGGGTCAAGTCATATAACTTCTCGGGTCAAGTCATATAACTTCTCGGGTCAACACATATAGCTTCTCGGGTCAAGTCATATATATGAAAGAGCTGAGCCTTATGTATATGAGTGGCGCCGCAGTCTGTTGCCGGTGGCGGACACGACTATTGCGGGCGGGTGTACATCACGGAACGGTCGAAGTCGAACACTGCAGGGCAGGTGTTGAAGAAGCGCAGTCCTATGCATCCGTCGGTGGTGAAGCGTGGCACGTTGCGCGTTATGGCGATGGTGGCATTGTTGAACGTGCGTCCGCAGAGGTTGCACTCGTCGGTGATGAATGCCTGTGCTATGACGGTGCCGCTCTTGTCGGTGGCATCCATGACCTTGATGTTGTCGTTGTCGTATATGTCGTGCTGCACGTTCTTGCTCTGTGCGAAGAGGAACAGCACCATTGGGTTGCCGAGGTCAATGTTGAAGTTGCCGTCGATGGCAGCACGGTCGCCCACGGTGAAGCGTGTGCGCACGGCAGGCATGTCCATGTAGGAGTCGTAGTTGATGTGGGATGTGCTCCAACCGCCGGTGATGCTGTCGGCTTGTGAATGTCCTATCATGTCCAGCTGTCCGGCAGGCATGTCGAGGCGTACCACACGACTGCCGTCGGTGGTGTTCACCAGCTTGTGTATTGGTATTGCCATGGTCATGCCGGTATAGTGGCTGTCTGCCAGACCGGGCAGGAGATAGATCTCGCCCTCGTAGGCTGTGTTGTTGCCAATCATGACGCGTCCACGTCCCTTATGACTGATTCGGTAGAGGTCGCCGCCAAGGTTGATGCGGTCGTTCCTGTTGTCGGGGTGGAAGCTCACGTTCACTGCCTCGCTGTTCTGTGCGGCAAAGTCCATGTCGATGATCATGACGTGTATGCCCGACTCCAGCAATGCCTTTGCCTGCACCTCGCCTCCTATGTTGACGTCCATAAGACAGTGGCCGCTTTCGGTAGCTGTCAGTGTGAATGTGTCCTGAGGTTCCTTCTGTGCGCTGGCGCATTGCGTCAACAGTACGGACAGGAACAACAATAAGCCGAGAATGTTTTTCATGGGATAGCCGCTTTGTTATGCCTGAAGCTTTGTTGTTGTCGCCAAAGTTATGCATTTCCTTGCATACGGCATTGCGGTGCACGACGTAATTCCAGCTTATTGTACTTTGTCGCTCTTGTAATCAGAACAGCTCCCAAGCAATGTGCGGACGGGCTTGCAGGCTCAGCGGATGAGCAGGTGTGCGTCATCGATGGTGATGATGCCGGCTTTCCGCTCGATGATGCCCTGCATTGACAGACTGTCGAGTGCGGCAGTGGTGGCAGGCATGGAGAGTCTTGTTGCTGCAGCAAGCTGCCGCACGGTGATGTGCACCTGCTTGCGTCCGTCGAGAGAGGCGAAGCGACGCAGGAAGAAGTCGCATACGACGTCCACGGGTTCGCCCTTGCTGCTATGGGTGTTCCATAGCGTGTTGTTATAGAGCTGTGCGCGGAGGCTCAGCATGTTCAGATAGTTGGTGGCGAAGATGGGATAACAGCACAGATGACTGAGCAGTGCGTCCTTGCTGACGCTCATCACGCCAGCGTCGGAGACCGCCGTATAGGTCGACAGAAAGCGGTTGTCGAGTCCGAACAGCGAATAGGGTTCGATGACGAAAGGTCCGCTCATGTATTCACGAAACTCATAGGGGCTGATGGCGGAATCGACATCGGCACTGTCGTCGGTGCGTGACAGCGTCTGCCGACACACTTCACCGTTAAGCACGAACGTCAGCTGTCGGTCGGACGTCCCGCTGCGTACGATGGTCTCTCCGGCACTGAACGTGGCGAATGCAAACTCGACCTTGCCGAGTATCCTGCCCATATCCTTTGGTGTCAGACCTTGGAACAGCGGCAGCTGCAGCAACCTCTCGTATGGTGAATTGTCCATATCCTTTCCCTCTTTTGTGTTGAACGGAGTGCAAAAATAGGGAATCTGCACCGTATGGCTGAGTGCTGCGCCCTCCTTTTTCTTTGTCGCACATATGCAAGTCTATTTAAAAGCGTTTACTAATAGTTTACTAAACAGTTCAAAATGACGGCTTTGTAATTACAAATCCCGATTTCTAATTACTTCCGTTTACTAATTCCGTGTTTGCCCCTGTAGGCACCCTAACGATGGGCATTCTTAGGGTCTAAGAATGGGCATTCATAGCACCTAAGGATGGGCATTCACTCGACCATAGAATGGGCATCCTTGGACCCCAACGATGGGCATCCATAGAAAGCCATGTCGGGTTATGCAGGGCTATACGTCTCAACATCCCTGTCATTCACATAAAACGCATCACATAACACGCAACACACGAGGTGCGGTGTTGCATATTTTGTTGATATTATCTAATTTTGCGCCCCGTTATAATAGTACATCTACAAACCGTAAAAACTTGACATTGTAATGTTTCAGTCCGTTGCTTCGTACTTGGGAGAGTTTGACGTTCTCCAGATGGTACGTTCGTTCATCTCGTTGTTCATCGTCATAGATATGATTGGATCAATCCCCATCATCATAAACCTCAAGACGCAGGGTTTGAGCATAAGTGCAAGTCGTGCCACATGGTTGGCTTTTGCATTCATGCTGGGCTTCTTCTTCGTGGGCGACTGGATACTGAAGTTGTTCAGTGTGGACATTGAGTCGTTTGCGGTGGCAGGTTCGGTGATACTGTTCTTTATGGCTCTTGAGATGATTCTCGACGTTGTGATATTCAAGAACGCCGGTCCTACGAAGGACGCCACGCTGGTGCCACTCGTATTCCCGTTGCTTGCAGGCTCGGCATCGTTCACAACACTGCTGTCGTTGCGTGCCGACAATGCCAGCATCAACATACTCATTGCCCTTGCACTGAACATGGTATGGGTGTATGTGGCTGTGAAGATGGCAGACAAAGTGGAATGTGTGTTGGGCAAGAGTGGCATCTACATACTCCGCAAGTTCTTCGGCATCATACTGCTTGCCATAGCCATCAAGATGTTCACTGCCAACATCTCCATGCTCGTGGCATCGTTCATGAATTGACGCATCTGCGTGTGCTCAGACGGCTTTTTTCGTACGTCTGCATCGAAAAAGTTTATTTTTCTTTGCAGCGTAGCCGATTGTCTTTATCTTTGGGAGAGTTAATATCTTAATTTGCGTAACACAATGAGCTATTTGCATTTTGACAAAGCACTGATGATAAATCTGGAGGAGTCGCTGACACGTGAGGTTCTTCGGACCAACAAGTCGGGTGCCTACCAATGCTCTACCATCGTTGGATGCAATACTCGCAAGTATCATGGACTTCTGGTCATACCTGTCCCGAACCTTGACGACGAGAACCACGTGTTGCTGTCGTCGCTCGACGAGACAGTGATACAGCATGGCGCAGAGTTCAATCTCGGCTTGCACAAGTATAACGGTGACAACTACAGCCCCAACGGACACAAGTATATCCGCGAATATGACTGCAACACCATCCCTGCCACGACATACAGGGTGGGTGGTGTCATCCTGCGCAAGGAGTCGGCGTTCGTCTACCACGAGAACCGAATACTGCTGCGCTACACGCTGGTAGACGCACATTCGCCTACGACACTGCGCTTCCGTCCGTTCCTGGCATTCAGGAGCGTGCGTGAGTATACCCACGAGAACGCTGCTGCCAGCCGCGAGTATCAGATGGTGGAGAATGGCATAAAGACCTGTCTCTATCCGGGATACCCGGAACTGTACATGCAGTTCAACAAGGCAGTGGACTTCCACTTCCAGCCCGACTGGTACAGGAATATGGAGTACACCAAGGAGCGCGAGCGCGGCTATGAGTCGAACGAAGACCTGTATGTGCCCGGATACTTCGAGATGCCTATAAAGAAAGGAGAGAGCATAGTGTTCTCCGCAGGCATATCGGCTGTGGCAACACACCGGCTGAAGCATACATTCCAGACGGAAGTGGACCTGCGCGTGCCGCGCGACAACTTCTATCACTGCCTGAAGAACTCGGCGCACCAGTTCCACAACGTGCAGGGCGGCGACCATTATATATTGGCAGGCTATCCGTGGTTCAAGTGCCGCGCAAGAGACCTCTTCGTGTCATTGCCCGGACTGACGCTCAGCGTAGGCGAGCGCGACCAGTTTGAGGACGTCATGAAGACGGCAGCCAAGGCACTCGAACAGTATGTCAACCGCAAGCCGGTGACCTACAAGATATATGAGATTGACCATCCCGACATACTGCTGTGGGCAATATGGGCATTGCAGCAATATGCCAAGACAACGTCGAAGCAAGCCTGCCGCGAGAAGTATGGCAAGCTGATGACCGACCTGATGGAATACATCGTACGACGCAAGCACGAGAACCTGTTCCTGCACGACAACGGACTGCTCTATGCCTACGGCAAGGACAGAGCCGTCACATGGATGAACTCCACGGCAAACGGTCGTCCCGTGGTGCCGAGGACAGGATACATTGTGGAGGTGAACGCCTTGTGGTATAACGCACTGCGGTTTGTGGCAGACGTCGAGCGCGAAGGTGGCAACAAGCTATTGGCTGACGAACTCGACGCACAGGCAGAGATAACGGGCAAGTCGTTTGTGGAAACATTCCGCAACGAGTACGGATACCTGTTCGACTATGCCGACGGCAACATGACCGACTGGAGCGTCAGACCAAACATGATATTCGCAGCCGCATTCGACTACTCACCGCTTGATGCAAAGCAGAAGAAGCAAGTGCTCGACATCGTGACCCGCGAGCTGCTGACTCCTAAGGGCTTGCGTTCGCTAAGCCCCAAGAGTGAGGGATACAATCCCAACTACGTAGGTCCGCAGATGCAACGCGACCTTGCCTATCATCAGGGCACAGCATGGCCGTGGCTGATGGGCTTCTACCTCGAGGCATACCTGAAGATATACGGCATGAGTGGTGTGTCGTTCGTCGAACGGCAGCTCATAGGCATGGAAGACGAGATGCAGACGCACTGCATCGGTACACTGTCCGAGCTCTACGACGGCAATCCGCCGTTTGCAGGACGTGGGGCTGTGTCGTTTGCCATGAATGTGGCGGAGATACTGCGCATACTCAAGATGCTGAACAGTTACAACATGCAATAACAGGGGAGGACGGAATATGAAAGTACTGATGTTTGGTTGGGAATTTCCCCCTCATATCCTGGGAGGCCTGGGAACGGCAAGCTACGGTCTGACCAAAGGCATGTCGATGCAGCCGGATATGGAGATAACGTTCTGCATACCGAAGCCTTGGGGCGACGAGGACCAGAGCTTCCTGAAGATAATAGGAATGAACAGCACACCGGTGGTGTGGAAGGACGTAGACTGGAACTATGTGCAGTCGAGGGTGGGGAAGTATATGGACCCACAGCTCTACTACGACCTGCGCAACCATATCTATTCGGACTTCAGCTATATCAAGACCAACGACCTGGGGTGCATAGAGTTCTCGGGACGCTATCCGGATAACATCTACGAAGAGATAAACAACTACTCCATAGTGGCAGGCGTCGTGGCACGCCAGCAGCAGTTTGACATCATCCACTCGCACGACTGGCTGACCTATCCTGCCGGCATACATGCCAAGCAGGTGAGCGGCAAGCCATTGGTGATACATGTGCATGCCACAGAGTTCGACCGCAGTCGTGGACATCCTAATCCGGGAGTCTACAGCATCGAGAAGGATGGCATGGACAATGCCGACCACATCATGTGCGTGAGCGAACTGACACGGCAGATTGTCATAAGCAAGTATTTCCAGGACCCGAGGAAGGTGTCGACAGTGCACAATGCCGTGACACCGTTGTCGAAAGACATTCTCGACATAGTTCCTGAACGCAAGCCCAATGAGAAGGTGGTGACGTTCCTTGGCAGACTGACTATGCAGAAAGGACCGGAGTACTTTGTCGAGGCTGCCAACATGGTGTTGCAGCGTACGAAGAACATACGCTTCTGCATGGCTGGCAATGGCGACATGATGGACAAGATGATTACGCTCGTGGCAAAGCGCGGCATAGCCGACCGCTTCCACTTCCCTGGCTTCATGAGAGGCAAGCAGGTGTATGAGTGCCTGAAGGCGAGCGATGTCTATGTCATGCCATCAGTGTCGGAGCCTTTCGGCATCTCACCCCTCGAGGCTATGCAGTGTGGCGTGCCGTCAATCATATCGAAGCAGTCGGGATGTGCCGAGATACTCGACAAGTGCATAAAGGTGGACTATTGGGACATCCATGCCATGGCAGACGCCATGTATGCCATCTGCACCTATCCGGCCCTGTACGAATATCTGCGCGATGAGGGCAAGAAGGAGGTAGACGGCATCAAGTGGGAAGATGCAGGCATGAAGGTGCGGCGCATCTACGACGATGTTTTGAAGAACTATAACAAGTAAACAATAAATCGAACGATATGAGGACTATATGTTTTTACTTTGAGATACATCAGCCTGTCTACCTGAAGCGTTACCGCTTCTTCGACATCGGCATCAACCACTACTATACCGACGACTACACCAATTCGACGAGGATTGCCGAGGTGGCAGAACGTTCGTATATACCGGTCTTGTCGACTCTCATCGAGATGGCAAACGAGAATGCAGGCAGCTTCAAGGTGGCACTGTCTCTCTCTGGACTGGCTGCCGAACAGCTTGAGGTGCATGCACCGGAGGTGATGGAACTGCTCAAGAAGCTGGTCGATACCGGCTGCTGTGAGCTGCTGGCAGAGCCTTACTCGCACGACCTCTCGTCGCTGGTCAATGAGAATGTGTTCAAGGACCAGATTGCACGCCAGATGGAGACCATGAAGACTCTGTTTGGAGTCACACCGAAAGTGTTTGTCAACTCCGGACTGCTCTATAGCAATGAGATTGGCAACATCGTGTCGAGCCTTGGCTTCAAGGGCATGCTTACCGAAGGTGCCAAACACATACTGGGATGGAAGAGTCCGCACTATGTCTACCAAAGCAGTGAGAACCCGAAGCTCAAGCTGCTGCTGCGCGACTACAAGATGTCCGACGACATATCGCTGCGCTTCTCGAATACCGACTGGAGCGAGTACCCGATGTTTGCCGACAAGTTCATCGACCGTATCTGTGGACTGCCGGAGGAGGAACAGGTCATCAACCTCTTCATGGACCTTACGTCTTTTGGCATGGCACAACCGCTGTCGTCGAACATACTGATGTTCCTGAAGGCTCTGCCGAAGTGTGCCAAGGACAAGGACGTGGTGTTCTCCATGCCCACAGAGGTGATAACGAAGCTGAAGCCGGTGTCGGCAGTAGATGTGCCCAACGCAATATCGTGGAACGACGAAGAGCGCGACACCAGCTGCTGGCTGGGCAACGTGATGCAGCGTGAAGCTTTCCACAAGCTCTACGACCTGTCGGAACGTGTGCTGCTGTGTGGTGACCGCAGGATTAAGCAGGACTTCGACGTGCTGCAGACCAGCAACAACTTCCGCATGATGACAACCAAGAACAATGGTATGGGCGTTGACCGTGGCATATTCGACTCGGCATACGATGCCTTTACCAACTACATGAATGTGCTTGGCGACTTCGGCAAGCGTGTTGATTCGCTCTATCCGTCGGACATCGACAATGAAGAGCTGAACGCATTGCTCACCACCATCCACAATCAGGACTCTGAAATCAATGAGTTGAACAAGGAACTGAAGAAGTCAAAGGAGAAGCTGGAACTGCTGAAGGACAATGCACAGCCGGCGGCTGTACCTTCATCGGACAAGAAACCTGCTGCAAAGAAGTCTGCAACCAAGAAGAGTGCAGAGAAGAAGCCTGCCTCCAAGACGGCGAAGAAGTAAGACTTCCGAGTCATATACATATAATAATGAGTAAGTCCTGCATTCTACGATGGGAATGCAGGACTTACTTGTTCTATGCCAGTCGGTTGGCAGGTCAGATACTGACGCGTGAGAATGCCGGTGCGTCGATGTCGCAGAAGTCGTGGTCCAGATACTTGTAGTAGCCGGTTATGGCAATCATAGCTGCATTGTCGGTGGTGTAGCTGAACTTAGGGATGAAGATGTTCCAACCCAGTCGGGCTGCATGGTCGCGGAAGGCATTGCGCAGTCCGTTGTTGGCACTCACACCTCCAGCCAGAGCCACGTCCCTGATGCCATACTGCTTCACCGCACGGCGCAGCTTGTCCATCAGTATGTCTACGATAGTAGCCTCGAGCGATGCTGCGAGGTCTTCCTTATGATGCTCCACGAAGTCGGGGTCGGTCTTGACCCATTCGCGCAGTGAGTAGAGGAACGATGTCTTCAGTCCGCTGAAGCTGTAGTCCAGTCCTGCTATGTGCGGCTTGCTGAATGTATAGGCCTTGGGGTTGCCCTGACGTGCCAGCTTGTCGATGATGGGACCTCCGGGATAGCCCAGCCCCATCACCTTGGAGCACTTGTCTATAGCCTCGCCGGCAGCATCGTCGATGGTCTGTCCGAGAATCTGCATGTCGTTGTAGGCACGCACGAGCACTATCTGTGAGTTGCCACCCGACACCAGCAGGCAGATGAAGGGGAACTGCGGCTGCACGTTCTCCTCGCCCTCCACCTTGATGAAGTTGGCAAGGATATGTCCGGTGAGGTGGTTGACATCGACCATAGGTATGCCGAGCGAACATGCCATGCCCTTGGCGAAGCTGACACCTACGAGCAACGAGCCCATGAGTCCGGGACCGCGAGTGAAGGCTATGGCGTTGAGGTCGCTGCGGTCTATGCCTGCCTGCCTCAATGCCTCATGCACCACGGGCACGATGTTCTGCTGGTGGGCACGCGATGCCAGCTCCGGCACCACGCCACCATAGGCCATGTGAACCTTTTGGCTGGCTACAACGTTGCTCAGAAGATAGCCGTCGCGAATGACGGCAGCCGATGTGTCGTCGCACGACGACTCAATGCCAAGTATGTATGTGTTGCTCATCTTTCTCCTCGTTCCTTTCGCCGGTGCGGAGTGCACCTATGCGGTTGCAAAAGTAGTAAAAAAGGGTCTCGGTTAACATATAAATTCCTACTTTTGCCCTGTTTACTCGGGAGAGGGCTGCCGTATAAAGACATTCAAGAACATAGTGACGTGGCTGGTGGCGATTGTGCTTGTGGCATACATAGGCGTGGTCGCGGCTTTCAGTATTCCTGCGATTAAGCGCGGAATATCGCGCGCAGTGTCTGCAGAGCTGTCGGCATGGCTCGGCGCGGAGGTCAGCATAGGCGACATAAGTCCGGGGTTCCTGAATCGCTTGATTGTGGAAGACGTGCTGCTGCACGACCGTGAAGGACGCGAGATGCTGCGTGTGGCACGCTTCTCTGCCAAGTATAGCCTTATGCCGCTGCTGCAGGGACGTGTGGCGATAAGCACGGTGCAGCTGTTCGGGTTCAACCTCCATGCTGCAAAAGACAGTGCTGATGCTCCGCTGAACTTCCAGTTCCTGATAGACAAGTTCTCGTCAGACGACAACACACAACCCAGTCATATAGACCTGCGCATAAACACCCTGCTGCTGAGGCGTGGCAACGTGACCTACGATGTCTGCGATGCCGACAGTACGCCAGGCCGCTTCAACACATCCCATCTCGCCCTTTCAGGCATACGCGGCAACATCTCGCTCCGGTCTTTGCGCAACGACTCACTCAACCTCTCCGTGCGTCGGCTGAGCCTTGCCGAACAGAACTCAGGCATCGAGTTGAGTCGTCTGGACATGCACCTTGTGGCAGGACAACGGGGTGCTGTGATCGACGGACTGCAGATAGAATTGCCACAGACGGCACTGGCGTTCGACACCATACGTGCCAGCTACAACGGTATTGCCGACCTGACGTCGCGACCCGACAGCGTGCGCTTCGACGTTCGCCTGTTGCCGTCGGGCATAACGCTGAACGATATACGTGCCTTTGTACCCGAGTTCTCGCAGTTCAAGGATGAGGTGCGTGTCGAGATGGCGGCACGCGGCACACTGGATGAGATAGAGTGTACCTTGCTGAACATCGACGGCGACCACCTGCAGGTGCAGGGCAGGGGTGGGGTCAACGGGCTGGCGGGAGCCTCTGACGGCAAGCTCTTCGTGCGGGCAGAGCTGCAGCAGGCATTGGCAGACTCGGCAGGCGTGGCATTCCTGACACGCAACTTCGGACACGACGGCAGCGTGCCGGCAGTGGTGAGAAACATGAAGTTCATCGACTTCAGCGGATCTCTGGAAGGACCACTCGACAACATTGCAGCCAACGGACTTGTACGCACCGACCTTGGTACCGTGGCGGCAGACGTGCAGATAGACACAAACACTGCCGGAGGCCGACTGAGCGGCAGCGTACAGACTGACAACTTCGAGCTGGGACGACTGACGGGAAACCGTGACCTTGATGCCATAACCTTCAGTCTCGACATCAATGCCGGCAACATGACGGCGCAGTATCCGCACATGACGGTGCGCGGACTGGTGGACTCACTGCAGTATCGCGGCTATACATATAAGGATATAGAGCTCGACGGCGAGTATCGTGACGGCGGATTCGACGGACAGGTCAGCCTTAACGACGAGAATGCCCGCATGAACTTCAGCGGCAGCTTCAACACTGCAGGCTCCACAGACGTGTACCGCTTCAGGGGTGTCGTCGACGACCTGCGTCCTGCAGAGCTGAAGTTGAGCGACAGATATCAGGACTGTGAGATGTCGTTCCGTATCAATGCCGACTTCACTGGAGGAAACATCGACGACATGATTGGACGCCTAAGCCTCGACAGCATGGTCTACGTCACGCCCGAACAGACATATACGCTCGACAGCATAAGTCTGTCGGCTCACCGCACCGGCGATGGCGGCAAGCAGCTGCGCCTTAAGTCCGACTTCATAGATGCAGGCATTGCCGGCAACTACTCATATCGCACGCTCTACTCCAGCGTGGCAAGTGTCCTCGGCCGCTATCTGCCCGGCTATTTCCCGCAGACAAGGGCACATACAGCCGACAACGACTTCAACTTCGACGTCACGGTATCGAACACCGACTTCGTGTCAGCCGTCATGCAGGTGCCGCTGACCGTCTATTCGGAGTCGACCCTAAAGGGCTTCTTCAGCGACAAAGCCGGCCGCATGCGCATAGAAGGCTATTTCCCGAGACTGCGCTACGACGGAAGGCTGATAGAGAGTGGCGTGGTGCAGTGCGACAATTCGGGCGACCGCTTCCAGGCAAACGTGCGCTTCAGCAACCGTCGTGCCGGCGATGCCCTGAACGTGTCGGCTTCTGCCACGGCACGCAACGACAGCATCGAGGCGACGCTGAACTGGGGAAACACAGGGGCCATGACCATGAGCGGAAAGCTTGATGCACTGATTCACTTCGCACAGAGTGAAGCGGCAGAAGGAGCAGAAGCGGTGACGAGCACCGTCATAGACGTGCTGCCGTCGGACCTGATACTCAACGACACACTGTGGAACGTGCACCAGAGCCGCATCACCATAGAGAAGGGACGCACCGCGTTCAGCAACCTGATGGTCAACAATGCCGACCACCACATACAGGTTGACGGTGTGCTGGGACCGAATCCGGAGGACTCGCTGCTGATAGATATGAACCGGATGAACATCCGCTACATCTTCGATATTGCCGACCTTGGCGTGACCTTCGACGGCGAAGCCACAGGACGTTCCGTGGCTTCGGGAGTGATGGGCGAGCCCTATCTGCTGTCGGACCTCTACATAGGCAACTTCGGCTATAACGACAGCATCATAGGCGATATGAACATAATAGGCGAGTGGCACAACGACAAGAAGGGAGTGTATCTCGATGCCGACATCCGTGAGGGCGACGTGGCACGCACGAGGGTTGACGGATATCTCTATCCGCTGAAGCCACTCAGTTCGCTCGACCTGAACGTGCATGCCGACAGCCTCAACGTGGGATTCCTTCAGACCTTCCTCAAGAACCTGACGTCCGACTTCCACGGTCGCGTGTCGGGCGACGTACGCCTGTATGGCAAGTTCAAGGCACTGACCGTGAGCGGCCATGTGTTTGGCGATGCCAGCATGAAGATTGACATGCTGAACACGACCTACACAGTGCGCGACAGCATCGTGGCACTGCCCGAAGGACTGTTCTTCAGCAATGCCTCCATCTACGACGAGCGCGGCACGCGCGGCGTGATGAACGGACAGCTCCTGTGGACACACTTCAAAGACGTCAGCTACAACCTGTCGTTCGACGTAAACAACATGCTCGTGATGAACACCGTGCAGAATGCCGACTACACGTTCTATGGCACCGTGTTCGGCACGGGAAACGTCAACCTGACGGGCAATGATGCCGACGGCATGAACATCGACATTGGCCTGACCACAAACCGCAACACCACATTCACCTATATTAAAGATGGTGTGACCACAGCCACAGCCGGCGAGTTCGTGCGCTTTGTCGACCGAACCCCAAGGCGCACTGTGCCTGTCCCTGAGCTTTATGATGCGGAAACCGCAGCGCAGCCGACAGGAAACCAAGGCTATACAGGCTCCGGTGGGGACATAAGGCTCAACATACTGGCAGAGATTACTCCCGATGCCGTGATACGCATCGTCATGGATCCGCTGACGGGCGATGCCATAATAAGCCGCGGCACGGCAAACCTGCGCGTAGACTGGTACAACAAGGGCAACTTCACCATGTTCGGCAGCTACAGGATGAGTCAGGGAACGTATAAGATGAGCATCCAGGAAATCATACGCAAGGACTTCGTCATACAAGACGGAAGCACGCTGACCTTTGCCGGTGACCCGTTCGAGGCTGACATAGACCTGCACACCAAGTATCAGGTCAACTCCGTCTCGCTCAACGACCTTATACCCAATGCCAGCTCCTACATAACGCAGACATCGGTACGCGTGGATTGTCTCATGGACATGACCGGCAGCATCACGCAACCACAGCTGTCGCTCGGACTGGAACTGCCGCTCGAGAATGACGAGATACAGGCACTCATAAACAACTACATACCCACCGAGGAACAGATGAACATGCAGATCCTCTACCTGCTGAGCATCGGCAAGTTCTATACGCCGGAGTATGTCAACGTGACGCAGAACTCTAACGTGATGAGCAGCGTGGTGTCCTCAACACTCAGCGGACAGCTGAACAATGCACTCTCGGCAGTCATCAACAGCGACAACTGGAACTTCGGAACCAACCTCAGTACAGGACAGGATGGATGGACCGACATGGAGTTTGAGGGCATACTGTCAGGCACGCTGCTTAACAACCGACTGATAGTGAACGGCAACTTCGGCTATCGCGAGAACCGTATGTCGAACACCAATTTCGTCGGTGACTTCGACGCACAGCTGCTGCTGACACCGTCGGGTGACATACGCCTCAAGGCCTACAACGAGACCAACGACAAGTACTTCACACGCACTAACCTCACCACACAAGGCTTCGGCATAATCTTCCGCAAGGACTTTGACTCGTGGAACGACTTCACCCTGCGTTCGCGTCTGAAGCGTCGCCGCAGCAGTACCCCTGCTGCAGACAGCACCGCTGTGCGGCGCGACACATTGCAGCAGACGCCACTTGTCCAGCCAGCCGACACGTTGCAACCAGTGGCGAAACCCGAGGCGCAGCTCAAGCGAGAGCGCAGCAACGACTGACCGTCAATGGAAAAATATATTGGCAAAAGTTTTCCCATAAGGCTGAAACCACTATCTTTGCACACTGAAAAATAAAGGAGTAATCTCTAATAAACAATAATGACATGACAAAAGCTGATATTATCAACGAAATAGTCTCCAGTACCGGCCTTGACAGAAAGGCTGTCCAGCAGACAGTCGAGTCTTTTATGGAGGCTGTTAAGGGTTCGCTGACGAAGGGCGAGAGCGTTTATCTGCGTGGCTTCGGTAGCTTCATCATTAAGAAGCGTGCACAGAAGACCGGACGTAACATATCCAAGAATACATCGCTCATAATCCCCGAACACAACATTCCGGCATTCAAGCCGTCGAAGACGTTCGTGGAGCAGGTCAAGGAAAACTGACTTTTATTTAACTATACCGTTTAACCAATTAAAAATTTCAAGAAGCTATGCCAAGCGGAAAGAAGAAAAAAAGACATAAAATGTCTACGCACAAGCGTAAAAAAAGACTGAGAAAGAACAGGCATAAGAGCAAGTAAACTCTTTCTTGCGAAAAGTCTTTAAAGAATCAATAAGCACAAACGGACAAACTTGTGGGGAACTTGCAAACAGAATTAGCCAATGCCTCATGGGTTTGTTCTTTTGTTTTTAGGAATTGAGTAAGCAACGCCGGCAGCAACGGCAGCCGGCTGAGAGAGTTCTAAAAAAGATAGTGAACTGTGACAAACGAAATTGTAGTAGACGTAAAGCCTACCGAGGTCTCCATAGCGCTGCTTGAAGACAGCAGCCTTGTGGAGTTCCAGCGCGAAGGTCATGAGACGGCCTTCAACGTAGGCAACATTTATCTGGGGCGTGTCAAGAAGGTCATGCCCGGATTGAACGCCTGCTTCGTGGACGTGGGTTACGAAAAGGAAGCTTTTCTTCATTATTTGGACTTAGGTCCGCAATTCAACTCTCTGGAGAAATACGTTCAACAGACTTTAAGCGACAAGAAGCATCTGACATCAATCAGCAAGGCCAAGCACCTGCCCGAATTGCCAAAAGAGGGAGCCATCAGCGAATCCCTCACCGTGGGACAGGAAGTGGTGGTGCAGATTGTCAAGGAGCCAATCTCGACCAAGGGACCGAGACTGACGTCGGAGCTGTCGTTCGCCGGACGCTATCTGGTGCTGATGCCATTCGACGACAAGGTGTCGGTATCGCAGAAGATCAAGTCGGCTGAAGAACGTACACGCCTGAAGCAGCTGCTCATGAGCATCAAGCCCAAGAACTTCGGTGTCATCGTCAGAACGGTGGCAGAGGGCAAGCGCGTGGCAGAGCTTGACGGCGAGCTTAAAGTATTGGTAAAGCGGTGGGAAGACGCAATGGCCAAAGCACAGAAGGCCACGAAATATCCGACACTGATCTACGAGGAGACAAGCCGTGCCGTAGGCATGATACGCGACCTGTTCAATCCTTCGTTCGAGCACATCTACGTGAATGATGAGGCCGAGTATAAGGAAATAAAGGACTACGTGACGCTGATAGCTCCCGAACGTGCCGAAATCGTGAAGATGTACAAGGGCGACGTTCCCATCTTTGACAAATTCAACATCACCAAGCAGATAAAGGCTTCCTTCGGACGCACGGTGTCCTACAAGAATGGAGCCTACCTGATTATAGAGCATACCGAGGCATTGCACGTGGTCGACGTCAACAGCGGCAATCGCACGAAGACAAACAATCAGGAATCCACTGCACTCGAGGTTAACCTCGGAGCCGCCGACGAACTGGCGCGACAGCTGCGTCTGCGCGATATGGGCGGCATCATCGTGGTCGACTTCATCGATATGGCTCTTGCTGAAGACCGTCAGAAGCTTTACGAACGCATGTGCGCCGATATGCAGAAGGATAGGGCACGCCACAAAATCCTGCCGCTAAGTAAGTTCGGACTCATGCAGATCACAAGACAAAGGGTAAGGCCAGTAATGGATGTCGACACCATGGAGGATTGTCCCACGTGTTTCGGCACAGGCAAGATAAAGTCGTCCATTCTCTTTACCGACTCTCTGGAGAGCAAGATTGACTATATAGTGAACAAACTCGGCAAGAAGAAGTTCTCCTTGCACGTCCACCCGTATGTCGCTGCCTACATCACCAAAGGCATCGTGTCGCTGAAGCGCAAGTGGCAGATGAAGTTCGGCATCGGCTTCAAGCTGATACCAAATCAGAGCATGGGCTTCCTGCAGTACGTGTTCTACGATGCCGACGGACAGGAGATTGACATGACGGAAAAGCACGACGTTTGATTCCCGCGGCGGCACAGCGAAGAAGTGTGCTGCCGGTATAATCAACAAGAAACTGACAGACAAGAGCCTCAGCGCAGCCATTAGTAAGGCGGCGATGAGGCTCTTGTTGTATATGCACGCGCCTCGTTACTCGCAAGTCAGCCTCTCCGAGACTGCATGTCCTATAGCGTAGCTGCACTACAAGGCAACCATGTTTACGTGTTACGTGCCAGACATTGATATGAAGTGGTGCTTCGAAGAGGTACACGAATGTGTTGCGTTAAGCGTGTTGCCTGATATTGTGTCGTATTCTCCTTTCCCTTTAGGGGAGGGTTGGGGGGAGGCCCCTGAATGATGGATAAAAAAAGCGGAATATTTTTGTCGTTACATTGGTAAGCCGTACATTTGCGACGTATGGTTTGCCAAGCCCTGCAACGGGTGCGGCAATCAAAAGGGAATCAGGTGTAAATCCTGAACAGTC
>CAVHJI010000021.1:18002-19246 GCA_963636255.1 Bacteroidaceae bacterium | reverse complement strand
GACGCCGGCAAGAGCCTGACCACAACGCTTGGCAACATACGCACATTCGTGCCTTCGTGCTCGAAGGGCAACCGCACACGCTACTTCCTGAAGGTGCAGGACGGGTGCAACTACTTCTGCACATACTGCACCATACCCATGGCACGCGGTCGCAGTCGCAATGGCAGCATCGCATCTATGGTGGAGCAGGCACGCCGCACAGCTGCCGAGGGTGGCAAGGAGATAGTGATAACCGGCGTGAACATCGGTGACTTCGGCCGCACTACGGGCGAGAGCTTCCTCGACCTTGTGAAGGCTCTGGACGGGGTGGAGGGCATAGAACGCTATCGCATCTCGTCGATTGAGCCGGACCTGCTGCAAGACGAGGTGATTGACTTCGTGGCACAGTCGCGACGCTTCATGCCACACTTCCACATACCATTACAGTGCGGCAGCGACGAGGTGCTGCGGCTGATGAAGCGACACTACAACACAGACCTCTTTGCCTATAAGATAGAACGGATACGACGGCTGATGCCCGACTGCTTCATCGGCGTGGACATAATGGTCGGCACGCGTGGCGAGACCGACGGACTGTTTGAGGACTCATACAACTTCGTGAAGAGCCTGGACGTGACACAGCTGCATGTCTTCAGCTACTCAGAGCGTCCGGGCACGGCTGCGCTGAAGATTGCCCACACGGTGACTCCACAGCAGAAGCACGAGCGTAGCCAGAGGATGCTGGAACTGTCGGATGCGAAGCTGCACGAGTTCTACAGCCGCCACAGGGGGCAGACGATGCCCGTACTGATGGAGAAGACACAGCGGGGCAGGGTGATGCACGGGTTCACTCCTAATTACATCAAGGTGGAGGTGCCGTATGACGCGTCGCTCGACAACCGGATTGTCAGCGTGAGGTTGGGAGACTATAACGCCGATGGCACGGCACTGAAGGGGGAGATATTGGGGTGAAGCACAGACTGACATATTGGCTCGCCTATGCGGGCATGCTCTTGCTGGCATCATTGCCACTGCGGGTGCTGTATGCTGTGTCGGACATGCTGTATGTGTTGCTGCGCCATGTGCTGAGATACAGACGGCGCACGGTGCGCACAAACCTGAAGAACTCGTTCCCCGAGAAGACCGATGCCGAGCTTAGGGACATTGAGAAGAGGTTCTACCATTACATCTGCGACTATGTGGTGGAGGAGATAAAGACACTGCGCATCTCGGCTGACGAGCTGCAGCGACGCATGGTGTATGAG
>CAVHJI010000021.1:16739-17992 GCA_963636255.1 Bacteroidaceae bacterium | reverse complement strand
GTGTATGAGAATCCGGAGGCGATAGTCGAGGCAGTGAGGAAGCACCGCTGTGCGTTCCTGATGATGTCGCACTACGGCAGCTTCGAGTGGACCATGGGGCTGGCGCTGGCTCTGGACAAGGACTGCATGCCAATACAGATATACAAGCCACTGCACAACAAATACATGGACAACCTGTTCCTGCACATCCGCAGCCGCTTCGGTGGCATCAACGTACCCAAGCACTCTACGGCACGTTCGCTGCTGAGACTGTACCGCGATGGCAAGTCGATGGCTGTGGGCTTCATCACCGACCAGTCGCCTAACCGCAATGAGGCACGCTACTGGACCACGTTCCTGAATCAGGATACGGTGTTCATGGACGGTGCGGAGAAGCTGGCGAAGATGTTCGACGCAGCTGTGTTCTACTGCGACATACGCCGTGAGCGGCGCGGGTACAGCCGCATACACTTCCGCCTGCTGACAGAGACACCCAAGCAGACCGCCGACGGCGAGATTACCGAAAGCTTCGCACGCTGTCTGGAAGAGTCGATAAGGCGCGACCCGCCATACTGGTTCTGGTCGCACAAGCGCTGGAAGATAAAGAAAGAGGAGGCGTGAGGAGGCAGAGATGGACAAGGTGGCAGTGGTGATACTCAACTGGAACGGCTGCGATATGCTGCGCCGGTTCCTGCCCTCGGTGCTTCAGCACTCGGCAGGAGAGGGAGGCGTGTATGTCGCCGACAATGGGTCTACCGACGGTTCGGCAGACATGCTGGGACGTGAGTTCCCACAGGTGAGGGTGATACAGCTCGACGGCAACTACGGCTATGCCGGCGGATATAACCGCGCACTGCAGCAGGTGGAGGCACAGTATGCCGTATTGCTCAACTCGGACGTAGAGGTGACACCGCACTGGCTTGTCCCGATGACCGCATTCATGGACTCGCATCCCGACGTGGCTGCCTGCCAACCCAAGGTGCTAAGCCTGCGCAGACGCACGGCATTCGAATATGCTGGAGCGTGTGGCGGCTACATGGACCATTACGGATATCCATTCTGCCGCGGCAGGGTGATGGGCACGACGGAGGAAGACAGGGGACAGTATGATGATGCGTGCTATGCCTTCTGGGCCACTGGGGCGGCGATGTTTGTCAGGATGGATGACTACCGTGAGGCAGGAGGCCTGGACGACGGATTCTTTGCACACATGGAGGAGATAGATCTGTGCTGGCGCTTCAGGGCACGTGGCAGACGTGTGGCATGTGTCCCAC
>CAVHJI010000021.1:11968-16678 GCA_963636255.1 Bacteroidaceae bacterium | reverse complement strand
GTCCCACAGAGCACAGTGTATCATCTCGGTGCTGCCACGCTGAAGAAGGATGACCCTAAGAAGACCTTCCTGAACTTCCGCAACAACCTGCTGATGCTCTACAAGAATCTGCCGGAACGGGAGCTGCGCAGTGTGATGGCGGTGCGTTGCCTGCTCGACTATGTGGCTGCGCTGCAATATCTGCTGACGCTACAGCCTGCAAATGCCACCGCAGTGCTGAAGGCACGCCGTGCATATCACCGCATGAAGCCCGACTATGAGGCAAAACGCAGGGACAACATGGCGAAGACAGTGACGGAAAGAATAGAGGAAAGGACGGATGGAAGCCTGATAGTGCAGTACTATCTGTTTGGACGAAAGACGTTCTCCGCCATCAGAGGACTATCTCTGCCTCGCCCCTGCTGATGCTGAGACATACACCTGCCGAGCGGAGGTCGGCTCCTGCCATTGGCGGATTGGACTTGTCGATGCTGATGTCCACAGCCTCAACAGCAGAGAATTCGCTGAATATATGTCTGACAATCCTTCCACAGACATGCTCCAAGAGCTTTGACGGTTGCTGCATCTCCGCCTTGACGACGGCGTAGACGGCTGAGTAGTCGATGGTGTCGGGCAGTGCGTCGCTCACCATTGCACGGGTGATGTCGGTATGCAGTTGCAGACTGACGGTGTAGTCGGTGCCTGTGACGGACTCCTGTGGCAGTACTCCGTGGTAGGAGTAGAAGTGCATGTCGTTGAGTGTTATGCGGCTTTCCATGTGTGGCGTGTGTTTGTTGATTCCTTATCTGCCGCTGAGGCTAATGAGTTGCTTTATGCGACTGTTGAGCGGAGCGTTATCGATGAGGCTTTCGATGGTGAGCGGCATGCGGTAACGCCAGTAGTAGCGCGGTATGGCGGGCACGTTTATGCGTTCGGCAGCGGCATCGGCACACCGTGTCTGTGCATCTATCGCCAGCCAGTCCTGCAACAACGGGATGCACAACATGGACGGACTGTCGAGGTGCATGTGTAAGATTTCCTCACAAGTCTCCGGCGTAGCTTCGGCAGGAGCCTTGCCGATGTGTCCAAGCACATTGGTGAAGAACAGCTGCGTGAGGTGCATGTCTTCTGTCCACCAGCCACGTAGTGTTGACATGTCGTGTGTGGACGGTGTACATACCGACAAGTAAGGATAGCGGCGTGTGTTGGCAAACTCATGGAACATGACCTTTGGCATGCGCTGTACCTCGAGCGAGAGGATGTGCAGCCTGTCCATCACCACCGGTACACAGTCGGGAATCATGCCGAGGTCTTCGCCGCACGCCAGCATGGCTGTCGAGTCGATGAGTACGGGCAACTTCTCCATGCCGCATTCTCCCCAGAAACGGTTGTGGCGATGATAGTAGTAATTGTTGTAGAGGTTGTTGAATGCCGCTTGTTGTTCCTCGTCGAGAGCATGGTAGGCATAGTCGTTCTGTGCCGCTATGCGCGGATGATAGAGGTTGCTGTCATCGTGGTCGCGGACGAAGAGTACATTGCTTATCAGTGAATACAGTCCCTCGCGTATACGTACGCTGTCGTCATCGGTCTTTGTGGCAAAGAACGTTTCGACCTTGCGCTGCGTGGAGAACTCGGGCTTCATGCGGAAAGTGCCATCGCCTTTGGCTGTGAGGAATGTGGCCTTGACAAAGTCCGTGTCACTGCCGAAGATATCGGCAAGGAAGGAGCCGTGGATGTAAGGTCGCGTGTCCCTCTCTCTCTCGAAATGGTAACCGAAGCCGCGTATCTCGTCTTCGCTCATGGGCAGTGACGGCGCGAAATGTCCGAGCAGTCCGTGCACGGAGTCGAGTGGAATCTGCCAAATGCGGAAGAAGCCGAGCACGTGGTCAATGCGGTAAGCATCGAAGTAGCGGCTCATCTGTCGCAGACGACGCGTCCACCATGCGTAGCCGTCGGACTTCATGACGTTCCAGTTGTATGTCGGGAATCCCCAATTCTGTCCGTTGGCGGAGAAGTCGTCGGGCGGAGCACCTGCCTGACTGTCCATATTGAAGTACTGCGGCTCTGTCCATGCGTCGACGCTGTTGCGACTTATGCCTATGGGAATGTCGCCTTTCAGCACCAGACCTTGTGCCCGCGCTTCAGCACCGGCTGCCGCCAGCTGTTTGTCGAGGAAGAATTGCACGTAGTAGTAGAGTGCCGCCTTGTCGTGGAGACAGCCGCCGTCACTGCACATGTCTCTGACTTCTGCTGCATCGTAGACGCTATGTTCAGGCCAAAGACGGAAATCGGCTGTGCCGAAAGTGTCGCGCAGCACACTGAAGGCGGCGTATGGCACCAGCCAGGATTCGTTGGATGAAAAGAAACGCCCGAACTCTTCGGAGCCGAGGACCGCCTTGCCATCCTGATGGAACGACAGCGCGGCATACTCACGCTTGGCACGGTTCACTGCCTCATAGTCCACCGCCTCAAGTGCGTTCAGAGTCTTCTGCATCTTGCCGAACTCGGCAGAGCGGCGCTTGTCTCTCAGTGGAGGCAGCTGGCGCAAGTCGAGATACATGGGGTGGAGGGCATAGACGGAGATGCTGTTGTAGGGATATGAGTCTGTCCATGTGCCAGTCAGCGTAGTGTCGTAGACTGGCAAGAGCTGCACAATCTTCTGTCCTGTCATTGCCGTCCAGCGTATGAACGTCTGTAGGTCGCCGAAGTCGCCGACACCGAAGCTGCCTTCGGTCTTCAGCGAGAAGACGGGGATGTTTATGCCAGAGCCGCGCCAGTGTGGTACGGGCAACGATGGAAGCAGGTTGTCGACGACGATTGTCTCACTGCCACTCGTGCACGGCGGTGCGAAGTAACGGTTGGAATCGCTCTCCCACACAGGGGTCTCGCTTGTGGCTGTATCCTTGCAGATGAACTTATACTCGAAGGGAAATGTCAGTGCGTCGGCATCAATCTCAACTATCCACACAGGATAGTTGTGGCTGTTCATGGGTACGGCCTTGGACGTGTCCCAACAGCCGAGCGCTTCGTTGCTGCCACTGATGAAGAGTCTCTCGCTCTTGCGGCACGGATAGGCGGCCTTGATGATGATGCTCCGTCCAGCGAGGGATTGCTGATGCGCAGCATCTTTGTCGTGTTCCAGCCATGCTCCGGTGAATGCCGATGAGAAAAGGACACTGCATTCGGGTATGTCCTTCCAGCTGTCAAGCAATGTGTAGGTCTTGTCCTTCCGGTTCTGCACGCAGAGGACCCGTGCCATGCCGGTCCATTCGCTGCGCACTGTCATGCCGCCGCTGCACACTATGTAATGATAGGTCAGCTTGCGGTTTGCCGGAATCTTCGTGGTGACATGTCCTGTCCAGAGGTTTCCGTCGACTGTTGTCAGCGGCAGGGCATTCTCTTCACTGCCGTTCCCAAGTTCGGGAATATTGCCCGCGACCTTGAGAACCTCTCCCCATTTGGTGCGGTATCTGATGTTGAAGACAAGTTCCATACCGGCAGTTACTATATATATATAATAAGGTGTATCCTTGTGCTTATCCGCAGCGCGATGCTCCGCATGTGGTGCAGATGAGGCAGCCCTCCTGATAGACCAGCGTCTCGTTGCCACAGTTGGGACACTTCTGTCCGCGTGCCGCTGTGCCGTCCGCCACATATTTCTTCAGTGCACGCTCAACGCCGTTCTTCCATGTGTTGATGCTCTCGCTGTCGAGTTCCAGCTGTCCGACAAGACGAATCACGCGGTCGATGGGCATGCGGTAGCGCAATACGCTCGATATCAGTTTGGCGTAGTTCCAGTATTCCTTGTTGAACTTCTCCGACAATCCTTCGATTGTGACCTTATAGCCGCGCTTGTTCTCGAACTGGAAGTCGTAGCGTTTGACTCCGTTCTCGTCGGTATTCTTGATTATGTTGCCGTGCGAGATATTCTTTGGCAGCATTATGCCCTCGTCGTCGTCGAGCACTCCGGTGAATATTTCGTAGGGATAACCGTCGAGCAATCCTACGAAAGCCACCCACTTCTCCTTGTTGTTCTGGAAGCGTACCACATCGGCTTCGAGCACCTTCGGCCTCACCTCCACGACACTCGGTGGCAGACAAATAGGTATTTCAACCTTCTTCTCCTCCTTCTTCTTTGTCGGGATGAGCACGCCAGCACGCGAGCCGTCGCGATAGACAGTGCAGCCCTTGCATCCGCTCTTCCATGCAGTGACGTACAGCTCATTCACAAGATCTTCGCTGACATTGCCGGGAAGATTTATGGTGACACTGATGCTGTGATCCACCCATTTCTGCACACGTCCCTGCATCTTCACCTTCATGAGCCAGTCCACATCGTTGGATGTTGCCTTGTAGTAGGGTGACTTGGCAACGATGGCATCAAGCTCATCCTGAGCGTAGCCCTTGTCGACATCGTATCCGTTGGCCTCCATCCACGTCTTGAACTTAGGGTGGAATACGGTATATTCCTCGAAAGCGTCGCCAGTATCGTCGACATAGTCAACGTGAGTGTTGGGGTCGTTCGGGTTAACCTTGCGGCGGCGCTTGTAGCATGGCAGGAATACCGGCTCAATGCCGGAGGTTGTCTGTGTCATCAGACTGGTTGTGCCTGTCGGGGCGATGGTCAGGCAGGCGATGTTGCGCCGCCCGTACTTCTTCATCTCCTCATACAGCTCAGGGTCTGCCGTTGCCAGACGGTTGATGAACGGGTTGTCCTTCTCACGCTCGGTG
>CAVHJI010000021.1:0-11958 GCA_963636255.1 Bacteroidaceae bacterium | reverse complement strand
CTCTTTTGCCAGATTCACCGACGAACGGTAAGCACTCAACGCAATGGTCTTGTGCACACGCTCGGAGAACTCTGTAGCTTCTTCAGTGCCGTAGCGCAGCCCGAGGGCGGCAAGCATGTCTCCTTCGGCTGTGATGCCCACACCCGTGCGTCGTCCTTGTCCGCTCTTCTTGTATATCTTTTTCCACAGCTCGAGCTCGGTATGCTTCACTTCTTCGCTCTCGGGGTCGGACTCAATCTTGGCAATGATGGACTGAATCTTCTCCAATTCGAGGTCGATAATATCGTCCATGATGCGTTGTGCCAGCATTGTGTGACGGCTCAACAGCTCGAAGTCGAAGTGCGCTTCGGGAGTGAACGGACTGACAACGTAAGAGTAGAGGTTGATGGCCAACAGACGGCACGAGTCGTATGGACAGAGAGGAATCTCGCCGCACGGATTTGTGGCTGTGGTGTTGAAGCCCAAGTCGGCATAGCAATCGGGGACAGACTCACGCAGAATGGTGTCCCAGAACAGCACTCCCGGTTCTGCCGACTTCCACGCGTTGTGGATAATCTTCTTCCACAGTGCGGCGGCATCTATCTCTTTCCTTACTATAGGGTCTGCAGACTGCACGGGGAACTGCTGGATGTACTTCTGTCCCGTTGTTGCCGCCTGCATGAACTCATCGTCAATCTTCACGGAGATGTTTGCTCCCGTCACCTTTCCCTCGGTCATCTTGGCATCGATGAAAGCCTCAGCGTCGGGATGCTTTATTGACACGGTGAGCATCAGTGCTCCGCGTCGTCCTTCTTGTGCCACCTCGCGCGTTGAGTTGGAGTAGCGTTCCATGAACGGTACCAGTCCCGTAGACGTGAGTGCCGAGTTCTTGACTGGTGAACCTTTTGGGCGGATGTGCGACATGTCGTGTCCAACGCCCCCACGCCGCTTCATCAGTTGCACCTGTTCCTCGTCAATCTTGAAGATGGCGCCGTAGGAATCGGCATTGCCACTGATGCCAATGACGAAGCAGTTCGACAGTGAAGCTATCTGGAAATTGTTGCCGATGCCGGTCATCGGGCTGCCCTGCGGCACGATGTAGCGGAAGTGATCCATCAGGTCGTGCAGCTGTTGTGCGCTCATCGGGTTGGCGTAGCCGGCTTCGATGCGTGCCAGCTCGTTGGCGATGCGCCAGTGCATGTCTTCGGGCGACTTCTCATAGAGGTGCCCGAACGAATCTTTCAGCGCGTACTTATTGACCCAAACACGTGCTGCCAGTTCGTCGCCGCCGAAGTATTCCAATGAGGCATTGTACGCCTCGTCGTATGTGTAGACCTTGCCGTCCATAGCCTCATCCTCCGCTTTCGGTTATGCTTTCAGTTCCGTCTGTATGGCTTCAAGTTCGGCACAGAACAGCTTGTCCACCTCTTTTTGCTGGTTAACCGTCTTCAATGCGTGCAGTACGGTGGCGTGATCGCGGTTGCCAATCAGTGCTCCAATCTTCGCAGTAGAGTAATCGGTATAGCTCTTTGTCAGGAACATTGCCACCTGACGCGCCTGCACGATTTCGCGCTTACGGCTCTTTGCGGCTATGTCGGCAGACTTAACCCCGTAGTGTTTGCATACGGTCTCGATGATTCGGTCAACAGAGAAAGTCTTGGGCGTCATGCTTATCGACTTCTTGACCACCTGTTCTGCAAGACGGATTCCAATCTTCTTATTATATATGGTGGCGTTTGCCATTATTGCAACGACCACTCCCTCGAGATCGCGCACGTTGTCCGTCACGTTTTCGGCAATGTAGTCTATCACTTCCTCGGGGAACTTCAGTCCGTCGCGACTTATCTTGCTACGCAGTATGTCCTTGCGAAGTTCCAGTGTGGGCTTCTCCAGCTCTGCCACCATGCCCCATTTGAAGCGTGTTATCAGTCGGTCTTCGATGCCCTGCAACTCTTTTGGCGGACGGTCGGAGGTCATTATGAGCTGACGGCCGTTCTGATGCAGCTGGTTGAAGATGTGGAAGAAGGTGTTCTGCGTACTCTTTTGGGCGGTGAACTCCTGCACGTCGTCGATAATCAGTACGTCGACCGTCTGATAGAAATTGATGAAATCGTTCGACTTGTTGCGGCACACAGACTCTGTGTACTGCACCTTGAAGAGGTTTGCCGAGACATACAGCACTCGCAGTTGCGGGTACAGCTCCTTTACCTTCAGTCCGATGGCATTGACGAGATGCGTCTTTCCGACACCCGAAGCACCATAGATGAACAGCGGATTGAAAGCTGTTTTGCCAGGATTCTTCGCAATAGCTTCACCCACACTGCGTGCAAGCTTGTTGCTCATTCCCTCGACAAAGGTGTCGAAACCGCAGTTCGGGTTCAGATGCGGGTCGATGTCGCGCACGACAGGCTGCGGAAGATCTGTAGTCTGCACTTCGGTACGTCTGGGATGTTCTGCAGGTGCATGACTTGTCGACGGCACCTCGGTGGTTCCACCGTTGCCGGGACGTGTGCTGTCAATCACGATTTTATACCTCAGCATTGTGCCTTTGCCGAAATACTTGTACAGCGCTGTCTTGATTAAATCCGAGTATCGCTCCTCCAGAAACTCATAGAAGAAGTTGCTTGGAATCTTTATAGTCAGGGTCCCGTTTTCGTACTTCAGCGGCACAATGGGCTTGAACCACGTCTTGTATTGCTGCTCGCTTATGTTGTCTTTTATGAAGCTCAAGCAACGTGCCCACAGATCTTTATAGTCGTTTTCGTTCATCGTTTCCATTGTGCAATAATAGTAATGGTGCCAGTCTCACCGGCAACGCAAAATTGAGAATCTTTTTCTTGATAAACAATCTCGCTTTTTGCTTGCAAAAGATGCGGCTGCTACAAGGTCTTAAATCACAGCCGTTTACAAAAGGCTCGTTTTGGAAGGTCTGATTTTGCTGTTGCTTTTGTCGAATGCTTTGTGTCTTAGGCTCTTGTGTCTGCTGTCTTGTTTTGACTCCGTACGTCGGCAGACGACTGATAAAATGCTTTTGGCGTGTCCAATGAGGGCTTGCAAAGTCTCAAGGGCAAGGGCGGACGATGAGCGCACTTATTTGTAAGAATTCCAAATAAGTGCTTCCTGCCTGCTTTTTTGCCGCGGCACCTGTCGTGTTCTGCCGTCTAATGTTCTCTCTCTCTCTATTTGTCGGACGACTTGTCCTTGCGACCGAACAGAGAGAAGTGGACATAGCGTTTCGGGTGTTGCTTCAGGTCGTTGAGCAACGTAGCGGCATTGGCTGCCGTTGCCGAAAGGTTGTTATATAGTGTCGGGTCGTTGAGCAGGAGTCCTACGGTGTTGTCGCTTTGCTGCAGGCGGTCGGTCAGCTGCTTCACGTTAGTCAGCGTCGCATTTATCTCATCCATTGTCGCAGCATAGTCCACTTGCTTCAGATTGCCCGTGATTGCGGCGAGATTAGACCCGATAGTGTCCATCTTTGCCGTCAGGCGCGGCATGTCGTTGCGTAGCAATCCTTCAATCTGTCGGCTGTTGGCGTTGAGGCTTGCCGTCAGATTCTCCACGTTATGCAGTGTTGCCGCAATGGCGGGATCGGCAAGAAGCGCGTTCAGCGATGCCATGATGGAGTCGAGCTTGGGCAGCATCTGCTCGAGTTTCGGCAGCATGTTGGCTGCTTCGCTCAATGCTCCGCCATTGACGTGCCCTGGAATGGTGTCGCCAGCGTTGTAGCTCTCCTGCGGATTGTCGGCAAGCAGCAGTGACATGCGCACTGCTCCCAGCATGTCCGACGTGATTTCGGCTGAGCTTCCCTTTGGCACGCGCAGATGCGGGTCGATGTCAATCTCTACGATTACGTTCCCCGGACGGGTGTAGTCGTAGTACAGATTGCTGACTGTTCCCACTTTGTAGCCGTCGGCATATATCGGACTCGACTTTGCCAGCCCGCTGATGCTCTGGAACCGGACGTACATGTAGCTGCTCGACTTGAAAATGTCTACGCCTTTAAGATAGTTTATGCCATAGATGAGTATGAACAAGACTGCGATACCCGTCAGTCCGACCTTTACTTCCTTGCTTATCTTCATGATGATTCCTTCTATATAATATATAATATGGTGTTACCTGTTGTTCTTGAATTCTTTTATTGCGTCGTTCACGTTTATCTTTTCATTGCCTCGGAAGGCTATGATGAATGCGTCCTTGTATCTCTGCGTCACTTCGCGGTACTTGCGTCTCACCTGATTGTAGTCTGTCGATGCTCCGCAGGTATACTTGTATATGCCGTTCTCCACGTAGTGCTCCACTGTTCCGAGTCCTTTCAGTCGGCTGTCGTTGTCCTTGAGCTGTCGCGACGATGTCAGGAACTGTATCTTGAACACGGGCTTGTCTGCCGGAGCGTTGTTTGCTGTTGTCTCAGTCTTTCTCTCAGTTGTCTCGGTCTTCCTTTCTGCAGGTTGAGTCTTGCTTTCCTGCTGCGTTGCCGGCTGCTTGTTGTTGCTGTTAGCGGCGTCGGAGTGTCCCACTTGTCCGTTGCGGTATTCCTGAAACGCACGGAAGATGCAGTCTGCCAGCGTGTCCTGTCCTTTCGTCGTGTTCAGATAGCGTTCTTCAGCAGGTGTGGAGATGAAGCCAAGTTCCACCAATATGCTCGGCATGGCACTGGCTTTCAGTACGAGGAAGCCTGCCTGATGCACGCCATTGTCAATGCGGCGGCCTGTATTCTTGAACTGTTTCTGCATCAGCGATGCCAGTCTGACGCTCTGCGACATATATCTGTCCTGCATGAACTCGAAGATTATGTACGACTCCGACGAGTTCGGGTCGAAGTCGGCATAGCGTGTCTTGTAGTCGTCCTCATAGAGAATGACCGAGTTCTCGCGCTTCGCCACCTCCAGATTGTCGTCCGACTTTGCCAAACCCAACGTCCACGTCGAGGCTCCCTGTGCCGTGGTGTTCTTCGCCAATGAGTTTGTGTGTATTGAGATGAACAGATCCGCCTTTGCATCATTGGCAATCTGTGCGCGTCGGTCCAGCTTCACGAAGACGTCGGTCTTGCGTGTGTAGATGACCTTCACGTCCTTGCACTCTTTCTCAATCAGCCGTCCCACCTTTAGCGCCACGCTCAGGTTTATGTCCTTCTCTTTCGATGTCCGTCCCACAGCCCCCGGGTCGTGTCCTCCGTGTCCTGCATCGATCACCACGGTGAAGTCTTGTGCACTGATGCCTGTGCTGAAGCACAGCAACAACACGGTCAGCAGCACTGCAGTGCCGATGAATCCGAAGTGCCTGTCTGTCGTTCGTGCCATGGGTAGAGGGTCTTTCATCGGTGCAAAGGTAGTTGAATTTAATTGAATATATGAGGCTCCTTCGTATCTTTGCAGCGCATCCGGCAACTGAAACCGCAGGTTTAGACGTCATAAACCGCGGGTTTCCGCTTGCCAAACCCAAGGATTCGGTGTCGCAACCCCGTGGTTTGCCGCACGACCATTCAGAGACAGACAGAAGTGAAGCATGGAGACAACATTCCCATATACAGAGATAGACAAGTATTATCCTGCCGACGACGGGCTGCGAAGCATTCTGTTGACCCACAGCAGCAGCGTCCGCGACAAGGCATTGGAGCTGGCACGCCGCCATCCGGAGCTCGATTTAGACCTGCAGTTCGTCAGCGAAGCGGCAATGCTCCACGACATTGGCATCTTCCGTACCAATGCTCCGGGCATCTGTTGCCATGGCACGGAGCCTTATATTTGTCACGGGACGATAGGAGCGGAGCTTATGTGTGCCGACGGATTTCCGCGTCATGCACTGGTGTGCGAACGGCATACGGGAGCAGGACTCTCGCTTCAGGACATCGAGGAACAGAACTTGCCTGTGCCGCATCGCGACTTGCTGCCGGTCAGTCTCGAAGAACAGCTCGTCTGCTTCGCCGACAAGTTCTACTCGAAGACACATCTCGACCGCGAGAAGACCGTAGAGGAGGCACGCCGCAGTCTGGAGAAGTTCGGACAGAATGGTCTGCAGAGGTTCGACGGATGGTGCCGTATGTTCCTTTAGTCTTAAAATTCTTTTAATCTACGGGCTGTGACGCATTAAATGTGTACTTTTGTGGCTCGTGCGCGGACATGGACTGCCGCCCGAGAAGATGCCGGTTCATAACAGTTTGAAGAGTAGAAACATCATATCATTACTTGCGGTTCTGCTGTTGCTGCTCGTTGCAGACAATGTGCAGGCTCAGCGGCGCAGGACGCAGCGCGTGCCGGAGCCGCCGGTGCAACGTGATGGTTCTGCAGCAGCCGACTCGCTGGCAACGGACACTCTATCTGCCGATACGACACGCCGTACCACGCTCGAAGCTCCAGTCAACTACGAGGCCACAGACTCCATAATGTTCACTCAAGGCGGCTATGCCGACCTCTTCGGCGAGGGAAAGGTCAACTACCAGCAGATTGAACTCACCGCCGACGTCATCTCGATGAACATGGACAGCAGCACCGTCTATGCCCACGGCGTGGAGGATTCCATCGGGAACCTTCGCGGAACGCCAGTGTTCACCGAAGGACAAACGCCCTACGAGACCAACAACATCCGTTACAACTTCAACAGCAAGAAGGGCATAATCAGCAACATCGTGACGCAGCAGGGTGAGGGTTACGTCATCGGACGCAACGCCAAGAAAGATGCTAACGACGACGTTTATCTGCGCAACGGAATCTATACCACCTGTAGCAACCACGACCATCCGCACTTCTACCTGCAGATGACCTATGCCAAGGTGCGCCCAAAGAAGAATGTCGTCACCGGTCCAGCCTACTTGGTTGTCGAAGATGTGCCGCTGCCCATTGCAGTTCCGTTCTTCTTCTTCCCGTTCAGCAGCTCCTACTCGTCGGGCTTCCTCATGCCGACATATATGGACGACTCGACCCGCGGTTTCGGACTTACCGACGGCGGCTATTATTTCGCCATCAGCGACAAGATGGACCTGGCTGTTCGTGGCGACATCTTTACCAAAGGGTCGTGGGCAGTGAACGCTATCTCCAACTATAACCGCCGCTACAAGTACTCCGGAACGCTGCAAGCCAGCTATCAGGTCACGAAGACAGGCGACAAGGGACTGCCCGACTACTCGGTGGCAAAAGACTTCAAGATTGTCTGGTCGCACCATCAGGATGCCAAAGCCAATCCAAACACCACGTTCTCTGCCAGCGTGAACTTCGCCACGAGCAGCTACGAGCAGAAGAACATCGGCAATCTGTACAATGCACAGGCACGTGCACAGAATACCAAGACCTCAAGCATCAGCTATTCGCGCTCGTTCCCCGACCAGAAACTCACCATTTCTGCCACTACGAACATTGCACAGACCACACGCGACTCGTCTGTTTCGATTACTCTGCCCGACATCAACATCGCACTGAGCACCATCTTCCCCTTCAAGCGCAAGCATGCCGTGGGCAACGAACGGTGGTATGAGAAGATTTCGCTGCGCTATAGCGGCCGTTTCACGAACAGCATAACCACGAAGGACAACCTCATCTTCAAGAAGAACCTCATAAAAGACTGGAACAACGGAGCGCAACACCAGATACCCGTCAGCGCCACGTTCACGCTGTTCAAGTACTTCAACGTGACTCCGTCGGTCAACTACACCGAGCGATGGTACACCAAGAAGATTATGCGCGACTGGGACCCTGTCAACTCGCGTGAGATCTACACCGACACCATCTATGGCTTCCATCGCGTCTACAACTACAGCGCCAGTGTAGGCATAAACACTAAGGTCTACGCAATGTACACTCCTGTCTTCATGAAGAAGAAGCAGATACAGATCCGCCACATCATTACGCCTACAGTCTCGCTGAGTGCGGCTCCCGATTTCGGCTCTTCGCGCTATGGATACTACTCATCTTATTATCGTGACCGTTCGGATGGTACGCGCGATACCGTGACCTATTCGCCCTATTCGTCCGGTGCTTTCGGAGTTCCAGGGCAGGGAAAGTCGGGCTTGGTCTCGTTCAGCGTGTCAAACAACCTGGAGATGAAGTATCACGACAAGAATGACTCCATACACAAAGTCAGCCTCATCGACGAACTCGGAGCCAACATCTCCTATAACATGGCGGCGCAGACGCGTCCGTGGAGCGACCTCTCCGTCAACCTCCGTCTGAAGCTCAGCAAGAACTACACGTTCAGTATGAGCTCCTCTTTCGCCACCTATGCCTACGAATTCGACAAGAACGGCAATGTTGTCGTGGGCAATCGCACGGAGTGGTCCTATGGACGCTTCGGACGCTTCCAAGGCTACGGTACGTCCTTCAGCTACACTCTCAACAACCAGTCGTTCAAGAAACTGCTCGGACTCTTCGGCGGAAAGACGGACGACGACACGTCCGATGACTCCCAAACGGAGAATACCAACAACAATGAAGGGCAGGAGAGGACTACCGATAACGGACAGACGCGCGAGAAAGAGAAGGTTCAGGCAGAGACCGATGCCGATGGATATCAGAAATTCAGCATCCCTTGGTCTGTCAACATCAGCACTGGCTTCAACATCTCCGAGGACCGCACCAAACCCATCAACACCAAGTCGATGCGCTATCCTTACAAGGTCAAGCTGAATGCACTGAACATCAATGGCAATGTCAAGCTCTCAAACCGTTGGGCCATCAACTTCAATACAGGATACGACTTCGATTCAAAGAAAGTCGTGCAGACAGCGTTCAACGTATCGCGCGACCTGCACTGCTTCACCATGACGGCTGCTATCTCTCCATTCGGTGTCATCAAGTACTACAACTTCACCATCCGTGCCACAGCCAGCATCCTTCAGGATCTGAAGTGGAACCAGCGCAGTCAGACGCAGAGCAACATCCGCTGGTACTGACGCGATGCCTGGAGCATCCAGGCATCCAACGCCCAACACCATTACCAGATTATCTCACTCATTCCGTGCTCACGCAGGAAGCTGTTGGCAAGGCTGAAGTGATGATTGCCGAAGAAACCGCGGTAGGCAGATAGCGGAGATGGATGTGCCGACGTCAGCACCAGATGTCTGTTGCGGTCAATGAAGGCACCTTTACGCTGTGCGTAGCTGCCCCAAAGCATGAAGACCACATGCTCCTTGTCCGCATTCAGTATCTTGATTACCTCATCTGTAAACGTCTCCCATCCCTTGTTCTGATGCGAACCTGCCTGATGTTCGCGTACGGTGAGTGTGGCGTTGAGCAGCAACACACCCTGCTGTGCCCATCTCACAAGACTTCCGCTCCGTGGAATGGCAGTGCCTGTGTCGTCCTTGATCTCTTTGAAGATGTTCACGAGCGATGGTGGAAAAGTCTGTCCGTCGTTCACAGAGAAGCACAAGCCTTGTGCCTGTCCGGGCTCGTGATAAGGGTCTTGTCCCAGCAGCACCACCTTCACCGTGTCGAACGGACACAGGTTGAAGGCGTTGAAGATAAGTTCTCCTGGCGGGTAGATGCGGTAGTGGCTATACTCGTTGCGCACGAAGTCGGTCAGAGTCTTGAAGTAAGGCTTGTCAAACTCACCCTGCAGCTTCTTCTTCCAGCTGCTTTCTATCTTTACGTCCATAGCATCTCCTCGTTTTGTGTATAGGTGCAAAGATAGTCACAAAAGTTTTAGATGAGGTGGATGTTTGCCGCTTCGCACTTGCTGCGGATGTCGTCGGGCCAGATGCTTGCCTGTATCTCTCCGATGTGTGCCTTGCGCAGATAGTACATGCAGAGACGCGACTGCCCTATGCCTCCACCTATTGACAGTGGCAACTCGCCAGCCAACAGCTTGCGGTGGAAGTACAGTTCGGCACGGCTCTCCTGTCCTTCGTCTTTGAGTTGTTTCATCAGTGTCTTCTCGTCGACGCGTATTCCCATCGACGAAATCTCAAAGCCACGTTGCAGTACATCGTTCCACAGCAACAGGTCTCCGTTCAGTCCTGGCAGTCCGTTCAGTCCTTCTGTAGTATAATCGTCGTAGTCGGGCGAACGACCGTCGTGCTTCTTCCCGTCGCCGAGCTTTCCTCCTATACCTATTATAAATACAGCGCCAAAACGTTGTGTGACTATGTCCTCCCGCTCCTTCGGTGTCTTGTCCGGATACAACTGCCGCAACTCCTCAGCATGAACGAAGTGAATCTTCTCCGGCAGACAAGGCTTTATCTCCGGATAGCTTTCATAGACCATATATTCCGTGCGCTTCATCGCAGCATAAATGCGGCAGACAGTCTCCTTCAGGAAGTCGATGTTTCTGTCCTCACGTGTAATCACGCGTTCCCAGTCCCATTGGTCCACATACAGTGAGTGCAGGTTCCCGAGCTCCTCATCGGCACGGATGGCATTCATGTCGGTATATATGCCATAGCCTGGGCAGATGCCGTATTCCGCCAATGTCAGTCTCTTCCATTTGGCAAGCGAATGGACCACCTCCGCCTCCATGCCTCCCATGTCCTTTATCGTGAACGTTACGGCATGCTCCGTGCCATTCAGGTCGTCGTTGATGCCTGTGCCCTTTAGCACAAACAGTGGAGCGGTGACACGTCTGAGGTGTAACTCCGACGACAGGTTGATCTGGAAGAAGTCTTTTATCAGCTTAATGCCATGCTCGGTCTGCTTCAAATCCAGAATCGGACTGTAGGCTTTTGGCTTTATGAAATAACTCATTGTTAAGTATATATTTGTTTGTGGTGTAAAAATGTGCTGCAAATATAGAGATAAATACTTATAGTGTCACGACAATAGCCTTTTTATTGTCATTAATGTTTATGTCACCCGGCATCCAACACCCATCATCCAACATCTTTTATTATTATCTTTACCCCCATGAAACTTACATATCCCACACAGCCCCGTTGCCGCTGGTGCAACCTCGACAATCCTCTGTACGTCGACTATCACGACCGAGAGTGGGGAGTGCCTGTGCACGATGACCACAGACTCTTCGAGATGCTTATCCTAGAAGGCTTTCAGGCAGGACTGTCATGGGAGTGTGTGCTGAACAAACGTGAGGCTTTCCGCAAAGCCTTCGATGGATTTGACTGCAAAACTGTTGCGCAGTACGACACTGCAAAGCTCGACTTGCTCTGTCATGATGCAGGAATCATACGCAACCGGCTGAAGATAGCTGCTGCCGTCAGCAATGCCCGTGCCTTTATGGCTATTCAGGCAGAGTATGGCACGTTCGACCAATACATCTGGCGTTTCACCGGTGGCAGGATCATCTATGAGTGGGATAAAGCATCCTCACCATTGTCCGATGCCATCTCGAGAGACCTGAAGAAGCGTGGCATGAAGTTCGTAGGTACAACCATCATATACGCCTACCTGCAAGCCATTGGCATCATCAACTCGCACGAAGAGGGCTGCTGGTTGCACCAAGAGGGGGAACATCTGTAGGCTCACTAAAAACAGACATACGAGATGAAGATAATCGGCAATCTACTATGGTGGCTCTTCGGAGGTCTTGAAGCCGCCATCGGGTATTTCACAGGCAGCTTCGTGCTGGCATGTACCATCATTGGCATCCCCATAGCCCTGCAGACATTCAAGATTGGACTGCTCTGTCTCTGGCCCTTTGGCGCGAAAGTCCTCGATACCGACAGCCCGAGCGGCTGCATCACTGTGCCGCTCAACATCCTATGGATAATCTTCGGTGGTCTGTGGGCATGGCTGATGCATATATTCTTCGGAGCCTTGCTCTTCATCACCATCATCGGCATCCCCTTCGCCAAGCAACACTTCAAGATGGCAAAGCTCTCCCTTGCCCCCTTCGGCAAAGATGTCCAGCTCAACCTTTAGGGCGGTGTTGTGGGTAAGTAGAGAACTACTACTTTGCCACCAAAAGTATATCTTACTTGGTCAATCCAGTAGTACTTACTTTAGCCAGTATATCTTGGCTCAGTAGAAAAACAGTGGGGAACAGTCCTGCGGCTTCCGACTAAAAACCGTTATGTCTTGAGCAGCACTGACA
>CAVHJI010000020.1:0-19764 GCA_963636255.1 Bacteroidaceae bacterium | reverse complement strand
AAGGAGTACATACCCATTGGTGACAGCTACAAACAGCAGTTCCAGGACTTCCTGGACAGGCGCAGCTATAGTTAAGATGCCTAAATTAGATGCACGTTCGCTTGGATATTGTGCAGAAACGTCTACCTTTGCACAGTTTTAAAACTTTTGTGCAATTATTATGGAACAGAGTTTCTTGGCTTTGATTGAGAAAGCTATTAAAGATTATTGGGATCTTGACGCGCTGACAGACTATAACGGAGCGACGTTGCAGTACAAAGACGTGGCACGCAAGATAGAGAAGATACATATCCTATTCGAACACATCGGACTGAAGAAGGGTGAGAAGGTTGCCCTATGCGGACGAAACTCCTCACACTGGGGTGTGGCCTTCCTTGCCACATTGTCCTACGGAGCAGTGGCAGTACCCATACTGCATGAGTTCAAGGCAGACAATGTCCACCACATAGTCAACCACTCCGGAGCACGCTTCCTCTTCGTCGGCGACCGCGTGTGGGAGAACCTCAACGAGCAGATGATGCCCAATCTCGATGGTATTATCCTGCTCACAGACTTCTCCATAATACTGTCGCGCAACGAGAATCTGAACTACAGCCGCGAACATCTGAATGAAATCTTCGGACAGAAGTTTCCCAAGAACTTCCGCAAGGAACACGTGTCCTTCCATCACGACCAGCCCGAAGAGCTGGCATTGATAAACTACACTTCGGGCACCACAAGCTCGTCGAAGGGCGTAATGCTGCCCTTTCGTTCACTATGGTCGAACATGGCCTTCGCCATGGAGAAGCTGCCCTTCATGCATGCCGGAGACCGTCTTGTCAGCATTCTGCCAATGGCACACATGTTCGGCATGAGCTTTGAGTTTCTGTTCGAGTTCTGCGTGGGTTGCCACATCTTCTTCCTCACACGCACACCGTCACCAAAGATTATATCACAAGCTTTCAGCGATGTCAAGCCTACGTTGGTCGTCACCGTACCGCTGGTGGTGGAGAAGGTCATAAAGAAGAATGTGCTGCCAAAGCTTGAGAAGCTGTCGATGAAGATGCTGCTGAAGCTGCCTGTCATAAGTGCAAAGGTGAAGGAACAGATTTGTCACAAGGTCATTGAAGGCTTCGGCGGAGAGATGAAGGAGATGATTATAGGCGGCGCACCGCTCAACAAGGATGTGGAACGGCTGCTTAACTCCATCAACTTCCCCTACACAGTGGGATATGGCATGACGGAATGCGGACCTATCATCAGCTATGAGGACTGGCACACATTCAAGATGTTCTCCTGCGGACGAGCAGTGCCGCGCATGGAGGTATGCATCGACTCATCCGATCCGGCAAACATAGCAGGCGAGATTATCTGCCGTGGCACAAATATGATGTTGGGCTACTACAAGAACCCTGATGCCACAGCACAGACCATCGACAAGAACGGATGGCTCCACACAGGCGATTTGGCGACAATGGACAATGCCGGTCACATCACCATACGTGGACGCAGCAAGAACATGCTGCTGGGCACCAACGGACAGAACGTCTATCCCGAAGAGATTGAGGGACAGCTCAACAACATGCAGTATGTGTCGGAGAGCATCATCATCCAGCAGGGCGAAAAGCTGGTGGCGCTGGTGTATCCCGACTTCGACGAGGCATTTGCCAACGGACTCGACGAGAAAGACATCGTTGCAGCTATAGAGCATAACCGCCAACAGCTGAATGCCAATCTGCCAGGCTACAGCCAGATATCACGTGTGAAGATCTACAACGAGGAGTTCGAGAAAACCCCGAAGAAGTCCATCAAGCGCTATCTGTACCAGAATGCCTGACCTCAGGAAGGATGTTTAGGCAGGTCAGAAGTCCTTACCTTCAAACAGCGAGCCGCTTGATACTGACGTTGTCTTTCCGCCAAAGGCATTGAAGTTGAACGACAGCGAAGCCACGATATTGGGATACTTGGGGCGTACCCACGTTTCCGAGAGCAATGTCGACGTAGAGCGATAGTTGTGGTATTTGGCTGTGTGCAGGATATCGTGCGCCACAACAGACAACGTCAGCTTGCCCTTGGCGAGATTGTGACGGTAGGCTGCATCGAAGTAGCAGTAGGCATACTCCTTGCCTTGCGTCAGATTCACTGGTGTCACCACGTGCGAGTCTATCTGCAGACGTGCATCTTTGCTCAGGGTGAAGGCGTTGACCCACCCTATCTGACCGCTCACACCATCGGTATCAGCACTACCGGCATAGTGGCTGTCGAAGTCATAGTGATAGACACTGCCATTGAGTGTGCTGGTCCACCAGCGCACAGGCTTCACCACAATGCTCATCTCCAGTCCCATCTCCACCTGGTTGCCAGCATTGATTATGGAGTCGAGCGTCACGCCAGGCTCATAAGCCACACGCACATTGTCAATCACATCCTCACGACTGCGGTAGTAGCCAGTCACATTGGCAGAGTGACCGCCATCCCACTGCTTGCTCCAGCCCAACTCAATGGAATGGATGTACTCGGGATTGATGTCGGGGTTGCCTATTTTCTTCGTATAGTAGTCTTCGTAGGTGATGTACGGCTCCAACTGCCAGATGCCCGGACGGTTTGTACGGCGTGAATAGCCGACCTTCAGTGTACCGGCACCCTGCATGTCATAGCTCAGGTGTGCACTTGGATATAGTTCCAGACGCTTGATATGTCGGTTTGCATTTGCCACCGTAATCTCCAGACGGTCGATGACACGGTCAACACGCACACCTGCATCAAGACTGAAACGTCCCCAGGTGTCGTTCAGCTGTGCATAGCCCGAATGTGTCTCACGACGGTAGTAGAAAGGTGCATGCAGGTCGTCCTGCCACTCAAACTGCTGCGCATCGCGGTTCCAGTACTTTATGTTGTAGTTGCCATGCTCGCTGTAGTAGGTGTACTGATAGCCTATTTCCAGCTTTCCCGTAGAGCTGTAGTCGTAGTTATAGGTAAGTCCTGCATCGTGGTCGCCATGGTGTTCCTGCTCGTAGCCGCGCGTACCTTCATAGCGACTGCCGCTGTGGTCGAACATGTTGCTCTCTGTATACTCCAGCGAGAAGCGGTCAAAGCGGGTACGGAAGCGTGCATTCAGATTGTGGTGGTCGTTGATCTTCCATGTATAGTCGCCCGACAGCTGATAGAGTTCCTTCTCCAACTTGTAGCGGTCATGACTATTGAAGGAGTTGTCGACCAGCACACTGTTGCCCTGCATGCGGTGTTCGTCATACAGCATGTCGCCACCACGCAGGTTCTTGGTATTGCCTATCTGGAAGTCGAGCGACACGGTATGGTGCTTCTTGTCTGCATACTGCCAGCCTCCCTGAACCGTCATGTTCTTCTGCGTACGGAAGCGTGTGCCGTCCGACGATGATGTTGTCGTGAAGTCATCGACTATAGTGGTCTTGTTCTGACGGAAGTCACTCTTCGACTTTATGTCCTGCCATGTGCCGCCAATCCACCAGTTGTGCAGCCCATGCTGATAGTTCAGTCGTGCATCTATGGTGTTCGTGCCCAATGTGCTGCCGCTTATGTTCACCAAGCCGCTCCATCCGTTTGCTTTGATGTTCTTGGTAGTCACGTTTATGATGCCCACATCGCCTTCGCTCTTATAGCGTGCCGATGGTGTGGTAATGATTTCAATATTCTCTATGGTGCCTGCGGGAATCTGCTGCAGAGCCTGTGTACCTGTCAACGGACTGAGCTTGCCGTCCACATAGACAAGATAGTTGGAACTGCCACGGAACGTCAGTTCGCCATCGGCATCCACCTGTACCGATGGAGTATTGGCAAGTACATCCACAGCCGTACCACCCGATGCCGTCACGCTCTGCTGTGCATTTATGCGCTGACGGTCTAGTTTGTAGACTATCTGGCTTCTCTCTCCCACGACGGTCACCTCATCAAGTCCCATTGCCGACTCGGTCATCTGTATGGTGCCGACATCGAGTGTCTGTCCGCCATGTAGCATCAGCTTGTCGCTGATATAGGTCTCATAGCCCATCATGCGAACCATCAGCAGCACCTCCATCGTCTTTATGCCTGTGACTTCGAAGTCACCGTTATTGACCATGCTGCTTGCCACAACATTGTCGTTGAGGTCAGTCACAAACACGTCGGCATAGTCCACTACGGTGTTCGTAGTAGAATCCATTACCCTGCCCTTTATAGTTGCACTTTGTTGTGCTGCAGCCAGCACAGGAATAAGCAGTGCCGTCACAAGCAGCACAATGTATCTTCTCATCTCTTTAAGGTTACAAATCATGGTGGACGATATCCATATTCCACCAAGACGCAAAGGTATCAATTAATGGCAGAACCGCAATTTGACCAGCATCAAATAATGAGTTTGGCTCAAGTTCAGCGGGATTTATTGGAATAGTCGTATTCGCAAACACGCAACCGCCAGACTTTAAGCATTCAGCCTAAGGCCAGGCGGTTGCTCGTTTAGCGCTGAATACAATGCATGACGATAACCGTTGTCATTCCTCTTTTGCTTCAGCTTCCAGTCTCATGCCCGCCTCATCCTCTTGTCGTGAGCAGCTCGTTGGCTGCACAATTTGTCCAGCCGGATGCTTTCGATTCAGCCGCTTCGTGACAACATGTACTACAGCGCGGTGCCCTCGCCGTAAGAATATTTTGCCGTCGGTATGGCACGGTGCTTACGTTTGCACTATCTTTGCGCTTACCTTTTAATAGGTATTTACAACTTACAAGCGATGAAGAATTTCTTGAAATATGTGTTGGCAACCATAGTGGGAGTGTTTGCCGCAGCAATCATTATCACATTCATTACCGTTTCGGGGTTGATGGGCTTGGCGTCGGCCTCTGACACGAAGATTGCGACGGAAGAGAACTCTCTGCTAAAGCTCGACCTCAACGGCACGCTGATGGAGCGATATGAGTCGAACCCGCTGGACTATGTGTTCGCACAGTTCTCGGGCGACGGCGAGAGTCTGACTTACGGTCTGGACGAAATTGTCGGGGCGATAGACAAGGCGCGTCAGGACAGCAACATTCGCGGCATCTACCTGCAGGCAGGGTCGCTCGATGCGCAGCCGGCATCGCTGGAGGCTATACGTAGGGCTCTGACGGAGTTCAAGGAGAGCGGAAAGTTCATCGTGGCTTATGCCGACAACTACGAACAGTCGCTCTACTACGTGGCGTCGGTGGCAGACAAAGTGATGATGAACCCGCGGGGAGCTCTCGATCTGCACGGACTGGCAGGACAGGTGGTGTTCTATCGCGACCTGATGGAGAAGCTCGGCATAACGATGGAAATCTTCAAGGTCGGCACGTTCAAGTCGGCAGTGGAACCGTACATGCTCGACCACATCAGCGATGCCAACCGCGAAGAGATGAATGCCTACATGGGGTCTATATGGGGGCACATCAAGGAGCAGATAGCAACATCGCGCAACCTGACGGCGGAGCGCATCGACGAGCTGGCAGACAGTGGGCTGGCGTTCGGCCGTGGTGAGGAAGCGGTGAAGTGCGGGCTGGTGGACACGCTGGCGTATAAGGTCGACGTGCGCGACTACCTGAAGCAACGCCTCGGCATGGACAAGGACGACGACCTGGAGATATATGGCATTCGTGAGATGCTGAATTCTAAAACGAAGGCTCAGGCAAAGGGTGACGGCATCATTGCCGTGTACTACGCTTCGGGAGAAATCGACGGTACGGCGAGCATCATGAGCGGCGACGCAGGCATCGTGTCGGACAAGGTGACAAAGGACATCCGCGACCTGCAGGAGGACGACGACGTGCGTGCCGTGGTGCTGCGTGTCAACTCGCCCGGTGGCAGTGCCTACGGTTCTGAGCAGATATGGCACGCGCTGTCGCAGCTGAAGGCGACAAAACCGCTCGTCGTGTCGATGGGCGACTATGCCGCTTCGGGAGGCTACTACATAAGTTGCGTGGCCGACAGTATCGTGGCTGAGCCGACAACACTGACGGGCTCGATAGGCATATTCGGCATGATGCCCAACTTCAGCGGCCTGACAGGCAAGCTGGGCATCAACGTGGATGTGGTGAAGACAAACCAATATGGCGATATGGGCGACCCATTCCGTCCGATGACGGAGGGCGAGAAGGCAATGATGCAGCGCAATGTGGAGAATGGCTACGACCTGTTCCTGACACGCTGCGCCGACGGGCGCCACATGACGAAGGAACAGATTGACAAGATTGCACAAGGACGCGTCTGGACAGGCGACATGGCACTTGAGCTGGGACTGGTCGACAAGATCGGCAGTCTCGACGACGCCATCAGCATAGCACGGAGCATGAGCGGCGCTGAGCAGTCGGCAGTGAAGAGCTATCCGGAGGCTGAGGACGACATTATGAGCCTCATCATGGGCAGCGGGAAATCGCTTAAGCAACACATGGCAGGCAGTGGCATCGAGGGTGATGCAGCGCGTCTGTATGACGACATAAAGGCACTGGGCAGCGTAGGCGCGATGGACCGTCTGCAGGCACGCATGCCCTTCGACGTAAGGATAAGGTGAGACCGGAGGAACACCATACGGTAAGAGTGAACCGGTGGCTTCTGCCACTGTCGTGGGCTTACGGAGCTGTGGTGTGGACACGCAACAGGCTGTTTGACCTGGGCATTCTGCCACAGCGGGGCTTCAAGGTGCCGACGATATGCGTGGGCAATCTCGCAGTCGGAGGCACGGGCAAGACGCCGATGACGGAATATCTGATACGGCTGCTGACAAGTGCCGGCCTGCACGTGGCAACACTCAGCAGAGGCTACGGTCGCAGCACGCAGGGCTTCAGACTGGTCACGACAGAGAGCACTGCCACCGAGGTTGGCGACGAACCGCGACAGATGAAGCAGAAGTTCCCGGGCATCGCAGTGGCGGTGTGTGAAGACCGCTGCGAAGGTATGGTGCGACTGCTAACTGGCGACAGACCGATTGACGTGGTTCTGCTCGACGATGCCTTCCAGCACCGGTATGTACATGCCGGACTGAACATCGTGCTGACGGACTACAACCGGCTGTACAGCCGCGACGCCCTGCTGCCTGCAGGCCGACTGCGCGAGAGCAGAGGCGGTGCAGACAGAGCGCAGATTGTGGTGGTTACAAAGTGTCCCGACCAGTTGGAGGAGCAGGAGCGGCAGAGCATACGTCGTGAGCTCAGGCTGAGCGACGGACAGCAACTGTACTTCAGCCGCATCGTGTATGACGGCGATGTTCGGGCAAAGGACATCGTGCTACTGACGGGAATAGCCGCCCCCGCGCCTCTGGAGCGACATCTGCAAGTAACTGGAGCACGGGTGCACACGCTGAGCTTCCCGGACCATCACCGCTTCAGCGACAAGGACCTGCAGCTGGTGGCACGCACGTACAATGCCATCGACAGCACAGACAAGCTGATAGTCACCACGGAGAAGGACGCACAACGGCTGGCAGACGTGTGGAACACAGCCACGGACATCGATGCCGACAGCGTCAGGACACTGCCTATAAGCCTGGAGATGACAGGAGGAAAGGAAGAAACGTTTAACAAAAATATATTGAGCTATGTTAGAGAAAATTCAAGAAACAGCAGCATTCCTGAAAGCAAGAATGACCACCAGTCCTGACACCGCCATCATTCTTGGCACCGGACTGGGAGGACTGTCTAAAGAGATTACTGACAAGACCGCCATTCCATACAAAGACATACCAAACTTCCCCGTGTCGACTGTCGAGGGGCACAACGGCAGACTCATCTTCGGCAAGCTGGGACAGCGGGACATCATAGCCATGGAGGGCCGCTTCCACTACTACGAGGGCTACACCATGCAGCAAGTGACATTCCCCGTTCGGGTGATGCGCGAACTTGGCATAAAGACGCTGTTCGTGTCGAACGCCAGCGGTGGCACCAACCCCGACTTCAGCATCGGCGACCTGATGATAATCACCGACCAAATCAACTACATGCCGGAGAACCCGCTCCACGGACCTAACATCGACTACGGACCACGCTTCCCGAGCATGCACAACGTCTACGACTCCGAGCTGGTACGCAAAGCCGATGCCATAGCAGCAGAGAAGGGCATAAAGGTGCAACACGGCGTGTATCTCGCCACACAGGGCCCCACGTTCGAGACTCCGGCAGAGTACAGAATGTTCCGCATCTGGGGCGCCGACGCTGTGGGCATGAGCACCGTACCTGAGGTGATTGTCGCTGTGCACTGCGGCATCAGAGTGTTCGGCATGTCGGTAATCACCGACCTCGGCGTGGAAGGCAAGATTGAGGAGGTGACGCACGAGGAGGTGCAGAAGGCTGCCGCTGCCGCCGAACCCAAGATGATGGACATCATGCGCGAGATGATAAACCGCGCCTGAGCCGACGGCACATCATACCATATTATATATATGTATAGACACACACAGATTACATGCGAACAGAGATATCCACATTGGGACAGTACGGACTAATTGACCACCTGACCGAAGGCATCGAGCCGCAGCAGCCGACGACGCTGAGCGGAATAGGCGACGATGCTGCAGTGCTGGCAGCACCGGCAGACGGCAAACGCACGCTACTGACCACGAGTCTGATGCTCGAGGGCATTGACTTCGACCTCGTATACACGCCGCTGAAGCACTTGGGATATAAGGCGGCGATAGCGGCATTCTCGAACATCTATGCCATGAACGGCACGCCCACGCAGCTGACTGTTGCGCTGGGCATCTCGCGCCGCTTCTGCGTGGAGGACATGGAGCAGCTCTATGCCGGCATTCGCCTGGCATGCGAGGACTACAAGGTCGACATCGTGGGCGGAGAGACCAAATCGTCGCTCACCGGACTCGCCGTGAGCGTGACGTGCATGGGCTGTGCCGACGAGGGCAAGATTACCTACCGCAACGGCGCATGCAACACAGACCTGATTTGCTGCAGCGGTAATTTGGGAGCAGCGTACATGGGACTGCAACTGCTGGAGCGCGAGAAGGCAGCACTGAAGGATGCCGGCGGCGACGTGCAGCCCGACTTTGCCGGACGCGAGTACATACTGGAACGGCAGCTGAAGCCCGAGGCTCGACGCGACATCATCAGCAAACTGGCAGAAGCCGACATACAACCTACGTCGATGATCGACATCAGCGCCGGACTGGCATCGGAGCTGATGCACATCTGCAAGCAGAGCAACGTGGGCTGCCGCGTCTACGAAGACCGCATCCCCATTGACTACCAGACGGCAGTCATGGCAGAAGAGCTGAACATGAACCTCACCACCTGTGCTCTGAACGGCGGCGAGGACTACGAGTTGCTCTTCACCGTCCCCATAAGCTGCAACGAGCGGCTTAAGGAGCTTGACGACATACACCTGATTGGGCACATCACGAAGCCCGAGACCGGCTGTGCGCTGATTACGCGCGACGGACAGGAGTTCGAGCTGAAGGCGCAGGGATGGAAGCAGCAAGACGCGACAAACAAATGAAATATATAGAGAGACAGACAGAATAGACAGACATAGACAGAGAGAGAGGAGGAGACGCCTATGAACACAGATAGCCGGCCGTCGGTGTTCCTCATTTACACCGGAGGCACCATCGGCATGATTGCCAATCCCGACACGGGAGCACTGGAGACTTTCAACTTCGAATATCTGATACAGCACGTGCCGGAGCTGAACCGCTTCGACTACCGCATTGACTCCTACCAGTTCGACCCGCCCATCGACTCGTCGGACATGGAGCCGACGCTGTGGGCAAAGCTGGTGAACATCATCGCCACCAACTACGACCGCTACGACGGCTTCGTCATCCTGCACGGCACCGACACCATGGCGTACACCGCCTCTGCCCTCAGCTTCATGCTCGAGGACCTGTCGAAGCCCGTCATCCTGACCGGCTCACAACTGCCCATCGACGCCCTGCGCACCGACGGCAAGGAGAACCTCATAACCGCCATTGAGATTGCGGCAGCCAAGCATCCCGACGGCACAGCCATTGTGCCCGAGGTTTGCATCTTCTTCGAAAACACACTGATGCGAGGCAACCGCACGACGAAGATCAATGCCGAGAACTTCAACGCCTTCCGCTCGTTCAACTACCCTGCTCTGGCACAAGTGGGCATACACATACGCTACAACGAGCCGTTCATCCGCAAGCCCGACCCGCATAAGCAGCTCAAGGCGCACTATCTCTACGACACCAACATAGTCATGCTGACACTCTTCCCCGGCATCGGGAAGAACATTGTCAGCTCCGTGCTGCACGCTCCCGGACTTCGCGCTGTGGTCTTCAAGACCTACGGCAGCGGAAATGCTCCGCAAAAGCCTTGGCTTATTCGGTTACTGCAAGATGCTACGAGCCGTGGCATCGTGATTCTCAACATTTCGCAGTGCCAGAGCGGGCGTGTGGAGATGGGACGGTATGAGACGGGGCGACAGTTGCTGGAGGCTGGCGTCATCAGCGGCTACGACAGCACTCCTGAGAGCGCCGTCACCAAACTGATGTTCCTCCTCGGACACGGACTGAGCCCTGAAGAGATTCGCAAGGTGATGTCGTCGAACATCGCCGGCGAGATTACCAAAGACTGATCACGCAGCGAGACTAACCGCGCGCACAGCGTGCCCCACGACGAGGGGGCACACTGCACTGCGTGTTTCATTGTATTCCGCGTTCGCGGAGCTTCAGCTGCCAGTTCCATGCAGAACGCAGCGTATCTTCCAGGCTGGCCTCTGCCTTCCACCCCAACACCTTATTGGCTTTCTCCGGATTCGCCCAAACCTGCTCAATGTCGCCTGCACGGCGTCCGGCGATGCGGTAGTTCAGCTTCACGCCTGTAGCCTTCTCAAAGGTGTTTATCAGTTCGAGCACCGACACACCGCGTCCGGTACCGACGTTGAACACCTCAACACGTTCGTCCTGCCGGTGGTCCACAATGCGGTGTATGGCACTGACGTGTGCTTTTGCCAGGTCCACCACATTAATATAGTCGCGGATGCACGAGCCGTCGGGCGTGCTGTAGTCGTCGCCAAACACGCTCAGCTGTTCGCGAATGCCGATGGCTGTCTGCGTGAGGTAAGGGATGAGGTTCTGCGGCACGCCGTTGGGCAGTTCGCCGATGAGTCCCGACGGGTGTGCGCCTATCGGGTTGAAGTAGCGCAACAGTATGCTCGACACGGGAGCTCCCGATGCCACGTCGTCGCGGATTATCTCTTCGCAGATTTGCTTGGTGTTGCCGTAAGGACTCTCAGCCTTCTTTATCGGAGCATCTTCTGTCACTGGCAGCACGTCGGGCTGTCCGTAGACGGTGCACGACGAGGAGAACACAATGCCCTCCACGCCGTAGCGTGGCATGAGGCTGAGCAGATTGATCAGCGAATTCAAGTTGTTGCGGTAGTACATCAGCGGCTTCTGCACCGATTCGCCCACAGCCTTGCTGGCGGCGAAGTGAATGATGGCGCGTATGCCGGCATACTTGCCAAACACGCCCTCGAGTGCCTGCGTGTCCAGACAGTCCACCTGCTCGAAGGCGGGACGCACGCCCGTGATCTGCTCGATATGGTCCACAACGTCGGCCCTCGAGTTTGACAAGTTGTCCACGATGACCACTTCATAGCCTGCGTCCTGCAGCTCCACGACGGTGTGCGAGCCGATGAAGCCCGTGCCGCCCGTTACCAGTATTCTCTCTTTCATCTTTCCAAGTCCTCTGTATTTTTTAGGTTTTTGTTTCCCGTTTTATAGTCTTCACGCCCGTGGGTGTGCGCCACCGTGGGTGTGCACCACAAAGATACGGCAAAAAGGAGTTCACAAGACAAGCCTCCGGAGATTTCGGGAGTCAGCAGAAAGAAAGACAATCATGCGCATCATCAGAATCAATAATGCGCATTATCCCGACACGGGGCATTACATCTTGCCGACAGCCTGCAGGGCGGACTGCGTAACGAAAAATGGATTATCTTTGCCTCCCGTAAGTAGCACCCGTTTTTCTCATGAGCCGCAAGACAAGGAATATCGTTATAGGCATGCTGATTGCTGTCGTGGCAGCAGTCGCCGCCGTCGGCGGCAGCGCATGGTATCTGCTGTATGCACCGCTGTTCAGCACGGACGGCACCGTCTACGTCTGCATCGACCGCGACGACGACATCGACTCCGTGTTCACCAAGATACGCCACGCCGCACCACCCAAGCACTTCGCCGGACTGCGTCTGCTGGCGAGCTACAGAAATTACGCAGCCAACATTCACACCGGCCGTTACGCCATCAACAGTGGCGATAACGCCTACAAGGTGCAGAGCCGACTGCAACGCGGACATCAGTCGCCCGCACGCCTCACCATAGGCAGCGTGCGCACCATCGACCGCATTGCCGGACGCGCCGCCCGGCAGCTCATGATAGACTCCGTGGAGATTGCCGCGCTGATGTTCGACACAGCCTACCAGCACACGCTGGGCTTCGACGCCGTCACCATGCCGTGCCTGTTCATCCCCAACACCTACGAGGTCTACTGGAACATCAGTGCCGACGCCTTCTTCCGACGCATGAAGCAGGAGCACGACAGCTTCTGGAACGACAACCGCCGCTCGCGCGCCAAGTCTCTTGGCCTGACGCCCGAACAGGTCACGACGCTGGCATCCATCGTCGAGGAGGAGACGGCAAACGATGCCGAGAAGCCCGTCGTGGCAGGACTCTACCTCAACCGTCTGCGCATTGGCATGCCGTTGCAGGCAGACCCGACGGTGAAATACATTCTGCTGCAACAACGCCGTGCCGACGGCGACTCCACAGCCGTGATACGCCGCATCCTGACGCGCGACCTCGCCATCGCCTCGCCCTACAACACATACCTGAACACCGGACTGCCCCCAGGACCGATACGCGTGCCCAGCACGACAGGCATCGACGCCGTGCTCAATGCCGACAAGAACAACTACCTGTATATGTGTGCCAAGGAGGACTTCAGCGGCACGCACAACTTCGCTGCCACCTACGCCGAACATCTGGCCAACGCCCGACGCTATCAGGCGGCACTCAACCGGAGGGACATCAGACGATGAGTACAGACACGACAACCACATCATCCTGCCAGTGGTACATCTTCCATCGCGACAATCTGCTGCTGCGGCAGTCTGCCGACGGACAGCTGTCTGTGCCCACAGGCGCGGTTCCGCCCGTCAGCAACAGCGGCGGTGGCCGCATCCACGACGTGACGACGGCCACGGGACGCCACGTCAGGACCTTCGCCCTCGACAGTCCCGAGCCCGACGGCAACGGCTGGAAGTGGATGCCGCTGCGCCCCAGCTTCAACGTCATCCCGACGGACGACTATCTGGCGGCAGGCAAGGCTTTCCAGATTCTCTACTGGGACCGCCACAGCATCTACTGCCCCACGTGCGGCGTCCGCACCGAGTGGAAGAACCCCATAATGAAGAAGTGCCCGCAGTGCGGACTGGAGATGTATCCGCCCATAGCCACAGCCGTGATTGTGCTGATTCGCCGCGGCGAGGATGAGGTCCTGCTGGTGCACTCGCGCAACTTCCGCGGCAACTTCTACGGACTCGTGGCTGGCTTCCTCGAAGCCGGCGAGAGCCTGGAGCAGTGTGTGCGCCGCGAGGTGATGGAGGAGACCGGACTCACCATCAGGAACCTGCGCTATTTCGACAGTCAGACATGGCCCTACCCCAGCGGACTGATGGTGGGATTCACCGCCGACTACGACAGCGGCACCATCAAGATTCAGGAGGACGAGCTAAGCGCAGGAGCATTCTTCCACCGCGACCACCTGCCGGAGCTGCCGCAGAAGATGAGCATAGCACGACGCCTCATCGACAGCTGGCTGGCACACACCGACAAGAAGGACTGAAGACCGTATACACACACAACAACAATAACACAAGTCAAGAAATATAAACAGGAGGAGACAGAAGAGACATGGGCATACAGGTACCAAATCTCGTATTCGACCGTCGCAACGACGAGCTGCAGCTCGACGTGACACAGTTCTACGACCGCGAGAGCGAAGAGCGCGCGCCGCGCCTTCCGGCCGAATGGGAGGAACAAAGTGGCGTGCAGCTGACGTGGCCACACGCCGGCACCGATTGGGCTCCGATGCTCGAAGAGGTGCAGCGTTGCTTCACGCAGATAGCAGCCCGCGTCAGCCATCGTGAGAAGCTCCTCATCGTCACTCCCGAGCCGGCAAAGGTCATGCGACAACTCGCCGGACAGCACGTTATCATGGCAAACACACGCTTCGCCAAATGCCGCACCAACGACACGTGGGCACGCGACCACGGTGCGCTGACGCTCACCGACACACGCGGTCCACAGTTGCTCGACTTCAAGTTCAACGGCTGGGGCGACAAGTTCCGCTGGGAACTCGACAACGCCATCACACGACAGCTCGTCGACAGCGGCGACCTCGCCGGAACATACTCCGACCATCAGGACTTCGTGCTCGAGGGCGGCTCCATCGAGAGCGACGGACAGGGCACACTGCTCACCACGTCGGCGTGTCTGCTCAACGTCAACCGCAATCCGCGACTCAACAAGACCGACATCGAGGAATATCTGAAGCAGGCGCTGCATCTGCACCGCATCCTGTGGCTCGACCACGGTCATCTCCTCGGCGACGACACCGACAGCCACGTCGACACGCTGGCACGCTTCTGCTCGCCTGGCACCATCGCCTACGTCCGCTGCGACAATCCGTCCGACCCTCACTACGACGATTTGCAGCAGATGGAGCAGCAGCTGCACACGTTCACCACGCTGTCGGGACAGCCCTACAACCTGCTGCCACTGCCGATGGCAGACGCCATCATCGACGACGGTGAACGTCTGCCGGCGACCTACGCCAACTTCCTCGTCATGAACGGCGAGGTGCTCTACCCCACCTACAATCAGCCCCACAACGACGAAGCTGCACGCGCGGCATTGGCGCAAGCCTTCCCCGACCGCGAAATCACAGGCATCGACTGCCGTCCGCTCATCAAGCAGCACGGCTCCCTCCACTGCGTCACCATGCAGTATCCGCGCGGAGTAATGAAATGACGTGTTGCCCGTTTTTTTTGCATCCGCTGCAACCTTTCGCCCGTCACGCCACGTCTAAGGCATAGAAACAACGAAAACAGACATTGATATGAAGAGAGGTATTTTGAAAGGATTTCTGGCTCTGGCAGCCCTGATGATGGTCTGCACCACAGCCAACGCACAGTGGAGTTTCTTTTCCGACGGCAACAAGCGCATCACCGCCAGCGGCAACTACGTCACCAAGGATTATCGCGTGGACAACTTCAGTGAGATCAACCTCGCCTGCAGCGCCGACGTGGTCTACACGCAGAGGAGCGGCAAGCCCACGGTGAAAGCCTTCGTCAGCGACAACGTCGCCGAAATTCTCGAGGTGAAGGTCAGCGGCAACACCCTCAACATACGCTTCAAGAGGGGCTACAACGTCAACAACAACCGTAAGACCTTCCGCATCGAGCTGTCGTCACCGACGCTCGAGAGCATAGACATCGCGGGCTCGGGCGGCGTCAAGGTCGGACCGCTCACCACCGACCGTTTATCCGTCGACGTGTCCGGTTCAGGCGACATCGACTGTAGTAACGTCACGAGCAAAGGTCCCGTGCGCATCTCCATCTCCGGCTCGGGCGACATCGACATCGCCCGTCTGCAGAGCTCTGACCTGACGGCACGCGTCACCGGCTCAGGCGACCTCGACATCAACGGCATCACCACCGGCGATGTCAACGCCAAGATTACCGGCTCTGGCGGAATCACCCTGAAAGGCAACGGCACCGACGCTGTCCACACCGTCACCGGCAGCGGCAACATCGAGGCAAAAGACCTGCACACGGCAAATGTCGTTGCCTACATCACCGGCTCGGGCGACATCACCTGCTACGCCAGCAAGTACCTCAAGGCAGACGTCAGCGGCAGCGGCACCATCAACTACGCCGGCAAGCCCGACAAGCTCGACATTCCGCGCCGCAGAGTGCATGCCATAGAGTAATAGTGAAAGAATAAGCGCTATCTTTGCAGCAGAATAATCAATCTACTGCTACATAAATGAACAAAAAGCTATTCTTATCTCTGGTCCTGGCAGGTGCCGCCCTGTCGGGACAAGCCGATGAAGCCCGGCTTCTGAGGTTTCCAAGCACCAACGGTCAGGAAGTGGTGTTCACCTACGCCGGCGACCTCTACAAGGCATCCATCAATGGCGGTCAAGCCACACGCCTGACCTCGCACGTCGGCTACGAAATGCTGGCACGCTTCTCACCCGACGGCCGCAACATAGCCTTCACCGGCGAGTACGACGGCAACCGTGAGGTCTACCTCATTCCCGCCGAGGGCGGAGAGCCACGTCGTCTGACCTACACAGCCACCAATCCGCGCGACGACGTCGGCGACCGCATGGGCCCCAACAACATGGTCATGACGTGGACGCCCGACAGCCGCAGCATCGTCTACCGCAACCGCATCAGCGACAGCTTCGACGGCAAGCTATGGACCGTCTCCGTCGATGGCGGCATGCCTGAGCAGATTCCACTGCCCGAGGGCGGCTTCTGCAGCTATTCGCCCGACGGCAAGCGTCTCGCCTACAACCGTGTGATGCGCGAATTCCGCACATGGAAGTACTACCGTGGCGGCATGGCCGACGACATATGGATCTACGACCCGCAGAAGAAGAGCGTGGAAAACATCACCAGCAACGACGCACAGGACATCATCCCCATGTGGATTGGCAACGAGATATTCTTCATCTCCGACCGCGACATGACGATGAACATCTTCGTCTACAACACCGAGACCCATCAGACCGAGAAGGTCACGAACTACACCGAATTCGATGTGAAGTTCCCCAGCACCAACGGCCAGATCATCGTCTACGAGAACGGCGGCTACCTCTACAAGCTCGACCCACGCACGCGTCAGAGCACCAGGATCAGCATCAGCCTCGAGAGCGACAACATCTACGCCCGTGCCGAGCTGCGCAAGGTTGAGGACGACCTCACGGCAGTCAGCATGAGCAGCGACGGTCACCGTCTGGCAGTAACAGCCCGCGGCGAAGTCTTCGACGTGCCCAACGGCAACGGCGTCACCAAGAACCTGACGCGCACGCCGGGTGCCAACGACCGCAATGCCGACTACAGTCCCGACGGACAGAACATTGCCTACATCAGCGACGCGACCGGCGAGACCGAGATATGGCTTCAGCCCACCGGCGGCGGCGAACCCGTACAGCTGACACGCGACAACGACACCTACATCCGACAGTTGGCATGGACGCCCGACAGCAAGCGCATCATCTACACCGACCGCAAGAACCGCATCGTCCTCGTCGACGTAGCCGCACGCAGCAAGCGCACGTTGCTGACCTGTCCCGAGAGCGAAATCCGCTCGGTCGACATCTCACCCGACAGCCAGTGGCTGACCTACACCAAACCTGCAAAGAACGAGATGTCCGTAGTCTACGTCTACAACCTCAACACCGGCAAGGAGTACCCCGTCACCGAAAAGTGGTATAACTCCGGTTCCCCGACGTTCAGCACCGACGGCCGTTACCTCATCTTCACCTCCGACCGCGACCTCAACCCCATCTACAGCCGCGTGGAGTGGAACTACGCCTACAGCAGCATGAGCGGCATCTACATGGCACTGCTCGCCGCCGACACCCCGTCGCCGCTGCTCCCCACAGACGAGCTCACCGGCACTGCTGCCGACGACGGCTCCAAGTCCAAGGCACCCGACTCCAAGTCCAAGGATGCAGCGCAGCCAACCGTCAACGTGAAGATCGACACCGACGACATCTGGCAGCGCATCATCAAACTGCCGCTGCCCACAGGCAATTACCGCAGCTTCTACAGCGACGGCCAGAAGGTCTACTACACCTCAGGCTCCAGCACGAAGACCTTCGACCTCAAGACACAAAAGGAAGACACCTTCGCCGACGCCCGCCTCACCACCGTCCCCTACGGCTCCAGGAAAGCCCTCATGACGAAGGGTGACAAGGTCTACGTGGTCGACCTCGGCGGCAAGGCACAGCTCGACAAGAACGTCAACCTCGGCGACATGACCGCCATCGTCGACTACTCGCAAGAGTGGCCCCAGATCTTCGGCGAAGTGTGGCGTGCCTTCCGCGACGGCTTCTATCTGGAGAACATGCACGGCGTCGACTGGAAAGCCATGAAGGAGAAATACTCCGCACTGCTGCCCTACGTCAAGACCCGTCTCGACCTCAACTACGTCATCGGCGGGATGATTGCCGAGATGGCATGCGGCCATGCCTACGTCTCCCCGGGCGAGATGCCCACAGCCGAACGCATCGACATGGGACTCCTCGGCGCTGAGCTCCAGCGCGAGAGCAACGGCTACTACCGCATCACGAAGATCCTCGAGGGAGCACCCTACCGCGATGAGCTGCGCTCGCCGCTCACCGAGCCCGGCATGGACATCAAGGTCGGCGACTACATCACCGCCATCGACGGCGTATCAGTCAAGACCACCGACAACATCTACTCCCTGCTCGTCGGCAAGGCCGGTGTCCTCACCGAGCTCACCGTCAACAGCTCAGCCTCCGAGAGCGGCGCACGCCGTGTTGTCGTCAAGCCCATCAGCAACGAATACCCACTCTACCACTACGAATGGGTGCAGAACAACATCAAGACCGTCGAGAAGCTCTCGGGCGGACGTGTCGGCTACATCTACATCCCCGACATGGGTGCTGAAGGCCTCAACGAATTCGTGCGCTACTACTACCCGCAGCTCGACAAGGAAGCCCTCATCATCGACGACCGCGCCAACGGTGGCGGCAACGTCTCCCCGATGATCATCGAGCGACTGTTGCGCGAGCCCTACCGCATGACGATGTACCGCACCTCGAGCCAGACGGGCACCATCCCCGAAGGCTCGCACCACGGCCCTAAGGTCCTGCTCATCAACAAGTACTCCGCCTCCGACGGCGACCTGTTCCCATGGAGCTTCAAGGCCAACAACCTCGGCAAGATTGTCGGCACACGCACCTGGGGCGGCATCATCGGCATCAGCGGCTCACTGCCCTACATGGATGGCACCGACGTCCGCGTACCGTTCTTCACCAACTACGACGCCAAGACCGGACAGTGGATTGTCGAGAACCACGGAGTCGACCCCGACATCTACGTCGACAACGACCCCATCCGCGAGCAGGCTGGCGAAGACCAGCAGCTACAGCGTGCCGTCGAGGAAGCTCTGAAAGACCTTCAGAACTACAAGCCCCTGCCCGGAGTCCCCGCACCGCGCACCTACAAGGACCTCGGTCTCGACGAGAAGAAGTAACATCTTGTGTTGAGTGTTACGTGGTCTGTTTTATGTTATACGCATAATGTTTTACGTGAAGAACATTGATAGTATGCGTAACCTCGTAGTGAGCAGCGCACCCTCAAAGAGGTTGTCTTCGTGCACAACCTGACTAAAGGAACGCAGCGGTCACAGTCTGGAATACAAGGTCTCAGACACAGACTCAAACAACACGATTGTAACAACGGAGGCGATGTCATCACATGGCACCGCCTCCCTTCTTTTTCTGCACGGATAATCACAAAAAAATACAACAGCCTACATCCAATACCGGCGCCTCAGGCACTGTCAAAGTGTAAAGTATGTTAATGCGGTAAATGTAAACATCTCTTAAAACGAACCACAAAGTGTTAAATATAGGCATTGGTAAAGCTTGAAGAGAGGTTCAAAATGGTTCGAAAAGAGCATAATTGTTGCATACATACGCAATCGCGAAGGTCGGAAAAACTTATCGCGATAACTTTCAAAGCTTATC
>CAVHJI010000019.1:4170-20150 GCA_963636255.1 Bacteroidaceae bacterium | reverse complement strand
GACAGACGCTGCTGCACAGCATCGTTGCCAATGTCGTAGTGGCACTGCTCGTCACCGGCATAATGGCGGTGGTCTACCTCAACCTCGACCGTATGGGACAGCCCGAGGAGCTGATGACGCTCATCAAGCCCTACTTCCTCGTGCTGCTTGCCTCGCTTGTCTTCGTCATGCTGTTCAATGCCTTCAAGCAGTTCACCGACAGCATCAACCTGACGAAGGTGTCGATGTGGATTCTGCTGACGGGGAACCTTCTGAACATTGTGGGCAACTACATACTGATCTACGGCAAGCTGGGAATGCCCGAACTGGGCATCGTCGGTGCCGGATGGAGCACGCTGATTTCGCGTGTGCTGATGGTCTTGGTCTATGTCGCAGTGATTGGGGCAGGCAGCAAGTATGCGGTCTACCGCGAAGGGCTGAGGTCGGTAAAATGGTCGTTCGGCTTGTTCAAAAGGCTGAACGTGATTGGTTGGCCCATTGCGCTGCAGATGGGGATGGAGACAGCATCGTTCAGCTTGACAGCCATCATGGTGGGATGGATTGGCACGCTGGCACTTGCCTCACATCAGGTGATGCTCACCATATCGCAGTTTGCCTTTATGGTCTACTACGGACTGGGTTCCGCCATCGCCATACGCGTCAGCAACTTCATGGGGCAGCACGACTACGCAAGTGCCAGGCAGACTGTCGGATGCGGCTTCAGGCTGATGCTGCTACTCGAGATTGTCATCACGGGCATACTGCTCAGCATACACGAAGACCTCGGTTCGTTCTTCACCGGCGGCGATGCGGAGATAGCAGCAATGGTGGCGTCGCTCTTCCTGCCATTTGTGCTCTACCAGTTTGGCGACGGACTGCAGATTACCTACTCGAACGCATTGCGCGGAATTGCCGATGTGCGGTCGATGGTGCTGATTGCCTTCATTGCCTATTTCGTCGTCTCACTGCCGCTGTGCTATGTCTTTGCCTTCGTGCTGCACATGGGACTTGTGGGCGTGTGGCTCTCGTTTCCTTTCGGACTGACCACCTGCGGCATCATGCTGTGGCTCCGCTATCGCAGTACGATGCGCAGATACCAACACCTATAGGACGTGTTGACGGGTTATTGAGTCGGTGTTGGGTGGAGAAGGGTACTGTTCACAAGTGGGGAAACGGTCAGTCGCGATAATCTGTCGGGTTCATGCCAAGATTATGCGACACGTAGCGGCTGAAATAGGCTGGAGACGAAAAACCGAACATGTCGGAGATCTGCACAAACGTGAGACTCTTGTCACGCAGCAGCCGCGAGATGTCGAGCACTGTGTAGCGGTTTATCCAAAAGTTGGCGGCGTAGCCACTGGTTTTCTTTGATACCTCGGATAGATATTTCGACGTGACACAGAGTTTGTCGGCATACCATGTCACCTCGCGGTGCTGCCGGTATTCTCCAATCTCGAGCAAACGGATGAAGCCGTTCATGATGGCGGCGTATTGCGTGGTAATGTCCGGCTCATCGTAAAGGCGCGAATGGAAATCGAAGAAGTCAAGTATTAGCGTCTGCACGGCATTTATCATAAGCTCGCGGTAAAAGTGATGTCCGGTCTCAAGTATGCGTTGCTGCAGATAGTCGAAATTGCGCAGGCATTGTGCAATCATCACTGGCGTGAGGTGCATGATAGGGTTAAGGAAAAGGGCCAACTGTCCTTTCATGCCATAGTTGCTTTGAGGTGTGCTGAGCGCAATGAATGGGGCGGTGACATATATCATCTTCACGCGGAAGTCTGGCCCATGTTCAATATGTTCCATAAGTCTGCCACGCCGCACGATAAGCAGATCGCCTGCATGCATAGTCATTCTGCGGCCACACCAGTCGAACGAGCATTCGCCGTCAAGGCATAGGGCATGCCCAAGGAAGCCGTCGTACTGTTTGGTACCGATACCGTCTATCGCATCCGTTATGATGATGTCTTTTTGTTCCATAGACACTTGTCGTTCTTTTGTCGTCCAGTGCAAAGATGCCCATTTTTTTATTATTTCTTGGAATCTACGATGTTCGAGCCGCCGAATACGCTGCTCATTTCCATCGTGTCGAGTGCATGGTCTATCCGTGTGGCGTCTTCTTCTGTCAGGCACGTATCTGCTGCACCGAGGTTTTCCTTTATGCGGCACAGCTTCCTCGAGCCGGGTATAGGAACTATCCAGGGGCGTTTGGCCATCATCCATGCCAGCGATATCTGTGCCGGTGTGGCGTGATACTTGTCGGCCATTGTGCTGAGCAGCCTGAACAGCGCGGCGTTCTTTGCGAAACTCTCCTTCTCATATTGGGGCATCACGGCACGGTAATCGCTGGCGGCATCGAACTCCGGCCGTTCGTTGTAGCAACCCGAGAGCAGTCCGTTGGCAAGCGGCGAGAATGCCACAAAGCCCACGCCCAGTTCCTCGCAAACGGGGAAGAGGCTCTCGTGCCAGCGTGCCATCATCGAATAGCGGTTCTGTATGGCTGTGACTGGGCACACCGCATGTGCACGGCGCAGATACTCCTCATTGGCTTCCGATATGCCCCAATGCAGAATCTTCCCTTCGCGGATTAGCCCGGCCATTGTATCTGCAACGACCTCGGGATCTACCTTCGGGTCGATACGGTGTTGATAGAAGAGATCTATATGGTCGGTGCGCAGACGGCGCAGTGATCTTTCCAAAGACTGCCGTATCACGTGCGGGCGTGAGTCGACCATCAAGTCATGTCCTGTACCCGAAAACCTTATGCCACATTTTGTGGCTATCACCACCCGGTCTCGCCAAGGAGCCAGCGCCATGCCTATGAGCTCTTCGTTGTGATGCGGCTCTGCAGGTGTGCCGTATATCTCGGCGGTGTCAAAGAAACTGTAGCCCATCTCCACGGCATCAGCCAGCAACCTCGTCATCTCCGTCTTGTCGGCAGCAGCGCCGTAGGCATGGCTCATCCCCATACAGCCCAGACCAACTGGCGAGACCCTCAAACCACTCTTTCCCAATATTCTGAATTCCATTCTTCTGTTATTTGTTGTCAACCATAATCGCAGTGAGGAATGCATCAAAAGCATTGCCCCATACTGCATCTGCACCTCCTGTGCCATATCCGTGGGGATAGTCCTGCAAGACAAGCGTTTCCACCCGACATCCAGCCTCCCTAACCGCATTGGAGTTCTGTTGGAATTGCCTTGCAAATCCGTCTCTTGTCCCCCAACAATAGAATGCAGGTGGCAGATTGGCGGCACGCAATGTGGCAACATCATTCATCGAGACACTCAAACGACCATAGAACGAATATATCATGCCAACGGCGCATGCCGATACTGGCACGTTGTCGAGTTCATCGGGCTGATAGCTGTTGTCGAGCGAGGTGGCGTTCTTCAAGTCACGCCAGTTGAGAAGCACTTCTCCGTTGAGTATGCCGCCGGCAGAGAAGCCGACAAGGGCTATGTTATCCGGATTGATGCGATAGTCGGCAGCATGGGCACGCACATAGCGTATGGCACGCTGAAGGTCGGTGGCACTCTCCTGCATCGTGTAGGGGCGTATGCGATAGTTGACCACGAAGCACTGATAGCCCATCCGCATAAGCATATCGGCCACGTCGTAGCCTTCGCTTTGCATGCTGCGGAACATGAAAGCACCGCCCGGACATATCATTACGGCACCCTTCGGGACCGTTGCAGAATCGATGGTGAAGACCTCCATATTGGGGATGAAGTCTGCCCCGTCAGAATTGGACACATTCCCGGTAGTGGCAGGTATGTTGTCCACTGCCCAGAGGTTTACTGCCCCTTCCAGTGGTGCCTTCTCCGTGACAGAAGGCTTTACGACTCCGCAGGGGTTGTACACAGCGTTGTCTATCGTCCGGCCGTTCCCCATAGTATTGTCTTCCCTGATGCCTTCCTGATGGTTCAAGCAGGCAGCCATTTGGCTGGCCGCTACCAGGAGCATCACCATTATTGCAATTCTTCGCATCTATATTAATGTCAATCAAGTTACTCCATCTGTTTTTCCCAGAACTTCACGGCGTCGTCTATCCATCCCTCTGCCGCAGTTCCCGTGCCGAGTCCGAAACCATGCTCCAGTCCTTCATACACATGAAACTCCGCGGGGATGCCAAGTGAGGCGAGCCTCCCGAGCCTGGTCTTCATCGTCTGCCACGAGGCTATGCCGTCCGAGCTGCCTACACAAGAATAAGTGGGCACATCGGCACTGGAATATTCAGCCAGTCCGGTGTATTGTATGACGGCTGTTCCGGCCTTCGGCAAGCTGTCACCGCCGAAAGCAGCAGTACCATATGCACTCACCCATGCTGCCATGCGTCCGCCGGCCGAACCGCCCCATAGCGAGTAGCAGTCTGTGTTTACGCCCAGCTCGTCCTTATGGGCAAAGATGAAACTGACGGCACGTGCCAGGTCTTCGCAGGCTGTCTGTGCTCCAGGGCGATAGATGAGCGCAAAGGCGTTGTAGCCTCTTTTCGAGAGTTCCATGGCATGTGGGAAACTGTCGTGCATGGCTCCGACATATGCAAAGGCTCCACCGGCATTGCAGACGGCAAAACGGGCACCGTCATTGCCACGGAAGAAGAACAGTCCCGTGTCTTCCTTCCGTGGGTCGGCGTCTTTCTCGTCGTCTGAATAAATGTTGTAGAATACAGTTTCTCCACAGACGGCTTTCACGTGAAGATAATTCACAATCTCAACCGTCTTGTCGGGGTCAATGTTGTTATAATAGGCGAGACGCAGATCTTCAAGCGTCGTTCCGCTCCAATAACTGTCCTGCACGGGGAACAACAGACGTCCGTAGCCAGCGAATGCGGCATCTGCCATCACGTCACGAATCAGACTCGTGCGTGAATAGACAGTCGAATCATCGCCGTCGTTGTCGTTTTCTGCTGGGCAGACTTGTTCTGAAGGACCAGGCTTCTCTCCCTGTACGGCAACGCCTGTGCTTTCGGGACGGCATGCCGTAAATATTGCCTGTAACAGAACAATCATACAGAACCTTATCGCGCCGTTTGCTCTCATCTGTCCGTTGCCAGCCTCATTCTATAATACTGATTCCTATTTGTTTAGCTCGTCGTTCATCTTCTTCTGCCATTCGTCATTGTCTGCGGCATCTGGCAGCGGACTGCTGCAGAAGCGGCGTGTCATCTCGATGTCAAACTGGTAAAAACGCTGTTCTTTGTTGAGGGCACGCATTTGCTCCATTTCTTCATCAGAGAGAGTCAACTGCTTCACGGCATTGATATTCTCCTGGATATAGCCGTGGTCGGTAGCACCGGGAATGGCGGAATGACCCTCCTGAATATGCCAGCGGATGATGATCTGTGCCGGCGTGCAACCATGGGCATTGGCAATACTCTTAATGACAGGATCCTGAAACAACGCTCCACGAGATGCCGCTCCACCCAACGGATACCAACATTCCACCACCATGCCACGCTCTCTGGCCAAAGATTTCTCTTCAAGGCGCTGCGCATATGGATGGCATTCCATCTGCATGACGGACGGCTTGATCTCCGTGCTTTCCACGCACCAACGGTAGATGTCCTCAGCTCCTTCAACCTCAAAATTGGAGAGGCCCAAGGCATGCACTTTTCCCTGCTTTGCAGCTTTCTCCAGATTGGCCCATCCTGCCTTAATGTCTCCTACCGGCTGATGCAGATACACTAAGTCTATATAGTCCAAGTGTAACCGTTGCAACATCTTGTCGATGGCTGTAGCATCACCATACTCCGCAGGCCAGAGCTTGGAGGTTATCCATATCTCCTCCCGCTTCACGCCGCTCTCCCTGATGAATTCATCCACGGCTTCGCCCACTCCCTGTTCATCCATATAAGCATGCGCCGTATCAATATGGCGGTATCCCATTCGCAGTGCAGTGAGCACAGCGTCTTTACACGTAGCGTTGTCTGGCACATTGAATGTACCGAGACCAAACCTCGGCATCCACACCCCATTGTTCAACTGCACGTAGGGAATGCCGTCTATCAATTTCTCTGCTGCATCCATCGTTATTGTTATCAAGAACGCGAATAATACTGACAATACTTTTTTCAGTAACTCTTTCATACACTTTCGTCTTTTTAATTTTACATTTTCTGTTATGATGCCTCTACTTCAGCTTCTCTCCCAAAGATTTTGCTTCATTCCTACTGGTGACCATGCCATCGTACGTGAATCCATACATGCCGGCAAATCGGCTCATGGTGTATTCGCCGTCGTCAATCATCTTCTTGAAGGGTTCTGCTCCCTGATAGAGAAAGAAAATCTTTTAATGTTCCTTTCTGTCATCCTCAAAAAGCCCAAAGAAATGCGCCACCAGCATTTTCTTTCCAAGCTGCGCCTGTGTGCGCAAAATACTGTCGTCAGCGGCATTACCAATAAAACATCAATCCATCATCTTGTCTGCCATGACTTGATTGCACTGCAAAATTACGGCAACTTGTACAGGATGCCTTTACGACAAATGCGGATATAGTTTACAATTTTCCATTTCGTCTGTATCAGGGGCCGTAAGTCCGTTGCAGTCTCCACAAGACAAGTATGCCAACATACTTTGTGGAACAATCGGCAGCATCATTTTGGACTGTTTGTAACTTTCGCTAACGTTACGGCAATTCCAAGATAAAGAGGTTCAGGGCGTAACTACATGGAGTGGTAGACGTAAAGTTCTTCCTTTTCTGACTATCGAACATCTACGGCTAAACACAAGGTTTTACCAGTGCCCCACTTTTCCTGACAATTTTTAGACTATCATTATCCCGAACTCACATAAAAACTGCTTTTTGTTGTGTCCCGAAAAATCCGTTCCTTTGCATATAAACAATCGCACGCAAAATGACGGCATCAAAACACAAGATATTCCCTGCTTGGGTGTTGTGGCTTTTTCTGACACCTATCACTGTCTTCATTCTGCTCATTGCGCTGCTCTATGTTCCGCCAGTACAGAACTTCGTATGCACAGAGGTCTCGCGTTACGCGTCGGAATCGACGGGTCTGGACATCAGCGTCGGGCGCATTGACCTGCGGTTTCCGCTTAACCTTGTGGCACGCGACATCAATGTCACCAAGCCTGCCGAGGAGAAGTCCGCCGCCGTAGAGATTCTTGAGATCGACAACGTCAACGTCCGTGTGCAGCCGACACCGCTACTGCGCAGTCAGGTGGAGATTGACATCATACAGATAGACAGCCTTCGTCTGAATACGGACAGCCTCATCGACGGCATGCGCATAAAGGGAACTATCGGCAGATTCTTCCTCAGCAGCCATTCCGTCGACCTGTCGCGTCAGACGGTTGTGCTCAACACCGTAAATCTCAATGGCGGTGATGTCAGCATCACAATGTTGCCCTCGGTGGAAGAGACAGACAGCACATCGGCGCCAATTGCATGGATCATCAATGTGCTTGATGCCAATCTGAAGAACGTCAAGGTGGGGTTCTCCATGCCTGCCGACACTCTCGATGTGTCGGCAAACATCTCCGATGCACGGCTGTCTGGCGGTCTGATTGACCTTGGCAAAACCATCTTCGGCTGCAACTCACTGTCGGTGCACGCTCCGTCGCTGTACTATGATGCCTCGTATCTGCCTGCCGCCAGCGGCTTCGATGCTTCGCACATTGCACTGCACGACATTGCGGCAGAGATAGATTCGGCTTATTATGCCGGCAGAGACATTCATGCCTCGCTGCGCGAAATGTCGTTCTACGACCGTAGCGGGCTCACGCTGTCGTCGCTGACAGGAACTCTCCACGCCGACAACCGCTGTCTCTCCATACCGGACCTGCATCTGCTGACCCCGAACAGCGAAGCATCGCTGCAGAGCACGCTGCCTTGGTCGGTCGTCGAAGGGCGTGCAGCGGCAGAAGACAACCTCTCACTGCGGCTCAGTGCCAACATCGGACGCGAAGATGTGCTGCTGTTCGTCGGTGATTCTGTCAGTACGGACTTCAAGGAGAGTTATCCTCAACGCCCGCTCATCGTCAATGCTGCCGCCACAGGCAATCTTGCGCGGCTGAGCATTCCACGGCTCGAAGCCAATCTGCCTGGAGCTTTCTCCATCGACGGCAGTGGCATCATGACAAATCTTACGGACTCCATACTGCGTAGTGCCAATATTGACATCGAAGCCGAGACAGGCAAGCTGAACTTCTTTCTTGCACTGGCAGGCATCACGCCCGACGGTTCGGTCGTAATCCCCGACAGCATCGGCGTTGCCGGCAACATGCAGCTGCACGGTTCCGAAGCTCGTGCCGAGCTGACGCTGGCCGAGGAACAAGGCTCCGTCTTAGTGAATGGAGCATACAACACGACGAGTCAGGACTACGAGGCTTTGCTGCGCATCGACTCCCTGCGTATAGACCATTTCCTGCCGCACGATTCCATCCGCAACCTTGCAGCCACCATACAGGCACAGGGCTGTGGACTTGACTTCACATCGCATAGCGCAACGTCGCAGTTTGAGGCTGTCGTCGACCAGATACAATACCAGAACTACGACCTCTCGAATATACGTGCCTCCGGAACTTTGGCACAAGGACTTCTTGAAGCACAGTTGGCAATCGACAATGCCATTGCCAAGACCGACGGAACACTGTCCGTGCGGACAGATACACGCAACATACAAGGCAGTGCAGACCTCGACATCAAGCGCATCGACCTCTATCGGTTGGGGCTGATGCCAAACCAGTCAAACGGTGTCTTCGCACTTAACGTCAGTGCCGTTGCCAATGCCGACTCGGCACAAATCGACATAAAGGGCGGTGATATGGACTTGCGGTTGAAGTCGCTGACATCGCTTGAAGAGATGCTCGAACGCGGCGGCTCGTTCGACAAGGTTCTGCTCTCACAGATAGAAGCACGCAGTCTTGACCACGCAGCTTTGCGTGAAGCTCTTCCTGCTGCAGGCTTCCGCCTACGGGCAGGACAGGACAATCCGCTGCACAGTTTCCTGCGTACACGCGGCATTCGCTTCCACAACATCCTTGTCAACTATGGAGCAACACCTGACATAGGCATCAACGGACGTGCGGAGATTGACGGACTTCGTGTCGACTCCTTCCAGCTCGACACCATATATCTGGCAATACGTCAGGACACTTCGCAGATGAAGATCAGCGGTGGCGTCATTAACGGTCCGCGCAATCCGCAGTATGTGTTCAAAGCCAATCTCGACGGCACGATACGCACCGATGATGCCGCTCTCGACCTGCATGTTGTCGACGGAAAGGGCAAGACAGGCATACTGCTGGGAATCAATGCCACGCCGTTGCACGATCAGGGACCGCGGCATCGTGCCAATGGTGTACTGTTCAAGCTCACACCCGAACAGCCCATAATAGCCTTTCGCAATTTCGAATTCGATGAAGGCAAGAATTGGCTCTATCTGCATCAGGACAACCGCGCCTATGCCGATATCGATATGGACAGCGACGACGGACTGTGCTTCCGTGTGCTATCCGACATGGCCGATACCGTGTCGTTGCAGAACATGAATGTCGAGCTCAACCGACTTAACCTGAAGGATTTGTCGGCCGCCATTCCTTACTTACCGCAGATTGCAGGTCTGTTCAGTGCCGACCTGTCGTTTGTGCAGACAGCCACATCCATGCAGCTCTCGTCCGAAGCCGTCATCGATGAGCTGACTTACGAGAAGCGTCGTGTGGGAGACCTGGGTCTTGGACTCACATGGTTGCCAGGATTGAACGACGAGAGCTTCGTCGATGCCTATATGTCGTATGACGATCAGGAGGTCATCACCTCCAACGGTACGCTCCATTCCGACAGTCTCAGCCTCGACACCTATCTCGACCACACACCTCTGCGCATGCTCGATGCCTTCATTCCAGACGGCATGGTGAACTTCCTTGGCAGTCTGCACGGCGATGTTTCGGTGACTGGAACATTGGACAAGCCACGCGTCGACGGACAGGTTCACATGGACAGCGTCTACATTCTGTCGCAGCAGGCAGGGGCACAGTATCGTCTGGACAACAGTCCGGTGGAGATTGTTGCCAACAAGATGCGGTTCGACAAGTTTGCCATCTACACCACCAGCGAGAATCCCTTTACCATCGATGGCGTCATCGACTTCACCGATGTGGCTGAACCTACGGCAGACCTGAAGCTTCAGGCAGAGAACTACACCTTGCTTGATGCTCCACGCACTCGTGAGAGTCTTCTCTTCGGCAAGATCTTCGTCGACATCAACGCCACAGTGCGCGGAGCACTCTCAGCACTGACCATGCGTGGACAGATGAATATTCTCGGCGACACCAACGCCACATATGTCATGGCGAATTCTCCACTTACGGTGGAAGACCGGCTGGAAGGACTTGTCACGTTTGTCTCCTTCAGCGAGGTCGACAACCGCAGCGGTGCAGAAGAGACAACCATGTCGCTTGGCGGCATGGACATGATTATGGTGGTGCATATCGATGATGCCGTGCGCCTGCGTGCCAACCTCACCAACGACGGCAACAAATATGTGGAGCTTGAGGGTGGAGGCGACCTGAACATGACATATACTCCACAGGGTGACATGACGCTCAACGGACGCTACACACTGAGTGGCGGCACCATGAAGTATTCATTGCCGGTCATTCCGCTCAAGGAGTTCAGCTTCACAAAAGGCAGTTATGTGGAGTGGCGCGGCGCACTGATGAACCCACGCCTAAGCCTCGTAGCTTCCGAGCGTGTGCGTGCAAACGTGTCGGACGGTAGTGGCAGCAATGACACGCGACGTGTAGATTTCGACGTGTCTGTCTCCATCAACGGACAGCTTGAATCACCCGAACTGGCATTCAACCTCTCTGCACCCAACGACGGAAACATAGAGAACGAGCTGCAGACCATGGGAACCGACGAGCGCAGCAAGGCTGCCATCACCATGCTTGCCACAGGCATGTATCTGGGAGGCACCAGCTCTGCCGGCAACATGAACATGGGCACAGCACTCTCCAGCGTTTTGCAAAGTCAGATAAACTCCCTGGCAGGCTCGGTCAGCAGTTCCAGCTTCAGCGTGGGAGTGGAAGACCGTACGGCAAGTGCCGGTACACAGATCGACTACACCTTCCGTTACTCGCAACGTTTCTTCAATGACCGCGTGCAGATAAACATTGGCGGTAAGGTATCGACAGGCTCAAACGCCTCGAACAGTGTGGAGTCGTTCATCGACAATGTGTCTCTTGAATATCGTCTTGATGCCAACGGCACGCGCTATATCCGTGCTTTCCACGACAAGAACTACGAGAACATACTCGAGGGTGAAGTCACGGAAACCGGCGTCGGCATTGTCTTCCGCAAGAAGATGGACAGCCTCAGCGAGCTCTTTCTGTTCGGCAAGAAGAAAAACAGTAAAGAAGGAAACAGCAATCGGTCCACTGTGGGCAGTGAGGCCACGACAGTAACGACAGAACAGTAAACCATTTCATGTAGAACACACACTGAGAGAGAATATGTTTCGGAGCATATACAATATAATAAGGAGTATTTCGCTGTCGGCGGCGGCACGCGTGGCATTGCTTTCCATAGTGCTGCTTCTCGTGGCATCATGTTCGGTCACGAAGAATCTGCCCGATGGCGAACGCCTTTATGTGGGACAGAAGAGTATGCTCATCGACAATCCCGAGCCCACCGAAGTAGGTACTACGGCTCTTGAGGAAGTGGAAGCTGCACTTGCCACTGCACCCAACAATGCCTTCATGGGCAGTTCGTCAATACGTATGCCTCTGCCCACCGGACTGTGGTTCTACAATGCCTTCGTCAACTCCGAAGATGGCATCGGCAAATGGCTGTTCAATCGTTTCGCCGCCACTCCGGTGCTCATGAGCAATGTCAATCCAGCCATCCGCGTTCAGGCTGCGGAGAACATTCTGCGTGAGTACGGCTACTTCAACGGTCGTGTCAGCTATCAGGAGTTCCCGTCCAAGAAAGATTCCCTGCAGGTGAAGTTGCAATACACCGTAGACATGGACCGCCCCTACACCATCGACACAGTCATGTACAAGGGCTTCTCCGACGACATCATGAACATCTTCAATCGTGCACAACGCAACAGCAACATCCGTCAAGGCACACAGTTCAACATCACCGACCTTGACAATGAGCGCACACGCCTCAGCAATCTGTTGCGCAATTTGGGCCGCTACTACTATCGTCCCGACTATCTCATCTATCAGGCCGATACCACACAACGCGAAGGACAACACGTCAGCTTGCGTCTTGTTCCTGCCGAAGGAGTGCCACAAGATGCAGAACGCGCTTTCATAATAGGCAACACGACTGTCAACATCTCCGGTCGTCATGGCGAGTCTCCCGACACAGGGTTCGTCTATCGTGGTGTTCGCATGAACTATCATGACCGCATGCCCGTACGCCGCCGTCAGCTCTACGAGTGGCTCGACTATCACAGCTACCGCCGTAAGCGCAGTATGGACGACAGCACCGGCGTCAGCCGTCGTGCTCCACGCAATCTCTACAGCCTGCACCGTTCTACCCGTATTCAGGAGAAACTTGCCGAACTCGACATCTTCCGCTATGTAGAGATGCAGTACGTGCCACGCGACAGCACTCTGACATCCGACACACTCGACGTGGTGCTTAACCTCATGATGGACAAGCCATACAACATGGAGGCAGACTTCAATGTCAAGATGAAGAGCAACAACCAGACAGGTCCCGGTGCCAGCATGACGCTGACCAAGAGCAATGTCTTCGGTCGTGGCGAGCTGTGGAGCATAGCCCTCGACGGCTCCTATGAATGGCAGACAGGACGCAACTCATCGTCGGACATGAACAGCTATGAGATTGGACTCTCCACAGGACTCACCTTCCCGCGACTGCTATGGTGGAAGATAGGAAAGCAGCAGTACGACTTCCCTGCCACAACTACACTGCAAATCAGTGCACGGCAGCTCAACCGTCCCAAGTACTACCGCATGCTCTCCTTCAGCAGCAATGTCACCTACGACATCCGTCCGTCTGACGTCCTCAAGCTCAGTTTCACTCCGCTAAAGCTCACATACAACATGTTGGGACGTGAGACCGATGAGTTTCGTCAGCTGCAGGAGAAGAACCCCGCCCTCTACATCAGCTTGCGCGACCAGCTAATACCTGCCATGGAGTACACGCTAACCTACGACAACGCCTCAAAACGCGGTGTGCGTCATCCCATTTGGTGGCAGACTACAGTTTCCGAAGCTGGAAACCTCGTGGCATTGGCATCGGCTGCCAGCGGTGCTTCGCTCAACAAGAGTGGGAAGAAGATTGTGGGCGTGCCTTTCGCCCAATACCTGAAGCTCAACAGTGAGTTCCGCTATCACTACAATCTGTCCGAACACAGCATGCTTGCTGCACGCGTGGCAGCCGGAGTGGTATGGAGCTATGGCAACGCCACTACTGCTCCCTACACCGAACAGTTCTACATAGGTGGAGCCAACAGTGTGCGTGCCTTCTCAGCACGCAACATCGGTCCTGGCGGTTATCCTCCCGAAGAAAACAACAAATATGCCTTCATAAACCATGTCGGCGACATGCGCTTCGAGGCAAATCTTGAGTATCGCTTCCGCATGGTCAATGACCTGCACGGAGCAGTCTTCCTCGACAGTGGCAACGTGTGGTTGCTGCGCAATGATGAGTCGCGTCCCAATGCACAGTTCAAACCTAAAAACTTCTTCAAGCAGTTGGCACTGGGCACCGGCGTCGGACTGCGCTACGACATGGACTATCTTGTCTTCCGCCTCGACCTTGGCATTGCTCTGCACGATCCTTACGATACCGGCAAGTCGGGCTACTACAATATTCCGCACTTCAAGGACGGACTGGCACTGCACTTTGCCATTGGCTATCCGTTCTGAAAAAATCGTTGCGGCATCGTGTATGCGGCAATGCTATTATCCATATCTTTACACTTGATAAACCGAAACATCAGAAAAACGATTGATATTATGAAACCAACATTGTTCCTTCTGGCTGCCGGCATGGGCAGCCGATATGGTGGCCTCAAGCAGCTCGACGGTCTTGGTCCCAACGGCGAGACCATCATGGACTACTCCATCTATGATGCCATTCATGCTGGCTTTGGCAAGCTCGTGTTCGTCATACGCAAAGACTTCGAGGACGACTTCCGTCACAAGATCATCTCCAAGTATGAAGGTCACATCCCCTGCAGCCTGGTGTTCCAGTCGGTAGATGCCCTGCCCGAAGGCTTCACCTGTCCTGAAGGACGCACCAAACCGTGGGGCACCAACCATGCAGTGCTCATGGGCGCTGAGGCTATCAACGAACCTTTCGCCGTCATCAACTGTGACGACTTCTACGGACGCGACTCCTTCAATGTCATGGCACGCTATCTGTCCTCACTGCCCGAAGGTTCGAAGAACACCTATTCCATGGTGGGCTTCCGTGTTGGCAACACACTGAGCGAGAGTGGTACGGTGTCGCGCGGCATCTGTGGCACTGACAGCCGCCACATGCTCACCTCTGTGGTCGAACGTACCAAGATTATACGCCACGGAGCAGACGTGCAGTATCTCGAAGACGATGGCTCCACATGGGTCACTGTGCCTGAGACAACACCCGTAAGCATGAACTTCTGGGGCTTCACACCCGACTACTTCGGCTACAGCCGCGACTACTTCCGCACGTTCCTCAGCAATCCTGCCAACATGTCAAACCTCAAGAGCGAGTTCTTCATACCTCTGATGGTCGACAAGCTCATCACCGAAGGCACAGCCACGGTCGAAGTGCTCGACACCACAAGCAAGTGGTTCGGCGTCACCTATCCTGAAGACCGCCAGAGCGTGGTCGACAAGATACACGCCCTTGTCGAAGCAGGAGTGTACCCGAAGTGCCTGTTCTGATGAGGAAAAATCTTGTACGGGGGCTTGCAGACTTCAGAACTAAATGTTTACCTTTGCACCCGCATTAGATTTATTCATAAACAATAGTTTTTTTAATTATGTATTTAGACTCTGCTAAAAAGCAAGAAATCTTCGGCAAGTACGGAAAGTCTAACACTGATACCGGCTCGGTTGAGTCCCAAGTAGCATTGTTTTCATACCGTATTGCCCACCTGACAGAGCACCTCAAGGTGAACAGGAAGGATTATAGCACAGAAAGAGCCTTGACTACACTCGTCGGCAAGCGCCGCGCACTGCTGAACTACTTGGCATCACGCGACATTGAGCGCTACCGTGCGATTGTTAAGAGTCTGGGTCTGCGCAGGTGATGTCTCTGCATCGCTTGTAGCGAAAACAATGAAGAGGAGCTTCCCGAAGGTGGGAGGCTCCTTTTTTGTTGGTTACCTATCCGCGAATCTTCATGCGAGATTCTACACTCCGCTTGATGTGTGCAGCTCTTTCTACTGACCACACTTAATTCTGCTGCCACATTGTTAAGCCCGTTAAGCTTTCTTGAGCCTGTCGTTAACAAGTTTTCACAGAATGGTACGGCGGTTCCGAAAGTATGCAGTACTTTTGTGCTCACAAACAAGAAAATAATCATGGAAGATAGCAAACAGCAATTCAGAGAGATTTTCGAGAGTCACTATACTTGGATAGAAGGATTCAAGCGCAACGTGCGTCGCTACAGCGACAAGCTGGCTATGATTGACCCGAAGAGCAATAGGGAATGGACTTACACGGAACTGGACAAGGACGTAAACCGTCTGTCCAATGCCATGCTGGGCCACGGCTTCGGCAAAGGCGACGTGCTGATGGTGATGACACAAAACTGTCCTGAATTTGCCTTCGCGTATGTGGCAGCACAGAAGGTGCATGGCGTGATGTCGCCAGTGGGCTTCCGTCTGTCGGCAGGAGAGCTGGCACAGAATCTGTCGGACTCACGTCCACGAATCTTGCTGTTTGACGAAGCACGCCGTGACACGGTGTTGCACGCTGTGCAGATAGCTGGCTTCAAGCCAGAGCGTCTTGTGGTGACCGACGGAAAGACAGACGGTGACGTGATGTCCTATTCAGACTAT
>CAVHJI010000019.1:0-4143 GCA_963636255.1 Bacteroidaceae bacterium | reverse complement strand
ACATCTACGACGAGACGACACGTCTGTACACGTCAGGCACAACAGGCTTCCCCAAAGGAGTTCCATTGACAAGCATCAATGAGGTGCTCTCGGCACACGACATCATGATACACTTCCCCATGAACTATAAGGACGTGACGATGAATACCACGCCGTGGTTCCACCGCGGTGGTGTGCATTGCGGCGGTCCATGTCCCACATTCTATGCAGGAGCCACACTGGTGGTGATGGGCAAATTTGATGCCGACACCACACTGCGCTACATCTCGCACTACAACATCACATTCGTGATAGGCGTGCCTACAGTGCTTGAGGAGCTGGCAGATGCGCAGGAGAAGAACGACTACGACCTGAAGTCCCTGCGAGGCATAATAACCATGGGCTCTGCACTGGAACGCAGTGCATGCCTGCGCTATCAGCGCGTGCTGACACCGTATATCTACAACGGCTACGGCACAACAGAGACACTGTGGAACACCTTCCTGCGTCCGTTCGACCTGCCAAAGTATGCAGGAACGGCAGGAGCATCGATGGTCGACGATGATGTGCGTGTGGTGAAGATTTATGACGACCGCAAGGCAGAACCCGACGACATGGTGGCGATGGATGGACAGGAAACGGGCGAGGTGATAATCTGCTCGCCGGCAAAGTCACCCTATACCTACTTCAACAACGATAAGGAGACCGCCGCCAAGTACTACAAAGGCTTCATCTACACCAACGACCTTGCTACGTGGGACAAGAACCAGTACATCACCATCCTTGGTCGCAAGGACGACATGATAATCTCCTCGGGCGAGAACATCTACCCGACAGAGGTGGAGGAAGTCCTGAACAAGCATCCCAAGGTGAAAGACTGCATCGTGACGAGCGTGCCCGACAAGATGCGCGGACAGATTGTGACGGCATACATTGTGCGCAATGACGCCACGCTGACAGCCGAGGAGCTCGACAGCTTCTGCAAGCAGTCGCCGGACATTGCCAACTTCAAGCGTCCGCACTTCTATCGCTTCGTCAGCGAGATTCCACGCAATGCGACAGGCAAGAAGCAACATGTGCGCATCAAGACAATAGCTCTTGACGACCTCCGCAACGGTCTGCTGTACAGAGTCTGACAGCTTGCACAAGGGGGAGAATCCTATTCTGGATTACCCCACCCTTCACTCTCGGTAACAGACGGGTAAGGCTCAGCCCCCGTTGATATAAAGCCGCTTACAACTGCTTGACCGTTGATTCGGTCAGGCAGTTGCTTTTTGGATTCCCCTCTTATAGTCCTCCTTATTGTTTCAATCAGGACTACAATACCGGCTAATCGGTACGCCAGTCCTGGCTATCTGGTACTGCAGTACCAACCGAATGGTACTGCCCAAGAAATTAACTGACTTTTATGAGGAGGTTAATAGACTTCTTCAGGTCGGTCATGTCAGTTGATGACATCTATGCAGCTGTCGAACTGCACCGCCTCGGTGCATCGTTCGATGTGGGCATTCACGACGTACGATGTGAGACGACTTAGGTTTTCCGCTCGCATGACAATGGCTATTGTCTGCAATCATTAAGGTTGACGGAGCACCGGGCTTTCAACCATTTTGTAGAGGAATGGGTGATTTGTTGGGATAATTGATTAACTTTGTCATGTGCCGGCTGGCAGACTGAAAGTCAGTCACTAACATGTCTCTCCAAGGCAATGCAGCCGACAATCTGAGAGGTCGACATGGCGAACATTACTTCCAAAAGAAATGCAGGAAAGGGAGCACAACGATGAGCAACGAGATACAATTCCTCCTATACAGCATGCCTGACGCTGATGGCAAAGTACAGGTGATTATAAAAGACGAAACACTTTGGTGTACACAAAAGGCCATGGCACAGCTCTTCGGCGTGGGCGTACCTGCCGTCAGCAAGCATCTGAAGAACATCTTCGACGACTGTGAGCTCGACAAGAATGTGGTTGTTTCCAAAATGGAAATAACCACTCGACATGGTGCCTTGGCCGACAAGCTGCAGACACATTGTGTAGACTTCTATCACCTTGATGCCATCATTGCCGCTGGCTACCGCATAAGCTCCGTAAAGGCAACAAGATTCCGCCAATGGGCAACGAAGATACTAAGCGAATACATCAAAAAGGGCTTTGCCATGGACGATGAGCGGCTGAAGCAGGGAACAGCCGTATTCGGCAAGGACTACTTCCGCGAATTGCTGGAGCGCGTTCGCTCCATACGAGCAAGCGAACGACGCATCTGGCAACAAATCACGGACATCTATGCAGAATGCAGTACCGACTATGACCGCAACTCACCAACTACTCGTGACTTCTATGCCATGATACAGAATTGCTTCCACTATGCCATCACCGGACAGACAGCAGCTGAGATTATCTACACAAAGGCAGACCATACCAAAGACCATATGGGACTGACCACGTGGAAGAATGCTCCGGACGGACGCATATTGAAATCGGACGTGTCGATAGCCAAGAACTACTTGCAGGAGAAAGAAATCCGCCAGCTGGAACGTGCCGTTACCGGATTCTTCGACTACATAGAAGACCTCATAGAGCGTGAGAACACGTTCAACATGTCTGAGTTCTCGGCAAGCGTCAATGAGTTCCTCACCTTCCGCCGCTACAAGATATTGCCAGACAAAGGCAAAATATCATCAGCACAGGCAAAGAATAAAGCAGAGGCAGAATACGACATCTTCAACCGCACACAACGCATTGACTCCGACTTCGACCAGGAAGTCCGGCAGTTGTTGGACAGGGAATGACAGAGGGACTAAACTGTTAGCCTTATTCTCTCCATAATGTGACGTAAGAGAAGGGTCATATCCGAAAGATTTGGTAAAACGAACAAAATATGTACCTCTGAAGCACAAGAACCCGCCAAGCCTCTTAGCAAAGCTTAAATCGGCGGGGCGTATTGTTTTTGTACCTACCATTATTCAGGCAGTACGAATAGAAGTAAGAGAAAAAGAGGTCAGTAGAAAAGCTATGGGAAGAAGTCTCCTGTGGCGCAACCATAATGCGCCTTGAGAGGTACACGCACTACATGACAAGAGAATCGTTCGGATTTCCCTATCCCCATTTATTTCCTACTGAGCCGTTATTTTCAATTGAGCTGCATTACTTTCCTCGTACTAAGAAGATTTCACACGTATCAAAATTAATCTCCCAGTTGCCATCGTCAGTGCCCTCCCATTGATATTTGGCGGACATTCTGTCCCACCACGATTGGAACTTCCTACCAGTCTCACCCATATCCTTTATCAATTTCTCATAGAGGTCATTGTTGTCTGCGGTTAAAATCTTAGCGAGTTCATTTAACCCATTGCGACGCTCAAACAACTGCTGAATCTCATCTTTCTCTTCGGGCGATACCTGCCCAACCAGTTTTTTTGCTGTCATAATCTACTTTTATTCGTTTTTGTTTACCATTCTTCTCTAACGTCAAACGGGTCGAGATATGTTATCTTTTTTATATCCTCCTTATCTGGAAGGAATTTACCGTGTTTGCGTATAGTTTGTAATAAACTGCGGCTTGCATTACGTTCCAAGTGCGCCGCTACACACTGCTCATGGCTGGGTGTGTTCACCTCTAACGTCGTCTTGCGATTCAGCCATATGCAACGTTTACACTGGTAAGCATCACAGTTGCGACATAGAGGCGCATGGTCAAGACGATAGAGTTGTGGGTTCTTTATATCGAGCCCTTCCTGCAAATTGCCTATGGCATATCCATCATCAGACAGATAGAACGCTGGACAGACGTAGAACTTTCCATCAGGTGCTAGCGTAATACAGGTCTCACCCGCACCACAATTGTTCATCTTATCGAGCATCATACGGTCGGTAAGTAAGTTGAGCTGTACGACTTTACCCGATACGTAGACTTTCTCAACCTCGTCAGCCAATGCCTGCAGTGTTACATAGTAGGTCTTAAAGTCCTCCTCGGTGAATGACTCAATATCGGTAATTACGATATCCAATCGTTCCACCTTATGCAATATAGGCAGCACCGAAGCGACTCTATCAAAGAGCATTTGCTTGTCAGTGCGCAGAGCGTATGCTGTTCCTTTGGAGAAATCAGCAAATGCGCTTAATGTCTCCATGCTGTTGAACACTACGACATCGGCACCCCC
>CAVHJI010000018.1:8364-21172 GCA_963636255.1 Bacteroidaceae bacterium | reverse complement strand
CTGTAACACCTCCACCCCTATATATAATAAGGAACGCGCACGCGCGCGCGTTCCTTATTATATATAGGGGTACATGTTAAGTGTTGCGTGACAGATAGAGAGGACGTGCTCCCTTAGAGAGGTGCACACACTACAGGATAAGAGAATAACAGTAGAAGAATACCATTATATGAAAGAAGACTGGAAGCCAGGGACGCTGATATATCCGCTACCTGCCGTACTGGTGTCGTGTGGCAGTACGCCTGAGGAGTATAACATACTCACTGTGGCATGGACAGGCACCATCTGTACCAATCCGCCCATGTGCTACATCTCTGTACGTCCGGAACGCCATTCGTATGACATCATACGCCGCAACATGGAGTTTGTCATTAACCTGACAACCGAACGTCTGGCGCGTGCTACCGACTGGTGTGGTGTGCGTTCGGGCAAGGACTACAACAAGTTCAGCGAGATGAGCCTCACGCCTGGGCAGTGCAGTGTGGTGAAGTGTCCGCTCATAGAGGAGTCGCCATTGAGCATCGAGTGTCGTGTCAAGGAGGTCCTGGCGTTAGGGTCGCACCATATGTTCATTGCCGACGTGGTGAATGTGCGTGCCGACAAGCAGAACCTTGACCCTACGACAGGAGCCTTCGACCTTGCTGCCGCACGTCCGCTGGTCTATGTGCATGGCGGATACTATGGTTTGGGTGATAAGATTGGCAAGTTCGGCTGGTCGGTCAAGAAATAGACAGCAGTCTGATGATGTGTGGTGTGAAGACGATTAGTCCCACCACAGCTGCGGCTATGGCTGTCACCAGCACTGCACCTGCGGCTACATCCTTCACCTTGCCTGCCAGTGCGTTCCACTCTGGCGACACCAAGTCTGTCAGCTTCTCTATTGCCGTGTTGAACAGCTCGGCGGCAATCACCATGCCTATGCACAATGTCACGGCAATCCATTCCATGCGGCTGATGTCCAGTAACCAGCCGCACACAATCACTACGACTGCTGCCAGCAGATGGAAGTCGAGATGCGCTTCATGCCCGATGCAACTCTTCAGTCCGTTCCATGCATAGCCGAAGCTGCGTATCTGCTTCTTGATCTTATCCTTCATTGCTATCCTTCCGCTGTGATGCCGTCTTACATTCGTGTTATGCTCTTCACCCCCTTGACGGCACGCAGCTTCTTCACCAGTGCATCGAGCTTGTCCGTGTCGCCAGCCATCACTGTCAGTCTGCCGCTGAACAGTCCGTCGTTGGCATCGATATTGATGTTGCGCAGTGTTATGCCGTCTTCCTTGTTTATCAGCGACGTCAGGTTCGTGACTATACCGATGTCGTCGTTACCAACCACCATGAGTGTGATGGGGTAGGCTGTACCTGTAGCCTTGCCTGCCCATCGTGCTTTCACTATGCGATAGCCGAAGCGTTCGCGCATGCTCGGTGCATTGGGACAGGTGGTGCGGTGTATCTTGATACCGCTCGATACAGACACGAAACCAAAGATGTCGTCGCCATAGATGGGGTTGCAGCACTTTGCCAGTTGATACTGAATGCCCTTTAGATTCTGGTCGATGACCAGTACATCCTCCTTGCCGGCATCCTCCTCTGCCTGCGACTGCAGGTTATAGCCTTCGGCACTGCGTGGTTGTGCTTCGCCTGTTGAAGCATCGCTGTCGCGCCGCTGTTGTTCAACATATTGGTCGATGATGTAGCCCGTGTCGAGCGTGCCCTCTGCTATGCTTTGGTAGAAGTCGGTTATGACCTTGAAGCCGAGTCGCTTTATCAGGTGCATCATGACAGACTCGTCAAGGTCTATCTTGCGGTTCTTCAGCTTACGTTCCAGCTCTTCACGGGCAAAGGCATGCTGTCGTGCAGCATCCTCCTTCAATGCCTGCTTGATCTTTGTCTTTGCTTTCGAGGTGACGACAAACTTCAGCCATCCCTGCTTGGGAGTCTGTGAGGCAGATGTGGTCACCTCTACCTGGTCGCCGCTATGCAGCACTTGACGTATTGGCACATTCTTGCCATTCACCTTACCTCCGGTGCAGATGCTGCCCAGTTTGGTATGTATGGCAAAGGCAAAGTCGAGCACCGTGGCTCCACGTGGCAGTTTGTAGAGATCGCCTTTGGGTGTGAAGACGAAGACCTCGTCCTCATACAGATCCATCTTGAACTGGTCCATGGCGGCACGTCCGTCGGTATCCTCCGATGCTTCCAATGCTTCACGCACACCTGTCAGCCAGTCATCGACGCCGCTCTCGCCCTTTACTCCTTTATAGCGCCAGTGTGCTGCCAGTCCTCGTTCGGCAATCTCGTCCATGCGTTCGGTACGTATCTGCACCTCTACCCATCTGCCTTCGGGACCCATCACGGTGATGTGCAACGACTCATAGCCATTGCTCTTTGGTACCGACAGCCAGTCGCGCAGACGCTTGGGGTTGGGCTGGTACATATCTGTCACTATGGAGTAGACCTGCCAGCACTGTTGTTTCTCCTTGTCGGCAGGGGAATCGAGTATGATGCGTATTGCAAACAAGTCGTAGACGCCCTCGAACGGCACCTTCTGTTTCTTCATCTTCTGATAGATGGAGTGTATGGACTTGGTGCGTCCTTTGATGTGGAACTTCAGTCCGGCATCCTCAAGCTGCTTCTGTAATGGTGCTATGAAGCGTTCTATGTATGCGTCGCGGCTCTTCTTGGTCTGGTTCAGCTTGTCCTTGATATGGTAGTAGACGTCGTGTTCGGTGTACTTCAACGACAGGTCCTCAAGCTCCGACTTCAGAGTGTACAGTCCCAGCTTATGGGCAAGCGGTGCGTAGAGGTAGGCTGCCTCGTTTGCCACCTGTCGTCGTGCTTCGTCGTTCTCTGCGTCGCGTATCTGTCGCATCAGGTTCACGCGGTCGGCAATCATGATAAGTATCACACGCATGTCTTCGGCGAAGGTCAGCAGCAGCTTGCGGAAGTTCTCCGACTCAATGGTAGGACTCTTGGTGTAGAGTTCCTGTATGCGTATCAGTCCGTGCACAATCACTGCCACATCCTTGCCGAAGTCGGACTCGATGTTTGCGGCATCAATCACACCGCTGGCAGCAAGGTCGTGCAGCATTATTGCCAGTATACCTGCACGCTTCATGCCAATCTCATCGGCTACGATGACTGCTGTCTGCAGGTCCTTCACCAGTGGGTTAAGCCCGAAGATGTCGCGCTGCAGACGTCCCTCATCAAGGGCTTTGCCTATCAACCCCTTCAGTCGCCCTATTTCATCGTTGCTGACGGTGCCGGCAGTCAGGCGCAGTAGCCTGTGATATGATGACAGGAACAGCCGTCTCTCGTCTGCTGTAAAGAATTCCATGTTGTCTCCTCTTCTATGTGTTTGTATGCCTCCATTCCTGGCGGTTACCTTATGGCAAATGTAGCCACTTTATGTCGAAATGCTTGTACACCGTGCTGAATTTCACAAACTTTTATGCCTCACTACAGGCGGTTCTTATGACTGGTGCACCGCGCACTCTGTGGCTGTACGTCCACATTTATATGGTTGAACGTTCATAGGATCTATGGTTGAACGTTCACAACTACAAGGCTTTTCAAGTGCAGGTAAACAGTCTTTTTGACCCTGTCGTTCTCCCGATAGGCAGTGGAATGTGCGGCGACAGTCGGTTGGTATTGCAAAAAAACTTATTTTTGCATCATGACAACCATGCTGGCACCACCATCAATCATGGGGCGTGCCGCATAAAACCCAAGAACATATGACACAGACAACAGACACACCGAAGTCGGGCACAGACGGCAACAAATACGTGCCCTATGAAAACCGCACAAGCAATGAATCAATCGTCTACTTCACACGCAAGCTCAGCGCAGAAGGACTCAAGGAAGCCTATGCCCAGGTAAGTGCTAACATACACGGCAAGGTGGGCGTGAAGCTGCATACCGGCGAGCAGAACGGACCGAACATCATTCCGCGCTCGTGGGTGAAAACTCTTATGGAGAACGACCTTAAGGGAGCAAACATAGTCGAGACAAATACCTACTATGAGGGTGACCGCTATACTACTGAGCTGCATCGCAAGACTCTTGAGGTGAACGGATGGACGTTCTGCCCAGTCGACATAATGGACGAGGATGGCACGAAGATGCTGCCTGTCAATGGTGGCAAGTGGTTTGACGAGATGTCGGTGGGCAACCACATGACAGACTATGACTCGCTCGTAGTGCTGACACACTTCAAGGGTCACACCATGGGCGGCTTCGGAGGCTCTAACAAGAACATCGGCATAGGCTGTGCTGACGGACGCATTGGGAAGGCAATGATACACACATACCCTGGTGCAGACCAGTGGAGCATCGCCGAAGAGGAGTTCATGGAGCGCATAACGGAGTCGACGAAGGCAACAGTCGACTTCTTCGGACGTAACATAACCTACGTCAATGTGATGCGCAACATGTCGGTGTCGTGCGACTGCGAGGGCTTGGCAGCAGAGCCAGTTGTTACACCTAACGTGGGCATACTGTCGTCTACAGACATTCTTGCCATCGACCAGGCATGCATAGACATCGTCTATGCCATGACTGCCGAGGAGCACCATGCACTTGTGGAGCGCATTGAGACACGCCACGGACTGCGTCAGCTGTCATATATGAAAGAACTGGGAATGGGCAACGACCGCTATGTGCTGATTGACCTTGACAACGGAGGCCGTCGCATCACTGCTGCAGAAGCGGCAAAAGGTCTGAAGGCATTCGTCGACGACGGACAGAAGTAAGGACGGCACGACGGCACGATACGGCAGAACGACACATATAAATATGTCTGACTACATAAACGAACTCAATGAGAGCCAGCGTGAGGCAGTGCTCTATTGCGACGGTCCTTCGCTGGTCATTGCCGGTGCAGGTTCGGGCAAGACGCGAGTACTGACCTACAAGATTGCATGGTTGCTGGAGCATGGCTATGAGCCATGGAGCATACTGGCGTTGACCTTCACCAACAAGGCTGCACGCGAGATGAAGGAACGTATCAGCACACAAGTTGGCGGGCAACGGGCACGCTACCTGTGGATGGGGACGTTCCACTCGGTATTCCTGCGCATACTCCATGCCGAGAGCAACAGCATTGGCTTCTCACCACAGTTCACCATCTATGATGCGGCAGACAGCCGCAACCTCTTGAAGAGCATCATCAAGGGCATGGACCTCGACGATAAGGTCTATAAGCCTGCCGCCGTGCAGAACCAGATATCGAATGCCAAGAACCGACTGCTGCTGCCACGCGACTATGCCTCGAGCGTAGCCATAAGGATGGCAGACGAGCGCAACCGCATGCCACGGCTGGCGGACATCTATCAGGAATATTTCGAGCGGTGCCGTCAGGCCGATGCCATGGACTTCGACGACCTGCTGCTCTACACGTACATGCTCTTCGACAAACACAAGGAGGACATACTGGCGAAGTATCAACAGCAGTTCCGCTACATACTGGTGGACGAGTATCAGGACACCAACTTTGCACAGCACAGCATCGTGACACAGCTGGCAGGACAGCACAAGCACGTCTGCGTGGTAGGCGACGACGCACAGAGCATCTATTCGTTCCGTGGTGCTGACATCGACAACATACTCCACTTCACAAAGACATTCAAGGGTACAAGGGTGTTCAAGCTGGAGCAGAATTACCGCTCCACGCAGAACATCGTCGGTGCAGCCAACAGTCTCATCGGCAAGAACACGATGCAGATAAAGAAGGATGTCTACTCGCGACGCGAGCCGGGCGATGCCATAACGGTGATGCGTGCAGTCAGCGACATCGAGGAGGGAGAGATTGTTGCCGGACGCATAGCGTCGATGCACATTAGGAACAGCATGCCATACTCCGACTTCGCTGTGCTGTATCGCACGAACGCACAGAGCCGCATCTTCGAGGAGACGATGCGCAGGCGTGGCATACCATACCGTGTGTATGGCGGACTGTCGTTCTATCAGCGCAAGGAGATTAAGGACGTCATTGCCTACTTCCGAATGGCTGTCAACCCGAACGACGAGGAGGCACTGAAGCGCACCATCAACAATCCTGCACGCGGCATAGGCGAGACCACCATAGCGAAGATAATGGTGGCGGCATCGCAGTCGCATACCAGCCTGTGGAACGTCATCTGCAATCCGGACGACACAGGACTGAATGTCAACCGGGGCACACTGACGAAGCTGTTGGCATATCGCGACCTGATACAGCACTTCAACAGCCAGGTTACGGCATGCACCGCCTACGAGATTGGATTGGACATCATAAAGCTGTCGGGCATAGCGAAGGAAATCGTACGCGACACTTCTCCTGAGGGGATGAGCCGCAAGGAGAATGTCGACGAACTGGTTAATGCTCTCAAGGCATTCACGCAGGACCGCCTCGAGCAGGACGATAAGGCTGTCTTGCTGAGCGACTATCTGTCTGACGTGTCCTTGCTGACCGACCAGGACAAAGACAGTGACGACGACAACACGCCACGCGTCACAATCATGACCATACACTCTGCCAAGGGACTGGAGTTCAATACCGTGTTTGTCGTCGGCATGGAGGAGGGACTGTTCCCGAACCTTCGCAACGATGGCAACGGTACGGCATCACTGCGCGAACTGGAAGAGGAACGCCGCCTGTTCTATGTGGCTCTGACACGTGCCGAACAGCACTGCTTCCTGACGTTTGCCAAGATGCGCTTCCACTATGGCAAGATGGAGTTCTCGTCGCCAAGCCGCTTCCTGAACGACATCGACCGCACATACTTGGTCGTAGATGGTGCTGGCAACACCACGACACGCACTGTGGCGACCGGACAAGGTGCATCGGCAATGTCAAGCCGTCCGCAGACGTTGAAGCGATTGGGCAGCACACTCGTCAGTCCCTCACATACAGACAACGGCACAGCAGCGCTGTCGGTAGGGCAGACCATAGAGCACGAACGCTTCGGCGTAGGTACGGTGATTGGCGTTGATGGTGCTGGAGACGATGCACGTGCCACGATAGAGTTCAAGAATGCAGGTGTCAAGAAGCTGCTGTTGCGCTTTGCACGCTTCAAGGTGGTGTCCTGAGAGTCTGCTCATATATATATATAATAAGGAGAAAGAGAAATGATAGACCATAGCCGCTTTCCCAATCCATGCTACATAATGGACGAGACTTTGCTGCGCCGCAACCTCGAGCTTATCAGCCACGTGGCAAGCGAAGCAGGGGTGGAGATAATACTGGCGTTCAAGGCGTTTGCCTTGTGGAAGTCGTTCGACATATTCCGTGAATACATCGCTCATAGCACTGCCAGTTCCTTGTATGAGGCACGCCTTGCCTTTGAGGAGTTTGGCAGTAAGGCACACACATATTCTCCGGCATACACCGAGGAGGAGTTCCCCGACATCGTGCGTTGCAGCAGTCACATCACGTTCAACTCGCTAACGCAGTTTGAGCGGTTCTACCCAATGGTGAAAGAATACGGAGGCGCAGACGGACATGTGTCGTGCGGACTGCGTGTCAATCCCGAATATTCGGAAATAGAGACCGAACTATACAATCCCTGTGCACCGGGCTCACGCTTCGGACTTACTGCCGACCAGCTGCCCGACCAGCTTCCTGCAGGCATCGAGGGCTTGCATTGCCACAACCACTGTGAGTCATCGGCACTGGCACTGCAGCATACGCTGGAGCATCTGTTGCCACGCTTCGACAAATGGTTGCGGCAGGCACAGTGGCTGAACCTCGGTGGCGGACACCTGATGACACGTCAGGGCTATGACGTGCCGTTGCTAATCTCGCTGCTCAAGGACGTTCGCAAACGCTATCCGCACCTACGCATCATACTTGAGCCAGGCTCGGCATTCCTTTGGCAGACCGGTGTGCTTACGTCGCAGATTACAGACATCGTTTGCAACCACGGCATACGCACAGCCATACTCAACGTTAGCTTCACGTGTCACATGCCCGACTGTCTGGAGATGCCTTATCAGCCTGTTGTGAGTGGAGCACGTTTCGGCAGTGACGGCCCGTATGTCTATCGCTTGGGCGGTAACTCATGTCTCAGTGGTGACTGGATGGCGAGCTGGAGCTTCGACCATGAACTGCACGTCGGTGATGTACTGGTGTTTGAAGACATGATACACTACACCACGGTCAAGACGACCATGTTTAACGGCATCAACCATCCGTCGATAGGCATGCAGACGGCAGATGGGCGTGCCGTGGTGTTCCGTCGCTTCACCTATGAGGACTATCGCGACCGGATGTGTTGAACTGCCGTCCCCGAAAGGGTAGATGTGGCAATTGATGAAAAAAACATATGCGGATGCTTGCAGATGTGTAAACTATCGCTACCTTTGCAACCGCAAACGACAACGATGGCGTTTTGGTGCGTTAGTTCAGTTGGTTAGAATGCCTGCCTGTCACGCAGGAGGTCACGAGTTCGAGTCTCGTACGCACCGCACAAATAGATACGGGTCAGCCTCAAAAGAGGCTGACCCGTTTTGCTTGATGTCGGTTGACCACGATGTCGGGCGTGCTGCTTCTTTTCATCAGCTACACTTACTTCAAAAGTAAGTACTACTAACTTGGCAAAGTAAGTAGTACTTCGATGGCAAAGTAAGTACTACTAACTTCATCAAGTAAGTGCTACAGGCTTCGACAGTGTCTGAAAATGGCATCTGAGGACATTAATGTCCCCTAAAATCCGTTGTGACTTGAGCGACACTGACAAGTCTTTCAGTACGAGCTCTCAGAAGTTGACAAGTGATGCAGTAACATAACCGGGGAAATCTGACAAGCTAAATCAGGATTTGACATGAGGTTAACCTTAATGGCTCTTGAGGTTAACCTTAATGGCTCCTGAGGTTAACCTCATCGGGCACCGAGGCTATACCTTATTATATAATGTACGTCCGTTGCCCATCACATGTACGTTCATCAGCCATCACACGTACGTGCCTTTTTTGATGGTGGGAGATTATCGTCCCCGCACAAAGGGTATATACGTATTGCCTCAAAGGTATATACCTTTTGGCCCAAAGGTATATAGGCATTGTCGCCGATGTTTCTCCTCTTATTTTCTACCGACTCTGTATCGGGGTGCTGCTTCTTTCTACTGACCGGTAAAACATTCAATATAAAACATCATGTAGCGTGTTACGTGTTGCGTCTTACTTGGCTCTACCGGTGCCGGTGGGTGGGCAGAGAGAACTCGCGCGCCTCGCTGTATGACCCGTCGCCGTTGACGGTGTAGATGCGGAAGGTGGCGTTGCCGGTGCGTAGCCTCTGCGTGGCACGTATGGAGAAGGAGTATCCCACACGACTGTGGGCAGGTATGCGTTCTATGGGCTTGGTGGTGCTGACGCTGATGCCCTTGGTGCGGTCAAGAAGGTCGACCACGGGAGTGACGTCGTGCATCGTACGGCTGCTGCCGTTCTTTATGACGAATGATATGCGGCATGTCTCGCCTGACTCGATGATGCCGTTGCCGTTCTGGTCGTTTAGGCGGAAGTCTGTGAGACTTAGCACAGGGTTGACAGCGGGCTGAGGCGTCGCATGGTGTTGCCTTGGAGGCTCCTGATGTGCGTACTGCTGTTCCTGTTGCTGTTCCTGCTGCCGCTGTCTCTCTTCGGCGATTTGCTGGTCTATGGCTCCACCGACGGCGGCACCGGCGATGGTGCCTATCAGTCCTCCTATCTGCTCGCTCTGCCATGAGTTGCCGGACGAGCCTCCTATTATCGAGCCCAGCGTGCCGCCTACTAATGCGCCGGTGGTAGTGCCGCTGAGGCCGTAGCCGGTCATGCAAGAGGTGAGCAGCAGTGTGCTGGCTGCGAGTGTAATCAGTGTCTTCTTCATGTTACGTTCAATATATGTGTGTCGTTTCCGGATGCAATATTAGGCATTTTCCCTGTGTCGGTGTGATGGAAAGTGTCGTGTTTTGTGTTTTGCGTTTTTTGTGGGTACATTTGTGGGCTAAGGAGCAATCCTATGTTTATTTACATTTCAAAAAAGACACAGAAGAAAAGATTATGAAGAGATTACTGACAACAGCATTTTCGCTGGCTGTGGCACTGTTGGCTTTCGCACAGCAGGGACCGCAGGTGAAGACGGCAAACGGCATCCTCGAAGGTACTGAGGAGTCGGGACTGAAAGTATTTCGCGGCGTGCCTTTCGCTCAACCGCCCGTGGGTGACTTGCGGTGGAAAGCTCCGCAGCCGGTACAGGATTGGAATGGTGTACGCTCCGCCAAGGAGTTTGGCGATGACCCCATGCAGGGCAATCCGTTTGGCGACATGGGTCTGCGCGGCAAGCAGAAGAGTGAGGACTGCCTGTATCTGAACATCTGGACACCGGCGAAGAACATGAATGAGAAGCTGCCCGTGCTGATCTACTTCAACGGCGGCGGACTGTATGCCGGTAGTGGCACGGAGGCACGCTATGCTGGTGAGGCAATGGCACGCCACGGCATCGTATCGGTAACGGCAAGCTACCGCGAGGGTGTGTTCGGCTTCTTCGCACATCCGGAGCTGTCGGCAGAGACGTCATATCACGGCTCAGGCAACTACGGCTTCATGGACCAGACGGCAGCCATCAAGTGGGTCTACGACAACATCGAGGCCTTCGGCGGTGACCCGTACCGCATCACCATCGTCGGCGAGTCTGCCGGCTCAATGTCGGTCAGCGCACTGATGGCAACGCCGCTAACCCGCGGACTCATACATCAGGCAATGGCGTCGAGCGGCTCTGTGCTCACCGGCTCAATCCCTACGCTGAAGGAAGCCGAAGACCTGGGCGTAGCCAAGTTCAAGGAAGTGGGCATCAAGGACATAAAGGCTGCACGTGCGTTGGGCGCCGAGGAGTTGCAGAAGCTGATACCAAGCAACAGCGTGCCGACCTATAACGTTGACGGATACTTTTTCCTGAAGCAACCGCGCGAGGTGTTCGAGAACGGCGAGCAGTTGCAGATTCCACTGCTCGTGGGACGTAACTCGCAGGAGATGTCGTCTCAGGCTTATCTGCGCGGACAGGAGGCAACACTCGCCAACATGCGCAATGTGATGAAGAGCACCTTCGGCGACGATGTGGACAAGGCTATGCAGCTCTATGGCTTCAAGACCGATGCCGACGTGCTGGGCAAGCCTGGCGTGGACTATGCCAGCGACATGTTTATTGCCTATAAGACATGGAAATTCGGCTATATGCATGCCAAGACCAGCGGACAGCCTGTCTACCGCTACTACTTCTCGAAGGCACGACCCGCGATGAGGGCACAGGGCGTCGTTGCCGGACTGGCAGGTGGCGTGGAACGCGCTGACCAAGCACGCACAAGCATACAGACCACACCGGCATTCGTTGGTGCCGTGCACTCTGCCGATATTGAATATGCAATGGGAACGCTGCCGACGAATCGTGTCTACGACTGGCAGCCGGACGACTTTGAGGTGTCTGCGCAGTTCATCAACTACTACGCCAACTTCATAAAGACTGGTGACCCCAACGGACTGGGACTTGCCGACTGGCACACCATCAACAACCAGCAGTATCCGCCGATGCTGATTCTCGACGTCAACTCATACGAGACGGTGGACAAGGCTTTCGAAGAGCGTAACCTCTTCCTGATGGATTATTTGCACTGACCAGCAGTGCCATGGGCATTTGCTGCTTCTACCTCGCGGCAGGAACGGCAGATGCCCTTATAGTATAGCTGCGTTTCCTCGACAAGGAAACCGTCGCGCTCACCTATGCTGCAGAGGTCGCAGCCGTCGGTGTAGCCAAGGTCATAGATGCGTCCGCACTTGCGACACTGGAAGTGAGCATGCGGGCGCACATTAGCGTCGTAGCAGTTGTTGTGATCGTCGATGGTGAGTGTCTGGATAACCTTGTGATCGCTAAGCAACTTCAACGTGTTGTAGACCGTAGTCCGCGACAATGTTGGCAGTTCACCGCAGAGTGCGGTGTAGATCTTGTCGACATTGGGATGGATGGGATGCTCAATCAGGTACTTCAGTATGGTGAGCCGCTGTATGGATGGCGGCACTTGATGGCGGTGCAGGATGTCGACGACATCGGACAGTGATATTTCGTTGGCCATTGTCTGTTGCTCGGATTGTAACTCTTTCAAAGATGGTGCAAAGATAGTGCATTTCCGATACACGACTGCATATCTATACTGTCTAAAATTTATTCGGCCGTCGGTTTTCAGAAGTTAACCTTCCGGGCCATGTATATGCCGGCGAGTATCAATGCTGATCCGAGCAAGCTGACCCACGTCAGCGGTTCGTGCAGGTATATAGCCGACCCTATGAGCGTAGTCAGTGGATTCAGATAGACATAGTTTGTGGTGCGTATGGCACCCAGTCGCTTTATGGCGGCATTCCACAGAATGAAGCAAGCCAGTGAGGCTATGCACGCCAGGAACAGCAGGTTGCCCCATACCGCAGGCTCGGCCAGACGCTCCAGCGGGAATGTCCACGGCTGAACCAGGAAGAACGGCAGGATGGTCAGTATGCCGTAGAAGAAGACTTTGCGAGTGATGAATGTGGCGTTATAGCGTGCCGACAGGCGGCGCATCACCAGACAGTAGACCGCCCAGCACAGTCCTGCCGACAGTGCCAGGAAGTCGCCAAACGGGTTTATCTTCAGGATGAAGCTGCCGTTGAATATCACCAGTGCCACGCCGAGGAGCGACGTCAGCGAGCCCACTATCAATGCGGGTGTGGCATGGAAGCTACGGAACAGGGCCATGGCGATGAACACTGCCAGCAACGGTGAGGTGCTGACAATGAATGCGACGTTGGTGACGAGCGATATCTGTATGGC
>CAVHJI010000018.1:0-8219 GCA_963636255.1 Bacteroidaceae bacterium | reverse complement strand
GTGTAGTATCAGTACCTTGGTGTTGATGAATGTCACTCCCCAAATGGCGATGACCAGCAGTGCAATGATGTGGTATAGCAGATCCTTCTTCATGTTTGTGTGTATGCGAATCCTGTGGTGTCGTTCAGAAATCGGGTGCAAAAGTACGGCAAAACACCAAAAAATGCGCTTCACATGTCTATGCCCTGCCGTATTTTTGCGTACCTTGCCGCTGTTTTTTTTAACCAAGTGTCCCGCTTGTAAACGGCAACTTGACAATTATTGACACACACTATGATGAAGGATTATGGATTTGTAAAGGTCGCCGCCGGCATCCCGTCGATGCGCGTGGCAGACGTGCGATATAACGTAGACAACATAAAGGTCATGCTGCAGGAAGCCGAGGACCAGGGGGTATCGGTAATCGTGTTGCCCGAGCTGTGCATCACCGGCTATACGTGTCAGGACCTGTTCTTCCAGCAGACTCTGCTCAGGGAAGCCGAAGACGGCGTAAGGGAGCTGTTGGAATGGTCGGCAGACAAAGACGTGATAGCCATAGTTGGTGCGCCGGTGGCATACGGAGGAGTGCTGATAAATGCAGCCATCGTGGTGCAGTGCGGTGACATCATGGGATTGGTGCCAAAGACGTTCCTGCCCAACTACAACGAGTTCTATGAGCAGCGATGGTTCACCTCGGCAAAGGACCTGGGCAAGCTGTCATTGAAGTATGCCGACTGCTGGGTGGACATTGATGGACAGGAAGCTCCGCTGTTCAGCCTCGGTGAAGACCAGGAGGTGCTGTTCGGCATAGAGCTGTGCGAAGACCTGTGGTCGCCGGTGCCGCCAAGCAACAGTCTGACGCTTAAAGGTGCAGACATCATCTTCAATCTGTCGGCATCAAACGAGCTCGTTGGCAAGCACGACTATCTGATGGGCCTCATTGCCGGACAGAGTGCACGCACGCTGTCAGCTTACGTCTATAGCAGCTGTGGCTTCGGCGAGAGCACGCAGGATGTGGTCTATGGCGGCAATGCCATCATAGCCGAGAACGGCAACATACTGGCATCATCACGCCGCTTCGACTTCTCGCCGCAGATGTCTGTGGCACAGGTGGACGTGGAACGTCTGCGTGCCGAGCGACGCAAGAACACATCGTTCAGCATGGCACAGCGCGGCATGACGGCAGAGATATCGTATGTGGCAGATGCTGAAAATGAACGTCCGTTCGTGCTCGACCGCTATGTCGACCCGCATCCATTCATTCCCGGAGATGCTGCTGCCGTATCGGCTGTGTGCGAAGAGATATTCAACATACAGACCTCAGGACTGGCAAAGCGCCTGGTGCATACGCACAGCAAGCACGCCGTGGTGGGCATCAGCGGCGGACTTGACTCCACGCTGGCACTGCTTGTCTGCGTCAAGACGTTCGACAAGCTGGGTTACGACCGCAAGGGAATAGTCGGCGTGACGATGCCTGGCTTTGGCACCACAGACCGTACCTACCGCAACGCCATGAGCCTGATGAAGTCGCTCGGCGTGACAATACGCGAGATAAGCATACGAGACAGCGTGACGCAGCACTTCAAGGACATTGACCACGACATCAACAGTCACAACGTGGTCTATGAGAACGGACAGGCACGTGAACGTACGCAGATATTGATGGACATAAGCAATCAGGTGGGAGGACTTGTAATCGGTACGGGTGACCTCAGCGAACTGGCATTGGGTTGGGCAACATACAACGGCGACCACATGTCAATGTATGGTGTCAACGCCAGCATACCTAAGACACTGATAAAGTACCTCGTGCGCTATGTCGCCGATACCGATGTCGACAAGGAGTCTGCAGCAACACTCATGGACGTGCTCGATACGCCGATAAGCCCCGAACTGATACCTGCCGACGAACAGGGCAACATAAAGCAGAAGACTGAGGACCTCGTGGGGCCGTACGAACTGCACGACTTCTTCCTGTACTATTTCCTGCGCTTCGGGTTCACGCCTAAGAAGATATTCCTCTTGGCACGCAAGGCTTTCGACAGTGAAAAGTACAGCGATGAGACCATAAAGCACTGGCTGGTGACGTTCCTGCGCCGCTTCTTCCAGCAGCAGTTCAAACGTTCGTGCCTGCCCGACGGACCTAAGGTGGGAAGTGTGACGTTGAGTCCGCGCGGTGATTGGCGAATGCCGAGCGATGCTTCGTCAGAGGCTTGGCTTCGTGAGGCGGAAAGCCTTTAGGTAGTAGCGACGATAGAGGTTGCTGAAAGCTTCGGTCTGCTGGTATCTGTCGAGCCAAGCATTGATGCTGTCGAGCAACACAGGCGACTTGCGGCTCACTGCCCATGAGTAGAATTGGTTGAAGCTGACGGGCGTATAGATGTCAATCTGCTCAAGACTATCGGCGGCAAGTTCGGCAATGCGACGTTCGCACACGGTGTAGTCTATGTCGCCGCAGGCAACCATAGCGATGAGTTGCTCGCTGTTGTGCGTGCCGTACTCCTTTATATATATGGTGTCGCCAATCTCTTCTGCCAGGTGCTCTATCCGCATCACTGCCTGCGATCCTTTCGCTACGTGCAGCGTCTTGCCTGCAAGGTCGACCAGACTGCGGATGAATGTTGCCGAGTCACAGACAAGACTGTCGGCAGCTGCAGCGGCTTCCTCCTTGCGCTGCACCAGTACCAGATGACTTGTCACAATAGGTGTCGAGAACATGACAGGGCTTTCGTCGTCACCGTCTGCCGTCATCGCTACACCGTCGGCAACGATGTCGTAGTGTCCATGCTGCAGTCCGTCCAGTCGCTTCTTCAGACTCATCTCAGACACGATGTCCAGCTTCAGACCGTGGTCGGCAGCAAACGTGCTTATCAGCTCGTAGTAGAAGCCCGACAGCGAGTCGCCCTCTTGACGAAAGCCTAAAGAGTTCTGCTCTGCCACGGCATGCAGCGTGCTGTCTGCCACAATCTCGGCATAGTCGCGCGGATGCTGCATGATGTCGTCTGCTGCAAACCTATACACACCATACATGGCAAGGGCGATGACAACAGGTGCTGTGTATCTCAGGATTCGGTGCTTGTGCATGAGGTCCGGTGCGTGTATGGGTGTGTGGATGAAATCAGTCGTAGAAGTTCCACGACACGCCGAACTTGAAGCAACTGGGATTGATGGGGTAGTGAGGCGCCAGGAAGTAGTTGCGGCTGCCCATGTTGCTGTTGACATGCGACATCATCACGAAGAAACGTGTGCGCTTCAGCTGCAGATTGGCATAGACATTGACTATGGGGAAACCGCCAATCTCAATCTGCTCGTCGGCGTTCTGCACGCGGAACTGCTGTATGGCGGGCGAATAGGCTGGGGCATAGTACTTGCTGAAGTAGCGCACGTCGGCTCCAAGCTGCACCGTCAGCACCTTCTTGGCCAGCTTCGTCAGCAGATACAGGTTGTGATAGAGTGACAGCGTTGGCAGAGGAAGCACGTCCTTGTTGCTTGTCTTCTGCCATATCACCTCGTTGTCAAGATGGAATATGCCGAGGCTGAAGTTCTGCTTCAGCGCAGCTTCAGCAACCTTTATGTTGTCGCCAGCCTGCCGGGGTGTGGAGTAACCGTTGAAGTAGGTATAGTTCTTTATCGTCTCCACTCCCACACGTATGTTCGTCCCCGTCTTGGGGAAGTCCAGTTCTCCTTCCACTCGTGTGCGCAGCTCCTTGTCCATATCGTCGAAGTCCCACGTGTAGTGGTTCGAATGATAGTGGCGCATGTAGAACGATGGCAGCGTGTTCTTGATGTAGGCACGTCCGTAGATGCGCAGTGTGTCGCCGAGCAAGGGCAAGTTCATGTCGGCACTACCGCTGATGCTGTACTGTCCCGAGGCAACTCCTGCCAGTCCGAACTCGCCCGTCACATTGTAGTGCACTGTCTGTCCGGCACGCTTTGCAAGCTCACCGCCGACAAACACCTCATGCTCACTGTAGGTGTCGTTGCCGCGCAGAGCCGTCAGAGTGTCCATATTCATCAGTGTGTAGCGGCTGTACTTGTGCGATATGTATGCCGTCAGCCCTGCCTTGGCGTATTTGTTGAAGCCCTCAAGCAGCGAGATGCCAAACACATTCTTCACGCTCAGTGCCACGGTGGAGTCGTTTGAGAGCTTTGAGCTCAACGCACCAGTGGTGGGGAAGAAGCCGCGCGACTCGTCCTGCGAGTGGAAGTTGTGCCTTGAGCGTTCCAGCTTCACGGTGTGTATGAAGTTGGTGACAGGCACAAACTCCTTCACCGTCAGCGTGTCCTGCTTCACGGGGATGGTGTCGGTCGCTATGCCGCGACGTTCCATGCGGCGTCGTGCCTCGAGCGACTCCTCATTGTCGACAATCTTCTGCACGTCGCGTGTGAATCCCAGGCGGTAGCGGTGTGTCAGGTAGACGTAGAAGTCGTGGTTGCGGTTTGATGTGGATTCGAGGTTTACGGGAATCTCGTTCGACTTGTAGGTCTTGCTTCCCGATGCCATGTCCTCCGGATTGGTGATGTATCTGTCATCGGCGATGCCGCCGTTCTCGTTCTGCTTCAGGTAGAAGTTGTTGTAGACGGCATGCATCTGGTAATGCTTGCCCATGTAGCTGGCGAAGACGCCCGCGTTGAAGTGCGATGTCGACTGGTTGTCGTAGCGTCCGCGGGCATACAGGTAGTCGAACTTGAAGCCGAATGCCAGTCTCTTGTTGGCATTCACCGAGAAGTAAGCCTTGAAGCGGTCGTCGCCCATGGTCTTGTCGCCCGACTTGTAGTATGTGAGGTTTGTATATGGCACATTGCTGTTGGTGAACAGCATCTGGTCCGGACGTACGAAGAAAGCCGAGTATGGTTGCAGAAACAGGGTGGGGGCAGTGTCATGCTGCCTGTCGGAGAATATGTGTGACAGTCGCGGCGAGCCCAGATTGCCCAGCATGTTGTAGTGGCCCGTCATGCCCTCGGTGAAGTTTTCGTTCTGGAAGTTCAGTGCCACGGTGTCCACCGCTATACGCTGTTCTTGCCCCAGATCTTCGCTGATGCGCCACATATAGAGCTTTGGCGCAAGGCTTATGACCTCCTTGGTGCTGTCGGTCAGGTTCTCAGGCTGCCTCGAAGGGTCTATCTGATTGCCGTAGGCGTCTCTTCGTGTGGTCGTGTTGGTCTGTGCCATCGCGCCTTGAAGCGACACGAAAGCCATCAGTAACCATATCAGCGCACATCGTTTCATCTTTCTTCAGAGGCCAGCCAAAGGAGTGTAGACGCCATTCATGCACGCACTCACCGGTTGGTGAAGCGGATGATGAACTCCATTACTTTCAGGAATATGGCTGTGCCGCACACGTAGATGAACGTCTCGTAGTCGTCGACAGCGAAGTACACCACGATGCTGGCTACGGCCAGCACTATGAACAGCATGTTGAGTACGTTTCTAATCTTGTCGGGATTCATGGCTGTGCATTCTTGTTGTTTATCTTATCTGATAGGAATCTTCTCAATGCGGCGTTCGTGTCTTCCACCGTCGAAGGGAGTGTTCGTGAACGTCTCCAGAATCTTCTCCGCTTCGCCTGTCGTGATGAAGCGTCCGGGCATCACCAGTACGTTGGCATTGTTGTGTTGGCGTGCCAGTGCTGCAATCTCCGTAATCCAGCACAGCGCTGCACGCACCTTGGCATACTTGTTCAGCGTCATGTTTATGCCGTTGCCCGTGCCACAGATTGCCACACCCGTCTGGCATGTGCCGTCCGTTATTGCCTGTCCCAACCTGTGTGCGAAGTCAGGGTAGTCGCAACTGTCGGTGCTGTATGTGCCGAAGTCGGTATATTGCAGTCCTTTTGCCTCGAGCCATTTCTTCACAAACTCCTTCAGCTCATAGCCCGCATGGTCCGAGCAGAGACCTATCATTCCTGTTTCAATCATATGTGTATCTTGCTTCAGTTTCCTATCTGTGGTCAGAACATCTCCTTAACCTGCTTGTACACGTTCTCTGCCGTGAAGCCGAACTTCTCGTCGAGCACCGTGTAGGGAGCCGAATAACCGAACATGCCCAGTCCCCATATCTTGCCTTCGTTGCCCACGAGACCAAGCATGCTGATTGGTATGCCGGCTGTCAGTGCAAACTTCTTGGCACCTGCGGGGATTACCGTTTCCTGATATTCCTTGCTCTGGTTGCGGAACAGACCTTCCGACGGAGCCGACACAATGCGTGTCTTTATGCCGTCCTTGTGGAGCAGCTTGCTGCCTTCGATGAGTGTCGATACCTCCGAACCCGAAGCCACCATCACCACATCCGGCTGCTCGTCCGAGCCCTTAACGATATATGCACCCTTGCGCACGCCCTCGCTGTCGTTGCCTTCGGGCAGGCTCTCGACCGTCTGACGTGAGAATATCAGTGCTGTCGGCGTGTCCATGTTCTCCATAGCCATCTGCCATGCCACTGTCACCTCGTCGGCATCTGCCGGACGCAACACGAGCATTGAGTTCCTGCCGCTGTGGTTCTTCATCTTCTCCAGCAGACGCACCTGTGCTTCCTGCTCAATGGGCTGGTGTGTCGGTCCGTCCTCGCCAACGCGGAAGGCGTCGTGCGACCAGATGAACTTTATGGGCACTTCCATCAGCGAAGCCATTCGCATGGCTGGCTTCATGTAGTCCGAGAATACGAAGAACGTGGCGCATGCCGGAATGACGCCTCCGTGCAACCACATGCCCATGCAGATGCATGTCATCGTCAGCTCCGACACACCTGCCTGGAAGAAGGCACCGCTGAAGTCTCCTCTTGTGAAGGCATGCGTCTTCTTCAGGAAGCCATCCGACTTGTCTGAGTTGGCAAGGTCTGCCGAAGCCACTACCATATTACCAACCTGCTCGGCAAGCAGTCCGAGGCACACTGCCGAAGCATTGCGTGTCGGCACATTGCGCTTCTGCACGATGCCGCTCCAGTCAATCTTCGGAGCCTTACCCTCGAAGTATGTCTCCAGCTTCTGTGCCAGCTCGGGATTCTCGCTTGCCCACTTGGCTGTCTTTGCACGCTTGGCTGCAACTGTCTGTCGCAGTTCTTCACGACGCTGTGCATACATGCGCTCAACCTCGGGAGCCACCTTGAACGGGTCAGTGGGGTCACCACCAAGGTTCTTTATAGTATTGATGTAGGCATCGCCACCAAGTGGTGCACCGTGTGTGGCACAGCAAGCCTCGTAGCTCGTTCCGTCAGCACGTCGTGCTCCCTTGCCCATCACCGTATGTCCAATGATGAGTGTGGGGCGTTCGGTCTCTGCCTTCGCCTCCTTGAGTGCACGGCGAATCTCGTCGGCGTCATTGCCGTCGATGGTCAGCACCTTCCATCCCCAGGCCTTGTATTTCGTTGCCGTGTCCTCTGTCGTCACGTCCTTGGTGTCGGTCGACAGCTGCACGTCGTTGGCGTCATAGAACATAATCAGGTTGTCCAGTCCGAGGGTACCTGCCACACGACCTGCACCCTGCGAAATCTCCTCCTGCACACCACCGTCGGAGATGTAGGCATATATTGTCTGGTCCATCACCTCACCGAAGCGAGCCTTCAGGAACTTCGCTGCAATGGCAGCACCAACGGCGTAAGTGTGGCCCTGTCCCAGCGGACCGGAGGTATTCTCAATGCCATGCTTGAGGTCGCGCTCGGGATGTCCTGGCGTGCAACTTCTCCACTGACGGAAATTCTTGAGGTCGTCCATCGTGTAGTAGCCCATCAGCATCAGCTCCGTGTAGAGCATCGGCGACATGTGTCCCGGGTCCAGATAGAAGCGGTCGCGCGACATCCATGCACCGTCGTCGGGGTCTATGTTCAGGAATTCAGAGTACAACACATTGATAAAGTCGGCTCCACCCATTGCACCGCCCGGGTGACCGGACTTTGCTTTCTCAACCATTGAAGCAGCAAGTATTCTGATATTGTCGGCTGCGAGGTTCATCAAGCTTTTGTCATTCATATCTCATTAAGAATAAGTTGGTTTCTTGTCATTTTGATAATCCAGTGTTCTGGATTTGTTTGCAAAGGTAGTGTTTTATAGCCTAACCAGCACCTATACGGGTGCTTCCTTTTTGCTTTTGACACTATTTTTTGTCGTTGGAGGCGATGTGCGGCAACGCCCGAATGCGTAGTGCTGCATGGGCACTTGCAGTAGGCTCCTCCGGAGATAATATAAGAATCGGCCATAGATAACGTTTGCGATGGCACTTTCTTATATAAGACTTTGCCATTTCTTATA
>CAVHJI010000017.1:15568-21649 GCA_963636255.1 Bacteroidaceae bacterium | reverse complement strand
GCTCTGGCACGTGTGGGAACAGCCGTAGCCCTCGGAGCATCACTGCCGCTGGCTAACGCTCTTGGCAGCGTGGCTGCACCCGTAGGACTGGGAGCAGCGTGCCTGTGCATCGGACTGGTCAGCTTCATCGTCTACAACGTCATGGACCGCAAGCTCGACAAGGAGACGGCGGCAGAAGGCGAGAAGGAAGAAGGCTTCAAGTTTGCTGACCTGAAGATTCTCTTCGGCAGCCGCGGCTTCTGGATGATTACGCTGCTGTGCCTGATGTTCTATGCCGGAGTCAATCCGTTCCTCAAGTTCGCCACGAAGCTCATGGTGTCCAAGTACGGCGTCGATGCCGGCATGGCAGGCTTCATCCCAGCCATGCTGCCTTTCGGCACCATATTCCTCACGCCTCTTCGGCCGCATCTACGACAAGTACGGCCACGGAGCCACATTGATGCTCCTCGGCTCAATACTGCTTGCCGTGGTGCACATCGTGTTCGCACTGCCTATCACCAACTGGGTGCTGGCTGTCGCCATGATGCTCGTCCTCGGTGTGGCTTACGGACTTGTGCCGTCGGCCATGTGGCCGTCTGTGCCGAAGATTATCCCGATGAAGCTGCTGGGCACTGCCTACGCGCTCATCTTCTACATCCAGAACATCGGACTGGCAATGGTGCCCATGTGGATTGGACACGTCAACGAGCAGAACACCACCGCCGACGGCGCGATAGACTACACGCAGTCGATGACCATCTTCGCCAGCTTCGGCATCATTGCCATCGTCCTGTCGCTCTGCCTCATCGTGATGGACCGCAAGAGCCACTATGGACTGCAGAAGCCTAACATGAACTGACGCCTCGGCACGCATCAGTCTTAAGCGCAGACCGCTTACGTGATCCCGCTTCATAGTATTGCGCAATATCGTTCTCGGTATTGCGCAATAATTTTGTCCGCCTTGCGCAAGAATCATCTCCGTCTTGCTACAAGAATGTTTTGGTCTTGAGCGGTACTCGATTTTCTACAAATCCGATTTGGAGTTGAGCGAGATGGATGGAAAAGGAAAGCCCCGCACACAGTGTTTGCATGCAGGGCTTGTCGGGGTTTATGGGATTGTGTCAGTCGAGCTTGAGGACGGCGAGGAACGCTTTCTGCGGCACCTCGACGTTGCCGATTTGCTTCATGCGCTTCTTGCCACGCTTCTGTTTCTCGAGCAGCTTGCGCTTGCGGCTCACGTCGCCGCCGTAGCACTTGGCGGTGACATCTTTGCGCACCTGCTTGATGGTCTCGCGGGCGATGATCTTGCTGCCGATGGCTGCCTGTATGGCAATGTCGAACTGCTGGCGCGGTATCAGGTCCTTCAGCTTCTCGCACATGCGGCGGCCCAGCTCGTAGGCGTTGCTCTCGTGTGTCAGCGTGCTCAAGGCGTCGACGCTCTCACCGTTGAGCAGTATGTCGAGCTTGATGAGCTTTGACTGACGGTAGCCGTTGGGGTGATAATCGAACGAGGCGTAGCCCTTGGAGATGCTCTTCAGCTTGTCGTAGAAGTCAATCACGATTTCGCCAAGCGGCATGTCGTAGTACAGCTCCACGCGGTTGCCGCTGACATATTCCTGCTTCACCAGCTCGCCGCGCTTGCCGAGACACAGTGTCATGATGGGACCGATGTAGTCGGTGGCGGTGATGATTGATGCGCGTATGAACGGCTCGTCGATGTGGTCGATGGTGGTGGGGTCGGGCATGGAGCCCGGATTGTGCACCTCGGTCATGTTGCCGTGCTTGTCGTAGATGTTGTACGACACGTTGGGCACCGTGGTAATGACATCCATGTCAAACTCGCGGTCCAGACGTTCCTGCACAATCTCCATGTGTAGCAGTCCCAGGAAGCCGCAGCGGAAGCCGAAGCCCAAAGCTTGCGAGCTCTCTGCCTGAAAGGTCAGCGAAGCATCGTTCAGCTGCAGTTTCTCTAGCGACGAACGCAGGTTCTCGAAGTCCTCGGGAGCGATGGGGTAGACGCCCGCAAATACCATCGGCTTCACCTCTTCGAAGCCTGATATCGCTTCCTTGCACGGATTGGAGACGTGCGTAATGGTGTCGCCCACACGCACCTCGGTGCTGGCCTTGATGCCCGATATGATGTAGCCCACATCGCCTGTGTGCATCTCGTCGCGCGGCACCAGGTCCATCTTCAGCACGCCGATTTCGTCGGCATCATACTCCTTGCCGGTGTTGAAGAACTTCACGTGGTCGCCCTTGTGGAGCGTGCCGTTCTCAATCTTGAAGTAGGCAATGATACCGCGGAAGGAGTTGAACACCGAGTCGAATATCAGTGCCTGCAACGGTGCGTCAGCGTCGCCATTAGGGTGGGGCACACGCTCCACGATGGCGTTGAGTATCTCCTCCACGCCCAGTCCCGTCTTTGCCGATGCGCGTATTATCTCCTCGCGCTTGCAGCCCAGGAGTTCCACAATCTCGTCTTCAACCTCGTCGGGCATGGCGCTTGGCATGTCGCATTTGTTGATGACGGGAATAATCTCCAGGTCGTGCTCCAACGCCATATACAGATTGGATATAGTCTGTGCCTGTACGCCCTGCGAAGCATCCACTACGAGCAGTGCTCCCTCGCAAGCGGCGATGGAGCGCGACACCTCATAGCTGAAGTCGACGTGTCCCGGAGTGTCTATCAGGTTCAGGATGTAGTCCTGTCCCTTGTAGCTGTACTCCATCTGTATGGCGTGGCTCTTGATGGTGATGCCACGTTCACGCTCCAGATCCATGTCGTCCAGCATCTGTCCTTCGGTGATCTGTATGGTGTGCGTGTATTCAAGCAGACGGTCGGCCAGCGTTGACTTGCCGTGGTCTATATGGGCTATGATGCAGAAATTGCGTATGTTCTCCATTGTCGCGGGTTAGAGGATGGTTGTAATATAAGGATGAGGAGTGCCTTTTTTTTTACTGTGTCAGGATCTCGTTGCCGTTTTCGGTAATCAGTATCTGGCTCTCCCACTGTGCCGAAGGCTGTCCGTCGTCAGTATAGACAGTCCAGCCGTCTTCCTCGTCGACAAACACTTCGTATGTGCCCATGTTTATCATCGGTTCTATGGTGAACGTCATTCCCGGCACCAGCACCATGCCCGTTCCTGCCTTGCCATAGTGGTTCACGTTGGGGTCTTCGTGGAACTTGATGCCACAACCATGACCGCACAGAGCACGCACCACGCTGTAGCCGTTGCTCTCGGCATGTTGCTGTATCACGGCTCCGATGTCACCCAACCGTGCCCATGGCTGTGCTGCCTTGATGCCGAGGTCGCGACATTCGCGTGTCACCTGCACCAGCTTCTGCAGTTCGGGCTTCACCTCACCAATCAGGTACATGCGTGATGCGTCGGCGAAGAATCCCTTGTAGATTGTCGACACGTCGACGTTGACGATGTCGCCGCTCTTGAGCACCTGCTTGGTGTTTGGAATTCCGTGGCACACGACGTCATTGACGCTCACGCAAACGCTCTTTGGAAAGCCCTCATAGAGGAACGGTGCCGGTATGGCATCGTGGTCGGTGGTGAAGGCATATACCAGATGGTCTATCTCTGCCGACGTCATTCCTTCGTGTATGTTCTCACTGATGCAGTCCAGCAGGGCTGTATTTATCTTGGCTGCCTCACGAATGCCTGCAATCTGCTCCTGTGTGCGCAGTATGTTGCGCTTCGGCATGTGGTAGCCGCGCTTGATGCACTCCTGCACCTTGGCTTCTACTTCTTTGGAGTAGCCGTTAGGAGTGTATCTGTTGCCATTGAAAAGTTTCATATATCTATATGTGTATAAACGTAAGGTTGTGCAAAAGTAGTGCAAAAAGGCTGAACAGCCATGATGCGCCATTCTTTTTATCGCTCGGTGAGGAAGCGCAGCACGGCACGCATGATGCGCATCTGCTCATCGCCGCGGTCGATGACCTCGAATGGAAAGCCCATGACGAAGCTCCTGTAGTCCGTGCCCTGATATGCCACTGCTGCCGACTGGCGCGTGTCGCTGTAGACCATCGATGTGAATGCCTGCGTGTTCTCGGGCATTATCACGTCGCTCGACACCACGGCATAGCGTTCTGCATTCAGCGCTCCCGTGAAGTCGACGGTGCGGCTCATGCCCTCGGCACGCACGGTGCCACCGTTGCTGGAGTGTCCGATGCCGTAGCTGTACTTCAGCACGTCGCGTGCAAAAGATGTGTCGGCACTGCCTTCAAGCGAACGTCCCACGTATGCTCCGCTGACAAAGATGCCTCCGCCCATCTCGCTGTATGCACGCAGCACTGTGCGCAGCTCGGGCGTAAACAGACGGTAGGTGCGACTGCCGGCAGCGTGCATCGTGCTGTCCTGCCGCTGCAGTCCCATGATGATGTCGAGTACCTGATATGCTTCGGGCGAGATGCGTCCTTTCTCCAGTGCACTGCGACTGCAAGAAGTGAAGCTGTAGCCGCCGGCAGCAGCTATTGCCGTGCCGTGCACGTATGGGAAGTCGAACGTATTGCCAGCCACCTGCAGTCCTTCATATTCGCCGCCGCTCGCGCCACGCGAGTCGCCACGCTGCGTGCGGCTGAAGTTGGTCTGACGTCCTCCTATGGATGTGCTGTACATATACGGCACGCCAGGATCTGCATCGAGGTCGAAGCCGATGCTGTCTGTAGTGTTCACGATGGCAGGACCGCTGAGCCGGTCAAAGGCATTGACAACAAGCACACGTGCACGCTCCTCCGGTGACCTGTATGCCGACAGTGTCTCGCTGGGCATGCTCTGTCCGCCGTCGTTGACGGCAGTGACACGGAACGAGTAGATGACGCCAGGGTCGATCTCTATGCTGTAGTGTTCTCCGCGCACGGGTGTACCGTTGTCGAAACCGCCGTCGCCGATGCGCGTGTAGACAATGTAACTCCGTGGAGTGGCTGATTCCTCAAGAGGATCGTCGACACCGCGCCACGACAGATTGATAGCATCAGTCCCGTCGGACGTGAAGTCGATGCTGAAGTCCTCGACTGGCAAGGGTTGCACCACGAAGTTACGCCCGTGTTGTGTGCTGACATAACGCAGTATGGCTTTATAGATGCTTCGACTCAGCAGGAACTTGAAGTTCGGGTCGTGGCCGAAGGTCATATCGGTGAAGTTCTGGTGCGACAACGTCTCGATGATGGCAGATGGCATCTCGGGCACGCGTGTCTCATTGTAGTTGCGATTCCACATGCTGCGTCGTGTCCAGTAGCCGCCGTGGTATGTACGTTTGATGTCACTCACGATTTGTGTCTGCAATAAATCCGTAAGGTCGCGCGAGGTCAGTCTGTCGGTACCGGCAGCAAGCAGCCCGTCGTTGTTGTCGGTGGTATAGATTCCGAGCGTGCCGAAGATGGAATCCTGCATATTGAAGCCTGCATTGCTGTGGACAGAGAACACGGTCTCGAAAGGTACTCCCAATCCACGTTCCTGCGGATTGAACACCGAGCCGCCCGACAGGAAATTGACCATTCGCGAGCGTGCGTTGAGGTCGTCGTTGTAGTCGTTGGTGCTGTGCGAATATATGGTGTCGTTCATTCCTGCCCATTGTGCCCAATAGCGTGCTCCTTCCATGTAGCGCGGCAGCGAGCTCGTGTTGCCTCCTCGTTCTATGTTTCCCATGCCGCCACCAAAGCGCACTGCATCGGCACTGACCACTCCGCCGTCGTTGTCGCTTTGGTTCGTCAGTTCCACCATAGCAGCATTGGCATCTTTGCCTTTAGGGAAGCGGAATGTGCCGAGATAGACCCATGTGCCTCCGCCCATCTGTTGGTTGACGTGGAACTCTGTTGAGCCTCCGGCATGATGGACCGTGTAGTGGGCATCGTCGATGCTGCGTGGCGTTGTCTGGTACGACACGTACACGGCATAGTCGCCAGTCTCGGGAATTTCCGGAACCCATTGTGCCTTTGCTCCTGTCGGCTTCTTCTCGGTGAAGGCATAACGCGATGTGCCGTCATGGAAGGGGTTGTCGCCTTGACGGTAGACGCGCTGACGATGTGCGAAGCCGCTGCCGTCGGCTGTCATCCAACTGCTTTGGCTGCTTTCGGTCTCTACGTACTGC
>CAVHJI010000017.1:9603-15558 GCA_963636255.1 Bacteroidaceae bacterium | reverse complement strand
TGCGACTCGCTGTACGAGCCCGACAGATTGCCGTCGTTGTCGACGATGACTTCATTGCGCTGTGTGTCGCGCTCGCGTGGCGTGAATACTACGGCTCCCGCGTTCTGCAACATCGGTATGATGTACGGCACGACGAACGACTGCGTGAATATGTCTTCGTTTGTGCAGTACATTCGTGGACGTTGCCATGCCCATCGTTTCTGACGTATCAGGTAATACTTGCCGTGACTTTGCCACAATGCAATGTGCCGTCCCTCAAGTCCTTGTTCTGCATGATATTGTCGCGAAACCTTATTGACCCAGGGTTTGCCCTTATAGTCGAGCTTGCCATTAAACAGTCGGCTGCGGTCTTTCTCTGCAAGAAAATAATTCGGTATGAGGTCTTCCAGGCGATAGCGGTCGGCATAGATCGACAGGCTGTAGCCGGACAGTTCTTCGGGAACAAGCGGCTGTATGTCCTGATATATGCCCGCTACGGTGATACGCCGGAAGGGCTGATAGGCAAATGTCGTATTCAGATAGATGCGCAGTGCTTTCTGCTGCACGTCGGTGCGTATGCTGTCCACACCGAGCTTCTCCAGTTTGATTTCCGGATTCTGGTAGGTCGACAGATAGTTCTCTATGCGCCCTTTCAGCATGGTGGCGGCATCTTGTGCTGCCGACGGCAGAGACACCGCAAGAAGATATATAGTAATAAGGTGTATGTATAGGCTTCTCATTGTGACTGTGGTTGGACTTGCAAAAGTAGTAAAATACATTTTTTGCAGCTTGTCGTCAGAAGCGTATTTGCTAATTTTGTACCGCTGAATGCGACATCATGTAGCCGCAAGTCGTAGGCATACATTATATATATGGATAAATCTATGAGAACTAACCTTACATCACAACTCTCGCTAAACCATATCGACGAGAAGTACTACCGTCCGTCGAACGAATTCGAATGCAGCGTGCTGACACGCCTTGAAAAGATTCCAACAGACATATACCGAACCGAACAGGAAGCTGTGGTTAGCATCGCACAAACCATTGCTTTAGCCATCAAAAACCGCCAGAATACAGGCAGCATGTGCGTGCTTGCCCTTGCAGGAGGCACCACATTCCGTCAGGTCTATGCCGAACTGGTGCGCATGCACGAGACCGAAGGTTTGAGCTTCCGCAATGTGGTGGTCTTCAACCTGTGCGAATACTACCCGTTGGCTGACAATATTCCAGGCGGCAACCTGCAAGCTCTTCACGAGCTGTTGCTCGATAAGGTCGACATAGATCCGCAGAACGTGTTCAGTCCTCGAGGAACGCTGAATCAGAACGACATCTACAGCTTCTGCAGCATGTACGAACAGCGCATCGAAGGCTTCGGCGGCATTGACATCGCACTGCTTGGATTGGGACGTGTGGGCAACATCGGATTCAATGAGCCGGGCTCGCGCATCAACTCCACCACGCGACTGATACTCCTCGACAGCGAGAGCCGCACCGAAGCGGCACGCTCGTTTGCAACCAATCCGCCCGTCAGCTCAATAACCATGGGCGTGCATACTATACTGTCGGCACGCAAGATAATACTCGTGGCATGGGGAGAAGCCAAAGCCCACATGGTGAAAGCCTGTGTGGAAGGACCGGTGACAGACACCATTCCTGCATCGTTCCTGCAGACACACAACAATGCACAGGTGGTGCTCGACCTCGGAGCAGCAGCACAACTCACGCGCATTCACCATCCTTGGCTTGTGACCTCGTGCGACTGGACCGACAAGCTGATACGCACTGCCATCGTGTGGTTGTGCCAGAAGACGGGCAAACCCATCTTGAAGCTGACAAACAAAGACTACAACGAGAACGGACTTAGCGAACTGCTGGCGCTGTATGGTTCGGCATACAATGTCAACATAAAGATCTTCAACGACCTGCAGCACACCATCACCGGATGGCCTGGCGGCAAACCCAATGCCGACGACACCTATCGTCCGGAGCGTGCATTGCCATATCCAAAGCGCATAGTCGTGTTCTCGCCCCATCCTGACGACGACGTCATATCGATGGGCGGAACCATACGCCGACTGAAGCAGCAGGGTCACGACCTGCACGTCGCTTATGAGACCAGCGGCAACATTGCTGTCGGCGATGAAGAGGTGACACGCTTCCTGCATTTCATCAATGGCTTCAACCAGCTGTTCTGCGACAGCCAGGATGAGGTGATAAAGCAGAAGTACAAGGAGATAAAGCAGTTCTTGCTCAACAAGAAAGACGGCGACATCGACACACGCGACATACTCACCATCAAAGGACTGATACGCCGTGGCGAAGCCCGCACGGCATGTACCTACAACAACATTCCGCTCGACCATGTCCACTTCCTTGACCTTCCGTTCTACGAGACAGGACGCGTCCAGAAGAATCCGCTTGGCAAGGAAGATGTGGAGATTGTGCGCCATCTGCTGCAGGAGATACGTCCTCACCAGATATTCGTGGCAGGCGATTTGGCAGACCCGCACGGCACACACCGTGTATGTACCGATGCTGTGCTTGCAGCCATTGACCTTGAGAAAGAAGCCAAGGCAGACTGGCTCAAGGACTGCCGCATCTGGATGTATCGCGGAGCATGGGCAGAGTGGGAGATAGAAGATATCGAGATGACCGTGCCCATCAGTCCTGAAGAGCTGCGTGCAAAGCGCAACTCCATACTGAAGCATCAGTCGCAGATGGAGAGTGCACCGTATATGGGCAATGACGAACGACTGTTCTGGCAACGCAGCGAGGAGCGCAACCACAACACGGCTACACTCTACGACAAGCTCGGCTTGGCATGCTACGAAGCTATGGAAGCATTTGTGGAGTACATTCCACTATAGTGCGAAGTTCTCGGGATGTTTGCCTTGGAAAGGACGAAAGTAGTCCTTTATCTCGGCAATATCCTTTTCGTAGTCGCCACAAGGGTGCAGCGTCTTGGTGCACTCAATGGTCTTGCGGGCATAGTCGATGCCGATGAGCATAATGGGCACGTTGGCTTTCAGGGCAATGTAGTAGAACCCACGCTTCCAGTTGGCATTTGGCTTGCGCGTGCCTTCAGGCGTTATGGCGAGGTTGAACTCACTGCATTCGGCAAAACGTTCTGCCATCTGCTCTGTGAGGCTCTGCCTCTTGCCGCGGTCCACGGGTATGCCTCCAATGCTGCGGAAGAATGCTCCGAGCGGGAAGGCAAACCACTCCTTCTTCATCATGAAGCTGGCCCTCCTGCCTATTGCACCATAGAACAGCTTGCCGATTAACAAGTCCCAGTTCGAGGTATGCGGCGCTGCGCAGATCACGCACTTGTCTTCAAAGGGTACGGTGATGTTCGTCTTCCATCCCAGCAGTTTGAAGTATATAAAGCTGAATAATTTCTGTCTCATCTCAGTTCCCTTTCGTTTGTGTCGTTAGCTCTCTAGCCCAGACTGTCGATGGCATCCACAATGTCCCGAGCCTCTTTGTTGAAGTCCTCACGGAACTTCTTGTAGAAGCCTTTTACATTACCAGGCTCTGTGTGACTGATTCTGCAGGTAAATTCCTCACGGAATTTCAGAATCCTCCCAAGGATCTCATCAGCCAAGATGGGGTTTACATCCTTGACATACAGTTTTGTTGCCAGACACTCTGCAAACAAGTTTCCGGCCACGTCGTTGACGTACTTCTTCAGTTCTTTTCTATTGGCCATGACAGTATTAGATTAAAGCGTTTCAGCAAATGTATGAAAAAAAACGAGACATTGTATCCCGAGAGCCAAATTTTATTGCATAAACACTGTTTATTTGCTTTTGTGGATAAAAAAGAGGAAATTTGCAACCCCATAACGAAGGGAGAAAAGACAATTCACAATCCTTAAATAGATTCAAACAAAATGACAAAAAGTGCATTGCAAATCGCAAGGGCTGCCTATCAGCCCAAGCTTCCAAAGGGTCTGCAGGGCAACGTCAAGGCTGTTGCCGGCGAGCCTACGCAGTCGGTAGCCGATCAGGAAGAAATCAAGAAGCTCTTCCCGAATACCTACGGAATGCCGCTCATCAAGTTCGAGAACACCAACGAGGCATCCACATTCGCTCCTATGAATGTTGGCGTCATCCTGTCTGGCGGACAGGCTCCAGGTGGACACAACGTGATCTCCGGACTCTTCGACGGACTGAAGAAGCTGAATCCTGCCAACCGTCTGTATGGCTTCCTGATGGGTCCTGGCGGTCTGGTAGACCATAACTATAAGGAGCTGACAGCCGAATATATCGATGAATACCGCAACACCGGTGGCTTCGACATCATTGGCTCTGGCCGTACAAAACTGGAGAAGGAAGACCAGTTCGAGAAGGGCTATGAGATTCTGAAGGAGCTGGATATCAAGGCTCTGGTCATCATCGGCGGTGACGACTCCAACACCAACGCCTGCGTACTTGCAGAGTACTACGCTGCAAAGAAGTATGGCATTCAGGTAATCGGTTGCCCGAAGACCATCGACGGCGACCTCAAGAACGACCAGATAGAGACTTCGTTCGGCTTCGACACAGCCTGCAAGACCTATTCGGAGGTAATCGGCAACATCGAGCGCGACTGCAACTCAGCACGCAAATACTGGCACTTCATCAAGCTCATGGGACGTTCGGCTTCGCACATCGCACTGGAGTGCGCACTGCAGGTACAGCCCAACTACACCATAATATCTGAAGAGGTAGAGGCAAAAGACCTCTCTCTCGACGACATCGTCACATCAATCGCTCAGACCGTGGCAGACCGCGCAGCCGAGGGCAACAACTTCGGTACAGTGCTCATCCCCGAAGGACTCATCGAGTTCATTCCTGCCATGAAGCGACTCATTGCAGAACTCAACGACCTGCTCGCAAAGAACGGTGAGGAGTTTGCCAAGGTTGCACACAACCAGCAGCGTCAGTACATCATCGACCATCTGTCGGAGGCTAATGCAGCTATCTATGCTTCTCTGCCCGAAGGTGTTGCACGCCAGCTGTCGCTCGAGCGCGACCCGCACGGAAACGTACAGGTTTCACTCATCGAGACCGAGAAGTTGCTGTCGGAGATGGTAGGCAACAAGCTTGCAGCATGGAAGAAGGATGGCAAGTATGTAGGCAAGTTCTCTGCCCTGCACCACTTCTTCGGCTACGAAGGCCGCTGCGCTGCTCCGTCGAACTTCGATGCAGACTACTGCTATTCGCTCGGCGTCACAGCATCTGCCCTCATCGCTAACGGCAAGACTGGCTACATGGCATCTGTCAAGAACCTTACGGCTCCTGCCGACAAGTGGATTGCAGGTGGTATTCCAATCACCATGATGTTCAACATGGAGCGTCGCAATGGCGAGATGAAGCCTGTCATCCGCAAGGCTCTCGTCGACCTGAACGGCAAGCCATTCAAGGCTCTTGCAGCACACCGTGCTGAGTGGGCAAAGCAGACAGCTTTCGTCTATCCTGGTCCTATTCAGTACTTCGGCCCGTCCGAGGTTTGCGACCAGCCCACCAAGACACTGCAGCTGGAGCAGGCATAAGGAGTGACTGTGCGGATGCTGCATAGGCGGTCCGCACAGGTTACACCTGTTTTGACTTAAGACTTTTTGTTGTCGGACGAATCGCGTTCACAACAAAAAGTCTTATTTTTGTCTCCCGATGAAAGGCAACGGCACATCAGGCAACAAGCCCAAGTCCACTGCAGGGCAGGGACGTGGCAGGTCCGTCAAGGGCAGAAAGCAGGGACACCGCAAAGGCAATGGAGGCATGTCAATGTCTGCCACAATGCGCAATGTCATCGCCGTAGCCATAGTCCTGCTCTTCGCCGCAGGCTTCTACTTCCTCGTCATATCGCCAAACCTCTATCGCTGGAAGCAGTGCAATGGCTATAAGAACTATGGCGTGTGCATCCCATGCAACTACAATGTGCACGGCATCGACATATCCCACTATCAGGGAACGATAGACTGGCCTCTGC
>CAVHJI010000017.1:0-9593 GCA_963636255.1 Bacteroidaceae bacterium | reverse complement strand
GCTGTGCACCAACCGCGACGACCCGAACTCTCCCATACAGTTCATCTTCCTCAAGGCCACCGAGGGCGGCGACTATATCGACTCCACCTTCAGCAGCAACTTTGCGCAGGCACGCGCCAGCGGCTTCATACGCGGTGCATACCATTACTTCATTCCCACAACCGATGCACGCAAGCAGGCACAGTTCTTCATCAGTCAGGTGCAGCTGCAGCGGGGCGATCTGCCACCTGTGCTCGATGTGGAGACTGTCGGACGCAAGTCTTCCGGCACAGACATCAAGACCTCGGTGAAGATATGGCTCGACATTGTCGAAGCCTACTATGGCGTGACGCCGATACTCTACACCTCGCACAAGTTCCGCGAACGCTACCTCAGCGATGCCATGTTCGACAAATATCCTTATTGGATTGCCCACTACTATGTCGACTCCGTGCGTTATGCCGGTCACTGGGAATTCTGGCAACACACCGATGTCGGCAGTGTCGACGGCATACGCGGACCGGTCGATCTCAATGTCTTCAATGGTACGCTGTCCGAACTGATGCAGCTGACTCTGCGTGCTGACTCCACTGCAGATGCAGAAGCACAGTGAGAGTGCGTGTAAAGCCCCGGTCCAACGCTTATATATGAAATGGCAAAGTCTTATATAAGAAAGTGCCATCGCAAACGTTATCTATTGCCATTTCTTATATAAGACTTTTTTGAGGCGTTGGATGTTACGCTATTTATCCGCGGACTGTTTAGTCAGTGTTGGGTGATTTCTGTAGGATCATAACGTAGAACTATACCTTTGAACCAAAAAATATATATACCTTTGGGCAAAACATATATACCTCTTGCATGGGACAATATTCCCTAAAAAAAGCAAGTAGCACTTACTTGGGCAAGTTAGTAGTACTTACTTTGCCAACGAAGTATATCTTACTTTGCCAAGTAAGTGCTACTTGCTTCGAGAGGACATGCAGCCTTTTTTGGGGGCTGAACATGGCTGCTGAGGACATTAATGTCTCGGACCATTTCGATTGATGTCTTTAAGAGAGGGAATGAAACATGGCAAAGACGCTGAATCTATGCACCGCAATAATACTCATCGTGACCGTATCTGTATTGGTCTGCTATCGTTGGACTTCCAATGAGATGCTCCTTCCTCTGACCATAACCTTCGGAACGATTTCATATCACTTTGTCATGAGACTGCTGGTAGGATTCATCTTTGACCGGATGATGATGAATAAGGCCGATTACACAAAGGGCCGGTGGCTGGTTTCAACGCGTGAAATGCGCCTGTACGAACGGCTGAAGATCAAGATGTGGAAAGGGAAAATGCCCACCTATCACAGCTCCTTGTTCGACTGCACAAGGCATAGTTGGGAAGAAATCGTTCAAGCCATGTGCCAGGCAGAACTGGTTCATGAGACAATAGCCGTGTTGAGTTTCCTGCCCATAGCGGCAGGAATATGGTTTGGAGACTTTCCCGTGTTTGTCATAACATCTGTGGCAGCCGCTGTGGTGGACATGACATTTGCAATCGTTCAGAGATATAACCGCGGACGCATTCTGCGTCTTATGAGGAGATAAAGCACAGTTACGTTTACTTTCGTTTTCGCCGCTTCAGAACATTGTCGGCTATAGTCGAAGCTGCAACAGATGTTAAGATATCACGCTGAATTTAGAGCGTAGTGTAAAATAGTGTTAACGTTGCAACCATTTGCAGCCGTGTCTCTTGCGTATATTGGCTAAAGCCTGTTCCTTAGTAGGGTCAAAAATAAGAAACACGAAAATGAAAGCAAAAGAGTTGACGCTAAAATCCGAAAGGAATCGAAAGAGACTTATCGAAGTAATATATAAAGCAAAGGCAGGTCACGTGGGTGGCGACCTGTCTTGCCTTAATGTCCTGACCGCACTCTATTCGGAGGTGATGAACGTGTCGCCCGCAAAGAAGGACGACCCGCAGCGCGACCGTTTTGTCTTGAGCAAGGGACATTGTGTGGAATCGCTGTACGTCGTGCTCGAGGACAACGGCTTCCTGAAGCCTGAAGTGACCGACACCTTGGGACAGTTCGGCAGCATACTGTCGGGACATCCCACAATCGAGGTCGACGGCATTGAGGTCAACTCCGGTGCTTTGGGTCACGGACTCAGCATCGGCGTAGGCATGGCAATAGCCGCCAAGATGAACAACGAAGGCTGGCACACATACGTCATGATGGGCGACGGCGAGCAGGGCGAAGGCTCCATCTACGAGGCTGCCATGGCGGGCCATCAGTACAAGCTGGACAACCTTGTAGCCATCATCGACCGCAACCATCTGCAGATAAGCGGCAACACCGAGGACGTCATGGCACTGGAGAGCATACGCGAACGCTGGACAGCCTTCGGATGGGACGTCATCTGTCTTAACGGCGACGACATGCAGAGCATACTCGAAGCCTTTGCTTCAATCGACTATACCAACCGGAAACCTCATCTGCTCATCAGCGACACCACAAAGGGCAAGGGAGTGAGCTTCATGGAGAACGTGGCATCGTGGCATCATGGCGTGCCCAACGAGGAGCAATACCGTCAGGCGATTGACGAAATCAGTGCGCGCATAGCAGAGTTGGAGAAGTAATGATTTGTGTTGAACCAAAGAAAACGAGAGAGACTATTGATATATGAAAGCTTGTAGAAAGAGTTTTACAGATACACTTTTGGAGTTGGCCCGCAAGGACAAGGACATTGTGGCAGTGACCACCGACGCGCGTGGTTCAGTGACCCTCGGCGACTTTGCCAAGGAACTGCCCGGACAATTTGTCGAGTGCGGCATTGCCGAGCAGAATGCAGTCGGCATATCTGCCGGACTGGCCCATTCGGGCAAGAAGACATTCGTCTGCGGACCGGCATGCTTCTACGTGGCACGCAGTCTGGAGCAGGTGAAGGTCGATGTGGCATACAGCCGCAATCCGGTAAAGATACTCGGCGTGTCGGGCGGTGTCGCTTACGGAGCATTGGGCGCAACCCATCACAGTCTGCACGACATTGCAACACTGCGCTGCTTCCCAGGCATGAACATCTGTCTGCCGTGCGACGGCCGCTACACAGAGAAGCTGGTGCGTGCACTTGTCGACTTCGATGAGCCGTGCTATGTACGTGTGGGACGTGCTGCCGTGCCCGATGTCTACCGGAACGACGACTTCGACTTCCAGATTGGCAAGGCTAACACACTGCTCGAGGGCAACGACCTCACCATCATCGGTACAGGCGAAATGGTCTATAACTGCCTTGAGGCAGGATTTGCGCTGGCAGCCAAAGGCATACATGCACGCGTGCTCGACATGTCGTGGATCAAGCCCTGCGACGAAGAGGCAGTGCGCAAGGCTGCTGCCGAGACAGGACGCATCATCACCGTCGAGGAACACAGCAAGTTTGGCGGACTGGGTGCAATGGTCTGCGAGATTATCTCTGAGAATCCAGTGCCTGTACGCATCATCGGCATTCCCGACGAGAATGTGGTCCACGGCACCAATAAGGAGATATTCCACTACTACGGCATGGATGCCGAGGGAATAGTCAAGGCTGCAGAATCGTTTGTGGCTCCATAGATTCACAATCAGGAATGAGAAAAAGTAGCTAACTTTACGCACACCTTATTTTTAATACGATGAAAACCCTGCACAAGATAATAGCCATAGACCAGAGCACCAGTGCCACCAAGGTGATGCTCTTCAACGAGCAGCTCTCGATGGAGAAGCGTCTCAACAAGGCCCATCGCCAGTACTACCCCAAACCAGGCTGGGTGGAGCACGATGCCGAGGAGATATACAGTAATGTAATAGCGGGAGTACGCGAGCTCTTGCAGGACCAACCCACCGATGGCAGCGTGGAATACTCGTTGGCATTGACCAACCAGCGCGAGACCGTCGTGGTCTGGAACAAGACGACAGGACATCCAATAGCACACGCCGTAGTGTGGCAATGCATGCGCGGCGAGGACTTCTGCAACCGGCTTAAAGCCGAAGGCTACGCTGACATGGTGCGTGAGAAGAGCGGACTGCTCATCGACCCTTACTTCGCCGGTAGCGGTGCCAAGTGGCTTATCGACAATGTTGAGGGCGCACGCGAGGAAGCCGAACGCGGCAATCTGCTCATGGGCACCATCGACAGCTGGCTTATCTGGAAGCTCACAGACGGAAAAGTTCATGCCACCGACGTCACCAATGCTTCGCGCACATTGCTGATGAACATCCACACGCTGCAATGGGACGACGACCTGCTACGCCTCTTCACCATACCGCGGAGCATGATGCCCGAGATAAAGCCGTGCGACGACTTCTACGGCACAACCACATTCGACGGTCTGCTGTCGCAGCCGGTACGCATTGCAGGCGTTCTTGGCGACAGCCACGGAGCATTGGCTGGGCAGATGTGTTTCGAGAAGGGACTTGGCAAAGTGACCTACGGCACGGGCTCGAGCGTGATGGTCAACATCGGCGAGGACTTCAGCGCCGCACCCAAGGGACTTGTCACGAGCATGGCTTTCAGCGCATTGGGACATAACTTCTATGCCTTCGAGGGCAACATCCACTGCACTGGTGCCACGCTGAAGTGGCTCGAGCAGCAGCTCAACCTCATCGGTTCGCCCGACGAAGTAGAGGCAGCAGCCTGCAGCGTTGCCGACAACGGTGGCGTCTACTTCGTTCCTGCCTTTGCAGGACTCGGTGCACCGTGGTGGAACAGCGATGCTCGTGCTGCCATTCTCGGCATGAGCCTTGCCACGACACGCGCACACGTGCTCCGTGCAGCACTGGAGAGCATAGCCTATCAGGTGACAGACCTCGTGAAGGCAATGACCGATCAGGCGGGAGTGTCGCTGAAGGAGATACGTGTCGACGGCGGACCAACCAGGAATGCATTCCTCATGCAGCTTCAGGCCGATTGTCTGTCGGTGCCCGTCAACTGCAGTGACGTCGAGGAGGCAAGCGCCTTGGGTGCAGTGGTCATGAACGGACTGGCACGTGGCGAATGGAGCGACTTCAGCCAAGTGGCAGCATTGAGGCACAGCCGCTGGACAAAGCATCCGCAGGCCAATCAGGCTGCGATTGCACAGCAGATAGCAGGCTGGCAGGCGGCAGTCCACAAGGTCATCGGCGAGTGAACGATACTCATATGTATATATATTGTGGTGCCGCAATGGGCATCATATAGTGAAATCAACGACAACTAATTCAAAACATCAGACGGCTCCATAGAACCGGCCGGATGTAACAACAAAAACAATAAATCTGTATCATATGAACAAAGTAACAAAAAAGCAGTGCTTCGGTGTCATCATCGGAACACGTGCCTACTTCAATTCAGAATTGGCAAAGGACGTGCGTGCAGAGATTCTGCGCGTGCTCGACGAGTGTGGTTATGAGTATGTCATCCTTCCCGAGAATGCCACGGTGACTGGCAGCAGCTCCATCGAGACACTCAACGACGGTCTGCTTGTTGCCGAGCAGTTCAAGGCAAACCGCGAGAAGATTGACGGCATCATCGTCTGCCTGCCCAACTTCGGCTACGAGGTCGGCATCATCAATGCCATCAACGAGGCCAACCTCAATGTGCCTGTAATGGTTCAGGCTTACGACGACTACAACGACAAGGTCGACCTCGACAGCCGCCGCGATGCTTTCTGCGGCAAGATTTCGGTATGCAACAATCTCTATCAGTACGGCATTCCGTTCTCCGACACCGCCATGCACACCTACGACATCTACAGTCCGCTCGTCAAGCAGGACATCGAGAAGTTTGCCGGCATCTGCCGCGTGGTCAACGGACTGCGCCATTGCCGCCTCGGACAGATAGGCACACGTCCTCTGGGCTTCAACACATGCCGTGCTTCAGAGAAGCTGTTGCAGCGTTCGGGCATCACGACTGTGCCTGTCGACCTTAGCGAGATAATCTTCGCAGCCAAGAAGGTTGCCGACGACGACCCCAAGTATCTGGCAAAGCTCGAGGCTGTAGCCGCTTACGCACATGTTCCCGAGGACTATAAGGAGAAGCTGAAGATTCAGGTCAAGTTCGGCATTGCCGTTGAGGACTGGATTGAACGCGAGAAGATCGATGTCGTTGCCATACAGTGCTGGGACAGCCTGGAGCAGAACTACGGCTGTGCTGCTTGTGTCACCATGTCGATGCTGGGCGAGAAGCTGCTCCCTGCAGCTTGTGAGACCGACCTTGCCGGTGCCATCTCGATGTATGCCCTGACGCTCGCCAGCAAGAAGCCGTCGGCACTTGCCGATTGGAACAACAACTTCGCCGACGACCGCAACAAATGCGTTTGCACTCACTGCGGCAACTTCCCCAAGGGCTTCATCGGCAACAACAACCTTCGTCTCGGTCCTCTCGGCGTTCTCGGACGCACATTGGGCAAGATCAATACCTTCGGTGCAGTCTACGCCAAGGTGTCGGGCGGCGAGTTCAGCTTCTTCCGCATATCTACCGACGACCCGAAGGGAAAGATCAAGGCTTATCTCGGCAAGGGCGAGCTGACCGAAGACCCCTACGGAATGGACGGCTGCATAGCTGTCACCAAGGTCGACCATCTGCAGAAGCTGATGAAGTACATCTGCCACAACGGATTTGAACATCACGTGGCACTGGTACGCACCGACGTTGTCGACATCGTCCGCGATGCCATTGAGAACTACTTGGGCTGGGACCTCTACATTCACGAATAACAAGCTTTTTGCATCGTAAAAACATTTAAACCAAGACACTATGGTACTTGTGACAAACATAACTGTTGCGATGGTCTGCTGCATCTACTGCTGTCTGTGTTGGGGCTCATGGGGCAACACGCAGAAGCTGGTGCAGAAGAAGGAGTGGAAGTCGGCCCTGTTCTACTGGGACTACATCGGCGGCTTCTTCCTCACCTCGCTGCTCGGTCTGCTCCTGTTCAATGGCGGCGGCATCTTCGACAACCTGTCGTCCTCCAGCATTGCGTGGGCGATGCTTGGCGGCTTCGTGTGGAACTTTGCCAACATCTTCCTCACTGCTGCCAACGGCATTGCAGGCATGTCGGTAGCTTTCCCCATCGGCGGAGGCCTTGGATGGGTAGGGGGCATTGTCTTCAACTACTTCTCTTCGGGCTTCAGCGGCAATGAACCCATGCTGTGGGTCGGTGTCGTGCTGGCAGTAGCTGCAATGCTGCTCTGCGCTGTGTCCTACAACCGTCTGACCTCCAGTCAGAAGAAGAGTCCTGTGGCAGGAATCATCTTCGCCATCATCTCCGGCTTCGGCTTCGCCTTCTTCTACGGACTGGTTGTCAAGGCAACGGCTCCCGAGTTCGGTGGCGTGGGAACACTGTCGCCCTATCAGGCTGTGTTCTTCTTCGCACTGTCGGTACTCATCACCACGTTCATACTCAACCCGTTCATGATGCGCTACTCTGTCGAGGGACGTTCCTCGGCGAAGGACTACTTCAAGAACGGTGACACCCGCACGCACCTCATCGGCATGCTTGGCGGCTTCATCTGGATGAGCGGTATGGTCATCAGCTTCATGACTGCCGGCGCTGCTGTCAACAAGGCTGTGTCCTACGCTCTGAGCAATGCTTCGCCGCTTGTAGCCATGATTTGGGGCGTACTCATCTGGAAAGAGTTCAAGGGCGCTCCTGCAGGAACCAACAAGTACGTCGCAATGATGTTCTTCTGCTTCCTCGCAGCACTGGTGCTGATAGCTGCCTCCAACTGACATAACACATAAAAAGCATAACACATCAATGAGAAAGACTATTCTTGTAGCTGCACTCTGCCTCGTGGCATTGGCAGGCAGCACGCAGGCACAAAACTCCAGGATGCCACGAGGACCACGCACGGCAGTACTTGTCGACAACGACCTTTGCGGCGACGGCGACGGACTGTTCCATCTCGTCCATCAGCTGCTTTGCACCAGCTCCGACGTGCGTGGCATCGTCGGTGCACATGTAGGTGCACAGCGCTCGTGGAACCAGCAGGAGGGTGAGGAGCAAAAAAACAATGCACAGATCTCCGTGCAGAGAGCCAACGAAATCGTTGAACTCGTCGGCAAGACAGGTCAGATAAATGTCAAGCCTGGTGCACCCACACCAATGGTCGACGACAGCACCCCGATAGAGTCGGAGGGAGCACGTCTCATCATCGAAGAGGCCAAGAAGGCTACAGCCGACAAGCCTCTGTATCTGCTCTTCGGCGGTCCGCTCACCGACATCGCTTCGGCATGGCTCATGGACCCTACCATCTCGCAGAACACCATCCTCGTGTGGATTGGCGGTCAGGAGTACAGCTTCGGCCATCCGTTCCCGCCGCAGTACTTCAAGGACAGAAACCTCGTGGAGTACAACCTGCGCCTCGATGTCAATGCAGCAAAGGTCGTGTTCAACAAGTCCGACCTCACCATCTGGCAGATTCCGCGCGACGTATACCGTCAGGCGCTCTACAGCATGGCGGAGATAGACGACAAGATAGCCCCGCTGGGCAAGATTGGCGAATACCTCATCACTAAGCTCGGCGGCTTCTCGCGCATGGCAGACACCTACGTCCTTGGCGACAGCCCACTGTGTCTCATCAGCACTCTGACCACCACGTTCGAGGCTGGTGCTGCCAGCAGCTTCTACGAGACGACACCTGCTCCCACAATCACCGACGAGGGCTTGTACGACTTCACGAAGAAGGGACGCGACATCATCGTCTACAAGACCATCGACTCCCGCCTGCTCTTCAGCGACATGGAGTCCCGGTTCCGTCTTGCAGCCCAGCAGGAGAACAAGTAAGCATTTACGGTGTTGGGGTTTGGGATGTTGGGTGATAGACCGACCTGAAAATACCGGTGTTGCGTGATGGGTTCCAGTCTCGCGGCGCAGCCTCGAAGAGGTTGGTTATATGGCTAACCCCTGACTAAGGGAGCGCAGCGACCGCAGTCTGGGGCTAGCAGCATCCTCCCGATTGTGCCTCGAAGAGGTACATATACTGGGGACTGGGTAACCCGACACGTAACGCTCACTACATAAAAACACGAAACATAAAACAAAAAAAATGAAAAAGACTATTCTTTTTGCCGTACTGGCCCTCGTGGCCTCGGCATCTACGGTCAGCGCCCAGCAGATCACTGAGCAGGACCCCTCAAAGCACGTGGTGCGCACGTTCCCGCTCAACGAGAAGCACCTGCAGTTCCACAGCGACATTCTCGGAGTCGACAAGAGCTTCTCCGTCATACTCCCCAAGAGCTACAACAGCGAGCCCGACCGCAAGTACCCCGTCGTCTACCTGCTCCACGGACATGGCGAGAACGACTGGGAATGGGCAAACATCAACGTAGCGATGATCAACGAGCAAGTGGCCAAATGCGTTGCCGACGGCTCGGCTGCCGAGATGATAATCGTCAAGCCCAATGCCACAGAGCATCAGTCGGGCTACTTCAACCAGGAAGGCTGGCGCTATGAAGACTACTTCTTCAACGAGCTGATACCTGCAGTAGAGAGCAACTTCCGCGTCATTGCCGACAAGGGACACCGTGCCATTGGCGGACTGTCGATGGGTGGCGGCGGCTCATTCTACTACGCCGTGCGTCATCCGGAGATGTTCTCCAGCGTC
>CAVHJI010000016.1:10145-21954 GCA_963636255.1 Bacteroidaceae bacterium | reverse complement strand
CATCACTATCAACGGTACAGGCGCAAGCAGTTCTAAACTGAAAGTAACGGCTGCCGGCGGTGCGGCTATTGGATTCAGAATGAGCGGAGCGCACGATACTGTTTATGGCGGTGACATAAAAATCAAAAACATCACGTTGGAAGCTCAAGGAGGTTTCAATTCTCCAGCCATAGGATTATCATCTTTGGAAAATGACGACGTTGATAAACCAAAAATATACGGGAAGATCTCTATAGATGCTTCGACTTTAATTGTTTCCAGTACCGGTGGGGCGGCTTGTATAGGCACTCCTTATCATCGCAGCAGTTCCCCATTCACTTTAGAAGGCATTTATATCAGCAACTCCGCAATAACCGCTACAGCCGAGAGTTACACAGTCGAGGGTGTAGGCGAAAAAAGAAGAGCCGCCTGCATCGGCTTCGGATATGTATACCACCCAGGTCGAAAGATAATAAAGAAAATCGAATTTACGAATACCACGCTCCATCTTACCACTGATGCTGACTATAAAGTCGGCTTCGGCGACGGTAATGACAGCCATCAGCTGACCGACGGCATATGGAACAATGGAAGCAAAGTCGGTGATAAGGGATGGAATCCCTAATAAAACGGTTTATGTAAGGGATGATAACTACATATACATGGGTCGCAAAACGACCCCATACCCATCGGATTGCAAATTCAAAGGTTGATAGTATCAGGATTCCCAATCCTATAAAAGAGATTATTACTGTCCGGTAAAACTTTTTGAGTCGTGAGAAATAGGGCTGGATTCCTTGCTAGGAATTCAGCCCTAATGGCTACCTTTATTTCTGCAAAAAACACACAATAGCCATGAACAAAGGTATACACTTTTATTGTTGTCCGGTAATATAACCATAAGTCTAACAAGCTAAATCGGAATATGACACGAGGTTAACCTCATAGGCCCTTGAGGTTAACCTTAAAGGTCCATGAGGTTAACCTCATCGGGCATCGAGGCTATACCTCATCATATAACGTACGTCCGTTGTCCATTACACGTACGTCCATCTGCAATCACACGTACGTGTCTATTATTTTTTTGGGGGGGGATTATTGTCCCCACGCAAGGGGTATATACCTTTTGGCTTAAAGGTATATACCTTTTGCCCCAAACATATATACGTTTTGGTTCAAAGGTATATAGGCACTGTCGCCGATGTTTATCCCCACTTGTTTCCTATTGCCCTCTATAATAGCATGACGGTGCAAGTGTGAGGTGTGCAGAAAAAGAGAGAGACAAGCAGGTGCGTTTCCGCATGTTTGCTTGTCTCTCAGCGTGATCCCGACAGGATTCAAACCTGTAACCTTCTGATCCGTAGTCAGATGCTCTATTCAGTTGAGCCACGGGACCGAACCGTTTGTTTTTTGTGTCATAAGCCGCTTGCTCCGAAGCGTGATCCCGACAGGATTCAAACCTGTAACCTTCTGATCCGTAGTCAGATGCTCTATTCAGTTGAGCCACGGGACCATTGCTTTCGCTTATAACGGCGGCAAAGTTACGCACTTTTTTTAATTGTGCAACTCTGCAGACCGAAAAAAGTTTTTTATCGTGCCGTGAGGAGCGCTTATGTCCTGAGTTGTGAGTGTTGCACTGCGGCGTGCTTACTCAAAGAAGCGGTAGTTGAACAGCTGCCATCCCAGTGAGAGGCCGAAGTTCCAGTTGGCCTTGGGGGTGCTGTAGTGGTTCATGAACGCCGACACTGCTCCGAAGGGTAGCTTGCAGACCACCGATACTTCGCCCATATACTGGAAGTGGGTCATGCTGGTGCCATAGCGTGCTCCGCCATCGGCGTCACGCAGTATGGGACGTATGGGCTGGAAGCCATAGAACTCGGTGCGAAGGTGGAACATGTCGCTGAGTACCACAATGGGCTTTATGCCCACAGCTATGTACTGGTTGGCACGGAACGACTTGTTGTAGGTCAGTTTGCTGTGCGGCGTGGGCGAGAAGTCTGCCGCCTGCATCTTGGTGGCGGTGTAGTTTTGCGAGAAGCCTCTCGACGAGTACAAGCCCTCTGCCATCCAGCCAAGGGTGAAGTGGGGAGTTATGGCGTGGTAGTTCTCAATCTGATATGACACCTGCAGCCACGTGTGGTTAAGGCTTTGCGTGGGTGTGCTGCCGTTGCCGGAATGGAATCGTTCGCTTCCGGTATAGGCTTGCGCCACAAACTTCTCGTAGTTTCCTTGCGTGGCAAACTGGCGTGAGTCGAGTGTGCTGGCATAGATGCCGACGGAGCCACCCACAAGGTGGTAGACACTGTTGTCGTGGCGGTCGTTGACGAAGTCGATGACGGAGTTCTGATAGTAGCGGTCCTTGAGTCGTCCCACACCAGCACCAAATTCAATGCGCCGGCTGCCGAGGAAGGGCAGGGTGGCATAGAGCTTGAGGAAACGTTCGTTCTTGGAGTTAAGTGTGGGATTATTGTTCTCGAACAGGTTTGCTTCCTTGAAATAGTCGAATTGGCTGATGGATGCCACTGCACGGTATGACACCGGTATGCGCCCCGGCACATCTATGCGTCCCATAAGCTGGAAGTTCTTATAGATTTTGCCAAGCTGTCCGTCGGCGAGTATCTCCTTCTGATAGTAGTTCATGTCCTGATAGCCAAGGCCGAGGTATATCTGGTTGAAGTTTGAGGTAGACACGTTTCCGCCAAGACGTATGGAGAACGGGTCGCGCAGCTTCACGTCGATGTGCAGCCGGTAGAGTCCGTCGGCTGGGTTGTATATGGCATGTGGTATGATTTCGGATATGACGGTTCCTGTCAGCAGCCGGAAGTATGCCTTCTTGAAGTCGTCGTAGCTGAAGATGTTGGCCTCGTCGCCACCGCGTATCTCGCGCTTGATGTAGGCTGCCTGCTGACCGCTGACGCCGCTGATGCTGATGTCGCGGAATATCATGTCGGACAGGCGGCTGCGATACAGGTTGCGTCGGCTGTCGACAGATTCTGGACTGACACGTCGCGTTATGCGTGCCTTGATGGTGTCCATCATCTGCATGGTGCGGTCGTAGCCAATCTTCTCAAGCTCTTTGATGCGGTTGAAGTCGAGCAGGCTGACGTTGTCGTAGCGGAATGTCATCAGTATGTCATGCAGTGAGTCCGGCACGCTGTAGTCGGTCTTCTGCATTATCATGTTCTCTATCTGGCTCATGACGTCATACTCCGACGGCTTGTCGGCGTTGGCAGACACCACGCTGCCGATGATTATGTCGGGGTGGAAGTCGTGCTTCATGACGTCGGTGGGGAAATTGTTGTAGATGCCGCCGTCGTAAGCCAGCACTCCGTCGATTTCTATCGGTTTGAACACGAACGGGAATGTCATGGAGGCCCGCACGGCATCACCAAGGTCGCCGTTGCGCATCACCAGCGCTTTCTTGTTGTAGACATCGGATGCCACACAACGGAACGGGACAAACAGATGGTCGAAGTCACCGCCCGAGGCTGCCGTAGCTGGGGCGAACAGTTCGGGGAAGACCACATTCATCTGTACGGGGCTGACCAGATTGATGGGAATTCGCAACGGCGAGCCACTGCTCTGTGTCGATGTGGAGTCGCGGTGCAAGAGTGGCAGGGCGAAGTGAAGGTTGAAGAACTCTGGCGTTGGACGGTCTTGCTTGAAGTAGTAGACATACTGCGGGTCGGCCTCACCCGAGTACCAGCGACGGAAGTCGTCCGACGAGATGAGGCGTTCCATGTCGTCGGCACTGTAGCCCATGGCATAGAGGCTGCCTATGATGGCTCCCATTGACGTGCCTGCAACATAGTCGATAGGCACGCCGTTCTCCTCCAGTGCCCGTATGATGCCTATGTGCGTCAGTCCTTTCGCACCGCCGCCACTCATCACCAGTCCTACGCGCTGTGCCCTAAGAGGTGCCAGCGCAACGGCAACCAGCACCATAAACAGGAGCATTCTCTTCATTTCTCGTCTGTGCTTTTTCTTTATCAGCATCAAAGGTAGTGCAAAATGCATAGATGCACAAAAACGGGGCGGCGCAAACATTCTTACACCACCCCGTCGTCAGTAAGAGAGACATATGACATCGTTCAGCGTGTGATGACCGATGTCACTGCTATGTGTCGTGTCAGCCAATCATCTCGATGCTGCGCTTGATGAAGCTGTTGAGGGCCTCGCCCCTGAGCATGCCGTTCTGCAGCAATGCCAGGTCGAAGAGCTGGCGCACCAGCTTGTTGCTTGCGGCATAGTCGGCATATACGGCTTCCTTCTTCTTCTTCAGCTCCTGCCACTGCTTGTCTAGTTCCGTCACCTTGTCCTTGTCGGCCTGCGGAATCTCCTCGTCCTTCTTGCCCTTCTGTGCATCGCGCAGTTCGTTGCGTTCTTTGTTGATGCTGTCCATCTGTTCCTGCAGCGGCTTCACCTGCGACGAACATTCCTTCTCCTCTTCGTCAAGGAGACGTTTTATGAGGCTGTGGTCGGTGTTCAGCACAACGTTGTACATGTCGGGCATATCGCCATAGAAGCTCATGCCTTGCTGTATGTTTGCCATCTCCTTCATACGGCGCATGTATTCGCTGCGGGTTATGGTGACAGGAATTCCGGCTTCGCCCATCGGCTGTGCCAGTATGCTGAACTCCGCCTTGAGCATTGTGGGTGCCTGGCTTTGGAACATTGCGCTCAGTGCCTCCTGCTTGTGTGCTTCGAGCACATCTTTCTTCGCATCTTCCTTGGCAATAAGGTTGTCGGCAATGTTGCTGTCGACGCGTGTGAAGCGTGTCTTCTCCCACTTCTGCTCGAGCATGCTAATCACAGCCACATCCAGCTGTCCGTCCATCAGCAACACATTGTAGCCCTTGTTCTTCGCACCCTCGATGAAGCTGTACTCATCGTCCTTGTTGGCTGCATAGAGGTAGACCAAGTTGCCGTCCTTGTCGGTCTGATTGTCCTTTATCAGGGTCTTGTATTCCTCGAACGTGTACTTCTTGCCGTCGGTATCTTCCAGCAGGGCGAAGTCTTTTGCACGGTTGTAGAAGTCTTCTTCGGTCAGCATGCCGTAGTCGATGAAGATCTTCAGGTCGTCCCATTTCTCCTCAAACTGCTTGCGGTCCTGCTTGAAGATGTCCTGTAGGCGGTCGGCAACCTTCTTGGTTATGTAGGTTGAAATCTTCTTCACGTTGCTGTCGCTCTGCAGGTATGAGCGCGACACATTAAGCGGAATGTCGGGTGAGTCGAGCACACCGTGCAGCAGCGTGAGGAAGTCGGGCACGATGCCTTCGACCTCGTCCGTCACAAACACCTGGTTGACATAAAGCTGAATCTTGTTCTTCGTTAGCTCGATGTTGCTCTTCACCTTCGGGAAGTAGAGTATGCCTGTCAGGTTGAACGGATAGTCGACGTTCAGATGAATCCAGAACAGCGGCTCGTCGCTCATTGGGTAAAGCTGGGAGTAGAACTTCTTGTAGTCCTCGTCCTTAAGTTCCGACGGCTTGCGCGTCCACAGCGGTGTGGTGTCGTTTATGATGTTGTCATCTGCGGTCTCCACCTGCTTTCCGTCTTTCCATTCTTTCTTCTTGCCGAACGCTATCGCTATGGGCAGGAAGCGGCAGTATTTCTTCAGCAGAGAGCTGACGCGGCTTTCCTCTAGGAACTCCTTGCTCTCGTCGTCTATATACATTATTATATCCGTACCGCGGTCGGCTTTCTCGCACTCTTCCATTGTGAACTCAGGGCTGCCGTCGCAGACCCACTTCACAGCCTTCGCGCCTTCCTTGCACGACTTGGTGATGACCTCAACCTTCTTCGACACCATGAATGCTGAGTAGAATCCCAGTCCGAAGTGACCGATTATGGCGTTGGCGTCGTTCTTGTATTTCTCAAGGAAGTCGTTTGCACCGGAGAAGGCAATCTGGTTGATGTACCGGTCCATCTCCTCGGCAGTCATGCCGATGCCACGGTCGCTGACGGTGATGGTGTTCTTGCCCAGTGTGACGTGCACCGTGAGGTCGCCCAGCTCGCCTTTGAAGTCGCCCAAAGAGGCTTGTGTCTTTATCTTCTGCGTGGCATCGACTGCGTTGGACACAATCTCGCGCAGGAAAATCTCATGGTCGCTGTATAGGAACTTTTTGATCACGGGGAATATGTTCTCTGTAGTAACCCCAATGTTACCTTTCTGCATAGTAGTCTCCTGTTTTTGTTTTTTCTTCTGTTTTTTTTTTACGAGCCCCATTGCAAAACGGGTGCCAGCACGACAGTGTTGGCAATTTGTCAGAGGCGAATAGCAGTGTGCGCGACATTTTGTCGCATGCCGCAGGGGGAGGCGTTGGCGTGGTCAGTCGTTACGGATATCGGCGTATGCGGGTATCTGTGGGAGGAAGTCGCAGCGGCTGTTGTCGTAGTCGACGCGGCAGCAGTAGTGCGTCAGCCCGTTGCTGACCGTGAGGTATCTGACCCGCAAGGCGATGTTGTAGCGCATAATCTGGTCGAACACGCGTTGCGTGATGCCGATGGTGGGAGCCTTGTATTCGATGATCATCAGCGGCGACAGGTCGTGCCTGTACAGCACCGTGTCGCACCGCTTCAGCGTATTGTTGAGCTGTAGCGCCACCTCGTTGGCAAGCAGTTCCTGCGGATAGCCGCACGTGCCTGTGAGGTAGTGTACGAAGTGCTGGCGCACCCATTCCTCTGGTGTAAGAGCCACATACTTGCGGCGCAGACTGTCGTATATCAGCTTCCTGTCGCCTTCGGTCCTGATTGTGGCTTCGAAGTAGGGCAGGTTCAATTCGTACATTGCAGCATCTCTTCCTTTTTTATTTGTGACGTGCGGCGTCGACCTTGACAGAACAAAAATGGGCGGGCTCTTCTTTGCACGGTCTTCGGCATGCACTATCTTTGCTCCACGTATCAACGGCCGACGGGGACGGATGTCGTTGTTCGTGAAAACGCTTTACGGACGCAAAATTAAGGCTTTTACCTATGAAAACAAAAGAGGAGATTGTTGCCAACTGGCTTCCGCGCTACACTCATCGCCGGCTGGAAGACTTCGGGGAGTACATTCTGCTGGCCAACTTCAACAAGTATCTTGAGATATTCTCGCGTCTCTACGATGTGCCCATCGTGGGACAGGACTCCAATATGCCATCGGTCAGCATCGACGGCATTACGCTCATAAACTTCGGCATGGGCAGTCCCAACGCCGCAACTATCATGGACCTGCTGAGTGCCATCGGTCCGCGGGCGTGTCTCTTCCTGGGCAAGTGCGGCGGCATTGACGCCAAGAACCGACTGGGCGACTTCATTCTGCCCATTGCTGCCATCCGTGGCGAAGGAACGTCGAACGACTACTATCCGTCGGAGGTGCCGGCACTGCCGGCGTTCATGCTGCAGCGTGCCGTGTCGTCCGCCATCAGAGACATGGGACGCGACTACTGGACAGGCACCGTCTACACCACCAACCGCCGCATATGGGAGCACGACGACCGCTTCAAGGACTACTTGCGGACGACGCGTGCCATGGCTGTCGACATGGAGACAGCCACACTCTTCACCTGCGGATTTGCCAACCACATACCCACAGGAGCCCTGCTGCTCGTCTCCGACCAGCCTATGATTCCCGAAGGCGTGAAGACCGGAGAGAGCGACAGCATGGTGACCACCAACTTTGCAGAGCTGCACGTCAGGATAGGTGTTGAGGCACTGCAGATGATAAAGCAGAGCAAGAGCACGGTGAAGCACCTCAAGTTTGATTGGTAAAAACAGAAGACGCGGAACATCATGGCAAAGAAAGAGCAACAGACGTTTACGGACATAATGAAAGACCTCAAGGCACGCCGCTATGTACCGGTGTACTACCTTATGGGCGACGAGCCTTACTACATCGACCGCATTGCCGACTACATCGCCGACACCGTGCTGCAGCCCGAGGAACGTGACTTCAACCAGACGGTGGTCTACGGCTCGGACGTGAACATAAGTTGGGTAATCAACGCAGCGAAGCGCTACCCCATGATGTCGGAACGTCAGGTGGTGATTGTCAAGGAAGCACAGAACCTCAGCAAGATAGACGAGCTGAGCTTCTACCTGCAGAAGCCACAGACGTCGACCATACTGGTGCTCTGCCACAAGAACGGCAAGCTTGACGGCCGCAAGTACAAGAAGTTGGCTGCCGACATCGAGCGTGTGGGCGTGCTCTTCGAGTCGAAGCGCCTCAAGGACGGCATGCTGCCTGGCTTCGTCAACACCTATGTCGCCACCAAAGGGCTGACCATCGACCCCAAGGGTGCACTGATGATGGCCGAAAGCATCGGCTCCGACCTCAGCCGCATGGCAGGCGAACTGGACAAGCTCGCCATTGTCGCCAAGGCGGAACAGACCACCAGCATCACGCCGGACATGATTGAGTGCAACATCGGCATCAGCAAGGAGTACAACAACTTCGAGCTCAAGAGCGCGCTGATCGAAAAGGACGAGTTGAAGGCCAACCGCATAATAAAGTACTTCGCCGAGAACCCCTCTGCCAACCCCATAAAGCTGACGCTGGCACTGTTGTTTCAGTTCTTCTCAAACCTCATGCTGGCATACTATGCCCCCGACCGCTCCGACCGTAGCGTGGCAGCCTATCTGGGGCTGACATCAGAGTGGGCGGCACAGGACTATACCAAGGCTATGCGCCGCTATACCGGCGTCAAGGTGATGCAGGTAATCCGTGAAATCCGTTACACCGACGCACGCTCGAAAGGCGTAGGTGTGGGCAGCGGTACAGTCAGCAACTACGACCTCATGCGCGAGCTGGTGTTCAAGATCCTGCACTGACGGGCGGCCGAAGCAATCCCATAGAGCTTTCTTTATCTCACAATAGCACTATGTTCCGCCAGTCGGGGACTGCCGGTCGTGCAGACTACCGTTGCCGGATGCGCCGTATACTCATGACAATGCCTGTCAGCGAAAGACCGGTGCCGCCAATCATCAGAACCCATATCACTGCGATGCGCAGGATGGGGTGCCTGGTGAAGTAGTGGCTGTTGAAGCAATGGAGTACGCCGTATGCGATGGAGCGCAGTCGGGTATTGCTGTTGTAGTATCGTGCCGTGCCGTCGGCGGGGTTGAGATAGTAGACGCTGCGGTCGGCATCGTCCACGGCAATCTTCCAGACCGGTAGCGGTGGGCGGCGTTCTTCGCGGAAGTTGATGTAGTATTTGTCGTACTCGGTCTGCCACGTCACTTCGCAGGCGGTCTGCTTGCCGAAAGTCTCTGCCACAATGTCGTGGCACGTTTCGCCATCAATCGTGAACGGTGCTCCGCTCCGTGCGTCAACCAGTTGCGTGCTGCTGTCGGCACAGCCTTCAATGCGGTAGACAGGCTTGCGCCCGACGAGTGTCCACGTCAGCCTTCTGGCTCCCGTCCGTGCAATGAGGTCACGGTAGTCGGCAGTGAAATCGTTGATGCTGATGGTTGCAGACCCCTTGATGTCTGTCTGCACGTCGCGTTTCTCGTTCACGGCAACCATCCATTGCGGCACGCGGCGCACCGACATGAAACCGCTGAATACGTATGTTAGTGCGAACAGTCCGAACACGAGTCCGAGGATGTGATGCCAGCGGAACAGCGGCTTGCCATAGGGTGTCAGTCCCTTCCTGCGACGGTGGGCAGTGACGGTGGCACGGATGCCGACATATAGTCCGCTCAACACTGCAAATATGCCTATTCCGGACACCCACGCCACGACGTCGCGCCACAGTGCAGAGCCGTTCTCGCGCAGCCAGGTGATGTAGATCCAGTGCGGTATGGCACCTACCCAAGACCAGAAACGCGACTCGCCGGTGGTGTACTGCACCACGTCGCCAGTGCGCGACGACAGGTATATCTCCGCCTTGTCTGTGCCGCTGAATGCGTACTTCAGGACCGGCCACTCCTTGTGCGGATAGGCATAGATCAGCCACAGGTCGATGCTGTTAAGGCTGTCGAGTAGCGTGATGTCGCCGTCGTGCCATGCCGAGGCTACCTGCCGTAGCTGGCGGTCGCTGAAGCGCGGCACGCTATGTCCCGTCTGTGCATCGAGGAGTTCCTCGTTGCCGTTGCAGTCGGTCAGCTTCAGCATGTAGACGTCAGCCTGTCGATGCAACACTGCCGAAGCTATGGAGTCGCGGTGCATGCGTGCACCGTCCACAATGTCGGCCATGGGCATCAATGCCGTAGTGTCCATAGGCTGTGAGTGTGCCAGCAAGTCCTTGTCGTGCATGTAGGGGAAGTAATGGTAGACAAGCACCAGTCCGGACACGAACCACATCAGAAACAGAATGCTGAGGAAGGTCCCCAGCACTCTGTGAAATTTGATAATGAACTTGTTCATCATACGTGTAGTCCATTCTTCGTGATACCGTACCCGGTCTTACAGGGCAAACGTGGCAGTGAACTGGAAGTTGCGTCCCTGCTCGGGGATGTATCCCGTGGTGCTCACAGCCGTGGTGTAGTATGTCTTGTCGAAGACGTTGTTCACGTTGAGCTGCAGCTTCCAGTTGCCGAAGCGGTAGCTTGCCATCGCGTTTGCAATGGCGTATGCGCCGAAGGTCATGGTGTTGGCGGCATTGACGTAGGTCTTGCTGCTGCTGTTGAAGCCCACACCAATCTTCAGTCCGTCGAGCACGTTGTTGTTGAACTCGTAGAATGTCCATCCATAAGCCATGTGCTTGGGTGCGCCGGTCAGATAGTTGCCAGCCTGTGTGTTGCCGGCATATTCGTTCTTGGCGTACTCCTTGACTTTGGCTTCGGTGAACGTGTAGCCGGCATCGATGGTCCATCCAAATACGGGCTCAGCAAGGATGTCCACCTCAAAGCCCTTCGAGTCGGCCTTTCCCACCTGACCGCTGACGTTGGTGCCATCGGCAGTCTTGCCAAGGCTCTGGATCATGTTGTTCTTAAGAATATAGAATGCGGCGACGTTTGCGCTGAAGCGCGAGCTGAATCCAAGGTGCGAACCCACCTCATACTGATAGCCGCGGATGGGGTCGAACACGTTGGTGCCTTTGGGCGTGATCTGTTTGCCGTCGCTGCCGATGTAGATGTATCCGTCGGCTGCCGAGGTACGCGACGGCTTGAAGAAGTTGCTGGTCGACGCATAGATGTTGAAGTCCTTGGTGAACTGATAGAGCAGGCTGAAACGGTAGGTCAGCGCGTTGTCGTGCATGTGGGTCTTCTTGCCGTAGACTTCGACCGTCTTGCCGTTGGTGTCGCTCTCGCGGTAGGTGCGGTCGAAACGGTCGTAGCGGAGGCTCACGAGAGCAGAGAGCTTGTCGGTGAGATGCAGATAGTCGCCCACGTAGATGCCGTGTGAGTACTCCCACAGCTGCAGCTTCTTGCTGTAGGGGTGTGACACGTAGCCCTGGTTGAGTATTGGGTTCACGGCATCGACAACAGAGTTCACGCCACTGCCGGTGTAGTCACGGCTGTAGTTGCGATAGCGCGGAGCATACATTCCGCTGAAGTTGTAGCCGAAGAGCAGGTCGTGCTTCACGCTGCCTGTCTTCACCGTTCCCTTCAGCTCCAGCTGATTCTGGAACAGGTTGACCTGATAGGCGAAGTTGAATCCGTTGCGCTTGATGTGGTTGATGTCGATATATGTCTTGGTGTCTCCATTCATATAATAATGGTCGTAGACGTCGGTGGTAGAGGTGACGTAGCCCAGAGTCTCCGTGGCGTAGTAGTCCAGATCGTCAAGATAGTATGACATGTGGTCGTTCAGCGTCCATCCGCTGCCGAAGACGTGTGTGTAGTCGAGATTGAACGTGATGTCCTTGTCGTTCAAGTGGTCTTCTGGGTCGGCATAGCGTGTGCG
>CAVHJI010000016.1:5293-10135 GCA_963636255.1 Bacteroidaceae bacterium | reverse complement strand
GCTGTAGGCTTTCGTGCCGTCGGCTTTGTATATGTCGGTGCTGAAGTGCGGCTGTCCGGTATCACTTCCGAGGCGGTCGTTCTTGGCACTTGCGCTGAAGAGCAGACGGTCGTTGGGTGATAGTTTGAACAACAGAGCCAGGTAGGCATTGTAGTTCTTGTCGTTGGTGTGGCGCCAACCGTCGCCTCCGCTCATTGAGAAGTCTGTGCGGAAGTCAAGCCATTTGCTGACAGCACCGCTGGCTCCGCCCTGCACATGGTAGCGTCCCCAGCTGCCGATGCCAATCTGTGCATTGACGTGCTTCTGCGATGTGGGCTGCTTGTGCACGAGGTTGATTACGCCGCCGAGGGCAGAGTGGCCGAACATTACGGACGCTGCACCCTTCAGAATCTCAACCCTCTCGATGGAGGCCAGTCCGGCGTTCGGGGCAGACTGCCACAGGTTGTGTCGTTCGTCGCGTACACCGTCGTTGAGCAGTACGAAGTCGTTGAAGCCGCGGATTGTGAATGTTTGGAAGCCACCATAGGAATTGTTCGGACGAACACCGGTGACATTGCGTGTGGCTTGGATCAGTGATGTTAGGTTAAGGTCTTCCATCTTTCTTTCACCCAAGGTGGAGACAGAGAGTGGGGCATTCTTCAACGGAATGTTCAGCTTGCCCACTGCCGAAGGACGGTTGAAATGGCTTGTCACCACCACCTCGTCCAATCCGATAGTGTCTCTTTCAAGGTCTCTCACTTGTGCTTGTGCTGCACCTGCAAAGGTGAGGGCACAGAGCACCATGCCAATTGAATCTTTTCTAAGTCGCATGACTGTTTTTAAAGAATTAATGTTTGTACACATCGTTCCTTTCCCCAGAAACGACTGATGTTGACTGTGTTTGCCTGTGGCAGGTTTCCTGACTTGGCCTTTCAAGATGCCTTCCCGTCTTGACGTGTCGCGCGCTTGACACTGGTGGCGGTGGCAGTTGTGGATTTTCTTATGGTCGCAATCTGCAAGAGACTGCGCCATGGCCTCACAGTAGGGGGAACTGCTACGGATTCTGACCGTATTCCCTTTTAAAAGCTCCGGCGGAATGCCTTCGCTTCACCAACAGGCTGGTTTTATTCTTGTTTATTCAATTCAAACAGCGTTGTGCATGTGTGGCGGCTCTCTATCTTGGCACCTGCTGTGTACGGCAAGAGGCTCCGCCCTTTTTTGCGGCTGCAAATGTATGAAATGTTTTTTAATATGGGAATGCCCGCACCATATATATATAATATGTATGGCTACGCACTCTGTGGCTGTACGTCCATAGGAACTATGGCTGTACGTCCATAGACAGGTGGTCGGTTAAGAATGGGAAATAGGCTTTATCGGCCTGTGTGGAAGAAGTGGCAGATGCTGTCGATGAAGGGCGTGAGGCGTGTGCGTATGCCGCGTGAGTTCTGCATGGAGTAGCTGATGCAGAGCCGCCGTCGTGCCCGCGACAGTGCTACGTAGAACCTGCGTGCATCTTCGAACCGTTCCTGACGTGCAGCCTCAATTTCTGCCTTTGTGTGTCGCCAGGGTGCTTCGAGCACGTTGTTGACAGTGAAGAAAGGGTAGGTGCCGTCGTTGGCTTCGAGGATGATGACGTTGTCGAACTCCAGTCCCTTGGCTTTGTAGACGGTCATGATGAACACACGCTCATCGACCAGTCCGGTGGAGCTGACGAGGTCTCCCTCGCTGATGCTCGACATCAGCTCGTTGGAATGTGCCATTATCTGTTCTCTGAGTGTGGTATCACCGTCGGCATCTGCCGTCCATTCGCTGCGCACAAAGCGCATAAAAGCATCGAACTTGGCTCCGAGTGGGGCTATGATGCCTTGCTCTTCCATCTGTCCACGCAGGTAGTCAAGCTCGTCGGCGAGTGCAATGTGTGTGCTGTCGGTAGGGCTGTCCATTGAGTCTGCCAAGTGCTGCAGCAGCGGTCGCAATGGCTGCATGCGCTTCACGATGTTCTGTACACGCAGTTGATTGATGAAGTCTGCCTGTGCGTTCAACAGGGGACGGTACTGCTCGCAGCAGTAGTCGACAAGGGCTTTTGTCGCAGCAATGTCCTCGTCGGCAAGGTGTGAGTTGCGTCCTTCAAGCCCCAGCTCATGGACGAGGAAGCCCAGCTTGTACATTCTCAGCCCAGGGCACACGCAGTGGATGAGGTGCAGTGAGTCGAACACTTCATACTCCGGTGTGATGCCGAGCGTGCGCTGCGCGTTGTTGCGAAGTATGCTGTAGTCGAAGCCGACGTTGTGACCGAGCAGTGCAGAAGAGCCGATGTAGTCGACGAACATCCGCAGTCCCTCCTCGCGTGTATAGTGATGGCTCTCCGCATAGGCACGGATGAGCGGGTTTGTGACTCCGCCTACCGTGTCAGGCAGTGGTCTGTCGGTATGCATAATGATGTTGAAGTCCGAGCCTGCAACGCGCTCACCGTCCTTCACCTTGAATGCTGCAATCTGCACGATGTCATCGTTCAGCACGTCCAATCCTGTGGTCTCGGTGTCGAAGAACACGAACTCACGCTGACGATATGCGTGGTCGAAGTGTGCCAGGTATGTGGTGCCGTTCTCGTCGAGGAGGTCTTGAGGAGTCATCATCAATTCCTTCAGTTGCTCGGTGAACTTTCTCACAGCCTGTCCCGTGGGGAGGGCGTTGATGCCTTGCAGCAGTCGTGTCCATGCTTGCGTGTTGAATCTGTTGGCTGCGACACACAGCAGCGACGATAGCGTCTTGTAGCCGCGAGTCTTGAAGAAGTCGGTGCCGGAGACCTTGAAGTGAGGCGTGCCGTGGCGTAGCAGTATATCGCTCACGCTGTCGGCAGCAGCATTGGTCGGCACAAGCACTACGGTGCGGCTGTTGGCATCGAGGCTGGAGTAGTAGTCGGTCATGCGTGGCAGTCGGCGGCGCTCATCTTCAACCGTATTGTTGCCAGTCAATATCAGGTCCAGCTTGTCGTGTGCATCATTGCTGTTGCACTGGGGCAACAGTTCGGGACTGACGTGCAGCTCGTGTTCGGCATAGGTATTGAAGATGTCGAGCAGATATTTCGGTGAACGGTAGTTGCGCCCGAGAGTCATAACATGTCCGCGGCATCGGTCCTTCAGCTTGTCGAGTTCGCTGAGCTTTGCACCGGTGAAGGAGAAGATGGCTTGCTGCTCATCGCCAAGGTACATGACCGTGCAGTCGGCTGCCGATGTGTCTGTCAGCTGGTCGATTATGGCCATCTGCAGGGCGTTCAGGTCCTGCACCTCGTCGACCTGAATCCATTTGTAACGGTGGAAGTTGTGGCCGGTGTCGCGTTGGAGGAAGTCATAGGTCAGGACGAGCAGGTCGTTGAAGTCCAGGAGTTGTCGTTGCCTCTTGTAGTCTCTGAGAGCCAAGGCGTACTTCACGAACTCGTGGACAGGCTCCACGCGTGTGGCATTCATCCCGGCATTGGCGGCTGTCCTGTAGAATTTCTCAAAGGTGTCGCGCGGCAGTGCCAAGGCTGTGTCGTCATGGCCGAGCTCGCGTTGTGAGATGTAGCAGCAGATGTTTGCCGTCAGTGTCACCTTCTGCTTGTCGGGCACGCCATATCGATTGACGAAGAACGATGGTGATAGAGCTGTGAGTACTTCCGTCAGCTCATCGTCGTCGAGGATGCCACTGCCTTCAGAAATCAGTGCGTTGCTGAAGAGGAAGCTGGAACAGAAATGGTGTACATTGCCAACGAACAGTCTGTCGTGCACATCCTCATCGGTCTTCTGCTGCACACGTTGTCGCATGCCGCGCGATGCACGGTTGGTGAATGTCAGGCACAACATGTCCTCAGGCTTCATGCCGTGCTGCACCGCCGTGGCGACACGTTCGGACAGTATGTCTGTCTTCCCGCATCCGGGCGGTGCAAGCACAAGGTAGAAACCTCCATTGGCCTCAATGGCCTGTTGTTGCTCGCTGTCGTAGACGTGTGGCACTATTGGGTCTCAGTCTTTATTTAAGCCACTTGTCGAGCCACTCGAAGAATGTCCGCTGCCACAGAATGCCGTTCTGTGGTTTCAGTACCCAGTGGTTCTCGTCGGGGAATATCAGCAGCTCTGCCGGTACACCACGCATCTTGGCTGCGTCGAATGCTGCCATTGCCTGGTTGGCTGTGATGCGGTAGTCCTTCTCTCCATGGATGCAGAGTATTGGGGTGTCCCACTTGTCGACAAACAGATGTGGGCTTCCTGCATAGGTGCGTTGTGCCACTGCGTTCTGCTTGTCCCAGTACGGACCACCGAGGTCCCAGTTGGTGAACCACTTCTCTTCAGTCTCCAGATACTGCATCTCCAGATTGAAGATGCCGTCGTGTGCGATGAATGCCTTGAAGCGCTTGTTGTGGTTGCCTGCAAGCCAGTAGACGGAGAAACCACCGAAGCTGGCACCGACACAACCCAGACGGTCACTGTCGACATAAGGCTCCTTTGCCATCTCGTCGATGGCAGTGAAGTAGTCTTTCATGCACTGTCCGGTATAGTCGCCACTAATCTGCTCGTTCCACTCTATGCCGAAGCCGGGGAGACCACGACGGTTGGGTGCAACGACGATATAGCCGTTGGCAGCCATAATCTGCATGTTCCATCGATAGCTCCAGAACTGGCTGACAGGACTCTGCGGTCCGCCTTCGCAGAACAGCAGGGTGGGGTACTTCTTGTTCGGATCGAACTGCGGCGGATATATCACCCATGTCAGCATGTCCTTGCCGTCGGTGGTCTTCATCCAACGAGCCTGCACGTCGCCGAGATCCATCTGGTCGTACAGATGCTCGTTCTCGCTGGTTATCTGCTTCACCTGTGCATAGGC
>CAVHJI010000016.1:4165-5157 GCA_963636255.1 Bacteroidaceae bacterium | reverse complement strand
CCTTGTCCACTACATACAGCTCGTCGGCCATCTTCATGGAGTGACGCTTTGCCAGCAGACTGCCGCCGCAGAGCTGTATGCCTCCGTAGTCATACTGTCCGTCGGTGAGCTGTGTCACCTTGTTGTCTGCCTGTAGGTCTACGCTGTAGACATGCGTCGTACCGTGCCATACGCCGACAAAGAACAGGCTCTGCGAGTCGTCGTTCCAAATGAACTCATCGACATTGCTCTCGAAGGCCTTGCTTACGAACGTCTTCTCGCCAGTGCTGAGGTCCATGACCATAAGTCTGTTCTGGTCACTCTCGTATCCGTCGCGTTCCATGCTCTGCCATGCGATGTACTTGCCATCGGGCGAGAACTGCGGATTGATGTCATAGCCCTTAATCTCCTCGCAGATGTCGGTCACGGTGCCTGAGGCGAGGTCGTAGATGTAGATGTCTGAGTTTGTCGACACGGCATAGTCCAATCCCGTCTTCTTGCGACAGGTATATGCCACCTTGCTGCCGTCGGGACTCCATGTCAGCTGCTCCATGCCACCAGAAGGCTTCATCGGACTCTCATAGGGCTCACCCTCGAGCAGGTCTTTCACGTCTTCCAGTCCGTCGGCAGTCAGTCGTGCCACATATGGGTGCGGAGCTGTTGTCACCCATTCGTCCCAATGCTTGTACATCAGGTCAGTGACTATCATTCCACTGCTTTGTGGCAGGTCGGGATATTTTTCGGCTGTGCTCTCCTTTGTCTTCACCTGACAGACGAAGAGTACCATGCTTTCGTCGGGCGACAGGCTGAAGCCCTCAAGGTCATTGTCGTAGTCGGTCAGGCGGTGACGGTTGCTGCCGTCGGCATCCATCTGCCACAGCTGCATGCTTCCGCTCTCGTTGCTCAGGAAGTCAATCTTGCCATCCTTGGTCCATGCTATGTTTGCCTCACGCCACTTGGTGTGCGTAATCTGGGTGTTGTTGCCGCCGTCGGCATCCATCACAAATACTTCC
>CAVHJI010000016.1:0-4155 GCA_963636255.1 Bacteroidaceae bacterium | reverse complement strand
CTCTTGTTCTGCTCGACGCTGTAGTAGGTGACGGTGTAGGCAATCTTGCTTCCGTCGGGTGACACGGCAGTCTCACCAAGCCGTCCGAAGGCCCAAAGGGCTTCAGGTGTCATGCGTCGTCCTTCTATCTGTATGTCCGACCGTCCGATGATGGTCCCGTCGGCAGCAGAACTGCCTCCGTTGTCTGTGCCGCCACATGCGGCCAATGTCAATGCTGCTGACATGATAACTGGATTGAGGTATTTCATTCTCATATACATTATATATATAGGTGTATGGTTGCGTTACATGTGTCGTGTCAATATGGCACGTAGCCTCTGCTGACGTGCACCTGCACGCTGAACTTCCCGTTGGCAGACTTCAGCTTGAATCCTCCTTGGAAGTTGTTGCGCTGCCATGGTAGTGCCGACGGACTGATGTGTCTCTGTCCGTTGCTGTCGTAGTTGCCGAAGGTGGTCAGTGTCATTCCGTTGTTAAGCCTGAAGCTTGCCGTATGCAGGTTGTTGATGCCCATCCCTAAAGGTGTGGTGCTGATGCCTAAAGGCATGGTACTGATGCCATAGGTGGCTTTGCTCTTCAGTTGCAACATCTTGTCGAGGTCTCTGTAGCCGTATAAGCTGGTCTGCATGGGTGATGTGAGGCTTGGGATGTCCAACGTCAATGGTTGTGTGGGCTGAAGCATGGAGTTCATGTCGAGCAGGAAGCCTCCATAGTTTCTCATGCCATCGTCGCTGGTGCGTTGTTGTGATGCTGTCTGTGTGATGATGTCGAGTGTCTGTCGTGGACGGAGCGTGTCTGCCGTTGCTTCCGTCTGTGCCATTGCGGGAAGTATCATCAGTATGGAAAGCAATATTGCCAGTGTGCCTCTCTTCATAAGCATGGGGCATTGTCATCGTGTCTCACCGTCTCAGCACCCACGCCTGATCGAACAGTCCCTGCTGCTGGAAGTCGCGTATCGAGCGATAGGCATCGGTCTCTGCCTCGAACGACTGCACGCTCACGCGTATCTTTCCGTCGCCAACAATCACCTTGGCCCCGTCGTATCCTTGCGACTTCAGGCTCTGAACCATGTTGTCGGCACCTTCTTCAGAACCCACGCTTGCCACAATCACGTTGTACAGCTTCTTTGTGACAGTGGTGGCCTGTGGTTTTGTTGAAGCCTCTTGCACTTCGACCTTCACGTCGGCTGTCGTGGTCTCATTTGTGTCTGCAGCCTCAGTGTTTATAGCCTCCTTTTCGTCAGCAACGGTTTCGGCAGGCATGTTCTCTTCTTCAGAGGTCTGCTCCACGGCGTTTGCTGTGGCAGTTGTCTTGTCGGATGGAACCTCAACGACAGGGTTGAACAGCAGCGAGTTGCAGTTGAACTTGTCGAATATCTCCTTTGGCAGCATGTTGGCATAGTTGCCGTCGATTTCGGGTGTCTGCTCCAGCGGAGTTGCAAAGAAGAACGAGGCAACAATCAGTAGCACGGCAGCGGCAACGCCTCCTGCGTACTGCCCTATGCGACGCAGACTGATGCTGACGGCTCTCTTGTCGTCATCGCTGCCCGTCACTTGCGGTTGCATGACTATCGTCTGTGGCTTCTCCTGCTGTGGCTTCGCCTGTTGTGCGGCTACCTTCTTGCGCTCCTCTTCAGCCTTGAGTGCAGCAATCTCGGCAAGGTCGGGCATGTCGAAGCTGTCTGTACCGTAAAGCTCAGGAGTGACAATCTTGTCGTTGTCTGGTATGAACCTGTAGCGTCCTGATATGTCGTACTGTAGCTCACCTACACCACGCAGTTGCACGTGCCCGTCTTCGAACAAGGTGGACATCAGCTCTCGCACTTCATGCTCAATCATCTTGTTCGCCTCGAAGTAGCTTATGCTGTAGACGGACATATACGACTGGATGAGCAGACCGTCGTTCAGACGCAGCAACGGATTGAAGCCAATGGTGCGACATGGCGGCAGGAACACATCCTCCGTCTCCGCCTTCATGGCAGGCTGATAATGGGTGATGAAACCACCCAGCCCAGGAACGATAACGCAGTCGTTCTCAAGCAACAACACCTCAATATGTCTCGAAAGTTCATCCATACCGATGAGCAAAGGTAGACAATTTTTTGTTCCCTCCTGATAAGTTTTTGCTAATTTTGCAGCTGTTTACTGCGAATGGAAAGTCTGCTTTATGAGAATCAATGTATTGGGCTTTATGTTGATGCTGTGTCTGTCTGCATGTGGCGGCTTCAGCGGAGCGTCGAGCATGTCCGACGCCAGAGAGGACATGGCAGCGAAGCAGATGCTCCAAGGCATTTGGCTTGATGAGGCCACAGAGGAGGCATTCATGGATGTTGTCGGCGACAGTATATTCTTTGCCGGACGCAACCGCCTGCCAATGTCCTTTTGGGTGATTCAAGACTCCATCTACTTCGTTGGACACGACACGCTGGCCTACAAGATTGAGCGGCAGTCTGACTATGACTTCTGGTTCCGCACGTTTGCAGGCGACGTGGTCAAGCTACAGAAGCAGACGTCAGGCGGCTATGACATCTCCGACTTCCAGAGTGGCGACACCTCTTATGAACCGCAGCGCATGGAGAAAGACAGCATTGTCTTCCATGACGGCTTGCGCTATCGCGGCTATGTCTTCATCAACCCGACATCGATCAAGGTACTTCGCACAACGTACGACGAGAATGGCATTGGCATCGACAACGTCTTCTACGACAACATCATTCACATCTGCGTCTACGAAGGAGCCAACCGTCTCTATGGGCAGGATATCGAGAAGAGCATGTTTGCCGGACAGTTCAGCAGTGACGCGCTGTCAGACCTCATACTTTCGGACATGGACTTCACCGGTGTCGATGCCAAAGGCTATCGCTATAGGGCTGTGCTCAGTGCACCCGAATCCCCCGTTTCGTACATCATGAACCTCAATATCTCCTTCAACGGAGAACTCGTCATCACTCCGGCATGATATCCTACTTTGCCAAGTCAGTAGTACTTACTTTGTCAAGTCAGTAGTACTTACTTGGTCAAGTCAGTAGTACTTACTTTGCCAAGTCAGTAGTACTTACTTGAAACCAGAAGAAAACCAACGGGGAAATAGTCCTGTGGCTTCCGACTAAAATCCGTTATGGATTGTGCAACACAGACAAGTCTTTTAGTACGAGCTCTCAGAAGTTGACAAGTAATCCAGTAATATTACCGTAAAAATCTGACAAACTAAACGGTATACGACATGAGGTTAACCTTGAAGGCCCTTGAGGTTAACCTTGAAGGCTCTTGAGGTTAACCTCATCGGGCACCGAGGTTATACCTTATAATATAACGTACGTCCGTCGCCCAACACACGTACGTGTCTTTTTGTTTGAGGGGGGGGATTGTCATGGCCAAGGGGTATATACCTTTTGGCTCAAAGGTATATAGGTTCTGATGCCGATGTTTTTTCACTGATTTCCTGCTGCCCCCTTACTTTGTAAAGTCGGTATATCTTCACTGTGGAGCGGAAATTCTCCGTACTTTTGCCCTACATAATAAAAGGAGAGAGAGGAGTGTTATACGCCATGCAAAAGATTCTGTTCGTGTGTCACGGCAACATATGCCGCAGTCCGATGGCCGAGTTCATATTCAAGAAGATGGTGGCAGATGCCGGATGTGCCGACGAGTTTGAGATAGACAGCGTGGCAACGTCGACCGAAGAGATAGGCAATGACATGTATCCTCCTGCCAAAGCCTGTCTGAGACGTCACGGCATACCATTCGCTCATCGGGCAGCACGACAGATGACTCACGCAGACTACCGGCACTATGACCGTATCTTCCTGATGGATAGGAACAATCTGCGGTGGCTCAAATACCTTGGCATTGAAGATACTGACGGAAAGGTACAACTGCTGATGTCGCTGACAGGCAATCCGCGTGATGTTGCCGACCCTTGGTATACCGACGACTTCGAACAGACCTACGACGACATTTGTCAGGCATTGCCGCACCTGATAGATGCTGGGTGAAGTTACCTTGCCACATGACGTGCCTTAGAATCTGCCTTAATCGAATTGGGCTGAGAATGTCATGCCCAATTTCCATGCAATAATGTGGCGTTTCAACGCTTATATTTGAAATGGCAAAGTCTTATATAAGAAAGTGCCATCGCAAACGTTTGAAAGTGCCA
>CAVHJI010000015.1:20389-22123 GCA_963636255.1 Bacteroidaceae bacterium | reverse complement strand
TCTTCGCACTGATGAGCCTGCTGACGAGGGCGGTGTACCTGATTGTGACGCGCAAGGTGTCGCAGAAGTATACGGCGCTGACGCAGATGAAGTGGGTGTTTCTGGCGTCGTCGGTGGTGGTGCTGCCCTACACCATGACGGAGTTTGGCACGACACGTCTGTATGGCGGTCCCGTGGATGGGGAGTGGCTGATGGGCATGTCGGCGATGCTGTTCATAGTGGTCTTCGCCACGGTGGTGGGTTACTTCATGATTCCCTTCGCCATGAAATATCTGAAGGCGACGACAGTGAGCGTCTATACCAACCTGCAACCCATCGTGGCATCGTTTGTGGCGATTGCGCTGGCACAGGACACACTGACATGGGACAAGCCCGTGGCTGCACTGCTGGTGATGGTGGGAGCATACCTCGTGACGAACCATAAGAGCAACTGACAGACAACACACACATATACATAAGGATACATAAGGAAGAGGACTAAAGATATATGCCACTAAAGCTACCGAGAAATCTGCCGGCAGTGGAGCTGCTGAAGAAGGAGAACATCTTCGTGATGGATGACCTGCGTGCCGGCAAGCAGGACATTCGTCCGCTGCGCATCGCCATTCTGAACCTGATGCCGCTGAAGATCACCACGGAGACGGACCTGATAAGGCTGCTGTCGAACTCGCCGTTGCAGATTGAGATCTCGCTGATGAAGATTAAGAGCCATACCTCGAAGAACACGCCGGTGGAACACATGCGGGCGTTCTACACGGACTTTGAGGATATGTATTCGCAGAAATATGACGGAATGATCATCACCGGTGCGCCGGTGGAGCTGATGCCCTTTGAGGAGGTGGACTACTGGGACGACATGACACGCATCTTCGAGTGGGCACGCACGCACGTGCAGAGCACGATGTACATCTGCTGGGCGGCGCAGGCGGGACTGTACCACTTCTATGGTGTGCCGAAGTATACGCTGTCGGGGAAGATGTTCGGCGTGTTCAGACATCATGCTCTGGAGCCGCTGTGCCCCATCTTCCGCGGTTTCGACGACGAGTTCTTCGTGCCACACAGCCGACATACGGAGGTGAGGAAGGAGGACATCATGAAGGTGCCCGAGCTGAAGCTGCTGTCGGAGTCGGACACGGCAGGCGTGCACATGGTGATGGCACGCGGCGGACGTGAGATCTTCGTGACCGGACATTCGGAATATTCGCCGATGACGCTCGACTTCGAGTACCGGCGCGACAAGGCGAAGGGTCTGCCCATAGAGATTCCGCAGAACTACTACCGCAACGACGACCCCGAAGGCGGCGTGGTGGTGCGCTGGAGGGCACATGCCAATCTGCTGTTCTGCAACTGGCTGAACTACTACGTCTATCAGGAGACGCCATTCAATCCGGACGACATCAAATAAAAAAAAAGAGAGAAACAGAAACGTGGACGCAAGCACTGAAGGAAGATGGCAGAGGTGAAGAAGACGACAAGACGCATTGAGCTGTTGGCTCCGGCACGCGACCTGCAGTGTGCTGTGGAGGCGGTGGACCACGGTGCCGACGCCGTCTACATAGGTGCTCCGCAGTTCAGTGCACGTGCTGCTGCCGGCAACAGTGTGGACGACATATGTCGGCTGGCATCGTATGCACACACGTTCGGCGTGCGCGTGTATGTGGCGCTGAACACCATACTCACGGACAGCGAGCTGAGCGAGACGGAGGACCTCATCTGGCGACTCTACGAGGCGGG
>CAVHJI010000015.1:17928-20379 GCA_963636255.1 Bacteroidaceae bacterium | reverse complement strand
AGCCGACGCACTGATTGTGCAGGACATGGGAATCACGGAGCTGAAGCTGCCCCCCATCCCACTGCATGCCAGCACGCAGATGGACAACCGCAGCAGTGCGAAGGTGCGCTTCTTGAGCGAGGCGGGATTCAGACAGGTGGTGCTGGCACGCGAGCTGTCGATAGGACAGATTGCACGCATACATGCCGACTGCCCCGACGTGCCGCTGGAGGTGTTTGTGCACGGGGCGTTGTGCGTCAGCATGAGCGGACAGTGCTATGCCAGTGAGGCGTGCTTCGGGCGCAGTGCCAACCGCGGCGAGTGCGCACAGTTCTGCCGACTGCCGTTCAGCCTCGTCGACAGTGACGGACGCGAGATTGAGCACGAACGCCACCTGCTGTCGCTGAAGGACATGAACCAGCTGGACCTGCTGGAGCAGCTGATCGATGCGGGAGCAACGTCGCTGAAGATTGAGGGACGGCTGAAGGATGCGTCGTACGTGAAGAACATCACGGCAGCCTATCGCGCCGCACTGGACAAGATAATGGCACGGCGCACAGAGTACAGGCGTGCCTCGTCGGGCACGACGACACTGAGCTTCACGCCACAGCCCGAGAAGAGTTTCAACCGAGGCTTCACACACTACTTCCTGCAAGGACGGCAGCCGGACATCAGCTGCACGGACTCGCCAAAGTCGCACGGAGAGCCGATGGGATACGTCAAGGAGCTGCGCGGAGGATATATCGTGGCGTCGGGCATCAAGCCGTTTCACAACGGCGACGGCGTATGCTACACCGACAGCACAGGACACCTGCAGGGCTTCCGCGTGAACCGCGTGGATGGCAACAAGCTGTTTCCGGCAGGCAGCATGCCCAACATAAAGCCCAAGACTGCACTGATGCGCAACTACGACCAGGAGTTTGAACGCGTGCTGTCGCAGAAGACTGCCGAGAGAAAGCTTGACACCCGATGGCTGCTGCAGGAGACGCCGTGGGGCTTCGCACTGACGGCTACCGACGAGGACGGCACGACGGCAACGCTTGCCTTCGAGCATCCGAAGGAGGAAGCACGGAAGCCACAGACAGAGAACATCAAGACACAGCTGTCGAAGCTGGGCGGCACCGTGTTTCGCACACGGACGGACGACATCGGCATCAACATGACAGCCAACTGGTTCATCCCGTCGTCGATCTTGGCAGACTGGCGCCGACAGGTGGCTGAGAGGCTGTTGATGCTGAGGAGACTGCGCTACAGGCGCGAGATTGCCGTATGGCGACGGACAGACCATCCGTTCATCACCGACAGTCTGACGTACCTGGGCAATGTGATGAACCAAAAGGCACGGCGCTTCTACGAGCGGCACGGCGTGCTGCACGTCGACGATGCTTTCGAGAAGCATCATGTGCCGGACAGTGTGATTATGTTCTGCCGCCACTGCCTGCGCTACAGCATGGGATGGTGCCCGACGCACCAGCACGGCAAGTCGCCCTATCGGGAGCCGTACTACTTGAAAGGCACTGACGGGCACACGTTCCGCCTCGACTTTGACTGCCGCAACTGCATGATGAAGGTCGTAAACACCGCCAAGCCATGATTGGACGTCACGCGCAGATACGATGGGTGCTGGTGGCAGTGGCAGCTGTGCTGACGATGATTGCCGCAGGATGCCACTACCCTATTGTGCAGCATGACGACAGAGAAGGCAGCGATACGACTGCCGTCGACAGCATTGCAACAGTGCAGGCTCTGCCCGACTCCTTGCGCTACATCGTGGAGCGTCACTACACCACGGGCATAAATCTTGAGGTCACTGCAGACTCGGTAAGGCTGGTGTTCCTGCCGCTGAAGAGCCGCACGGCGACGCTGAAGCGCGGCGACCGCGTGGTGGTGGCGGAGATACAGACAGATACGACAGCCACGGTGCAACAGGACTCGGCAGTATGGGTGAAACTGGCGCACAGCCAGGAGGTGCAGGGATGGGTGCTGGAGAAGGACTTCAAGAAAGACTTCGTGCCGGTGGACAGCATCAGTCAGGCAATACACACGTTCAGCAGCAAGAGTGTGGCGTACACGCTCATCATTCTCACGGCATTCCTCGTGGCATGGCTCATGAGGCTCTATCGCCGGCAGCCGTTCAAGATGGTGCTGGTGAACGACATCGACAGCGGCTATCCGCTGTTTCTGTGCCTGATGGTGTCGGTCTGTGCGACGCTGTATGAGTCGATGCAGCGCTTCGCGCCCGACACGTGGGAGATATTCTACTACAACCCCACGTTCTCGCCGCTGCAGGTGCCGCTGGTGCTTGGGGCATTCATCGTGTGCTTCTGGATAATAGTGGTAGCGTTTCTGGCATCGTGCAGTGAGGCGTTCGACCAGCTGTCGGCGTTCGGTGCCCTGTTCTACATCCTTGGGCTGTCACTGGTTTGCTTCGCGTGCTACTTCGTCTTCATCCTCACGGTCAGAATCTATGTC
>CAVHJI010000015.1:0-17918 GCA_963636255.1 Bacteroidaceae bacterium | reverse complement strand
TGGCAGCGTTTGCGACGTTCTTCGTGTGGCGCACGGTGCGTTCCTTCCGCCGATATCCGTACGTCTGCGGCAACTGTGGGCATCGCCTGCGCAGCAAGGGCACATGCCCTCACTGCGGTGCAGTCAACGAATGACGGGTTACGGGTTACGTGTTGCGTTTTACGTGTTATGTGTTATGTGTTATGTGTTGCGTCTCTCTCATACGCATCATTCGTGCCACGACACTCCATAGCGGCATGCGCTTGAAGGCTGTGCGGACAGGCTGTACGTCCCAAAGCAGGAATATCAGAGCTACGGCGCAGCCTATGATGCACGTCAGTCCGAAGAGCTGGCGCAGGCTGAGCATGGTGAGTCCGGTGGCATCGTAAGGCAATCCGCGCGACATGTTGTCGGCAGTGAGATAGCGCAATCCGAAGCTGTAGAGTCCTGACCACATGGCACCGATAGGTCCGTTGCGCACCATTCCCGCCATGGTCAGTCCCATGAAGAAATGATGGAACGGCATCAGCTCCTGAAGGTAGATGGTCAGCGTGGTGAAGAAGATGGCATTGCCGAAACCATAGAACGCAATGGGAACGTAGAACATCTCACGAGTGGTGCCGGTGTCGATGAGGAAGTACATCATGACGGGATAGACGGAGATGGTCAAAGCAGCGACGGTGAGCAGACGCGTGTACTTCTGATGCCAGCCCTTGATCCACAGCAACACGAACAGACAGCCGGCGATGGCAGACAGCCATTCCACGATGTGGAACACCGTCGTTGTGGTCCATCCCCAGTGAAGCACCTTGCCCGTCAGCACCGGCTGCAGCACGGTTTTGGAACTGCCCATGAGCACCTGGAAAGCAAAGAGGATGAGCAACGGAATGAGGCGCGGATAGCGCCAGGCGTCACGGTCGATGTAGGCATGACGTATGTGCCGCATGCGCTGCAGGCAGAAGTAGGCTGTCGCGACAAACAGTAGTGCGCACTGGCGTATGGGGCGTCCGTCGAACCAGTTGTAGTGTTCGCCGTAGGTGAAGAAGAACACCACCTCGAGCAGCAATGACGACCACAGCAGCAGTCCCAGATAGTCCACGCTGATGAACGGCATGGGGTGCTTCATGAAGTGCCAGTTGCGGGTGCAGAGCTTCATGACGATGATGATGAGCAGCATCAGTCCGACGATGAGCATATTCATGGCACGCCAGTCTTGTGTGACGTAAGTGAGCTGTGCCGAGATCCACGAACTGAGGAACTGGTTGCCGAGCACCATGCAGTAGAGCAGCGGGAAGAAGATGGGGAACTCGCGCTTGGGAGTCATCCACAGCTGGACGTTGGACATGCACTCAAAGCAGCCGCACAGCTTGAAGAAGCCCGAGACGAACGCCAGCACGCACATCAGCGGCATCCACTGGGTGAACATCATCAGCGTATTGCACAGCGCAATCATCAGCGCAGCATTAAGGAGCAACCTGTGGTTGGTGAAGGCAAACTTCATCTTGAACAGGAAGGGGAACGGCATGGCAACACCAACGACGTTGCACATGGCGATCATGGTCACATCTTCGCGTATGAGGCTGTACTGCCCCATGACGTGTGCCGTGGTGCCGCCATAGATGCCTCCGGTGAGGAGGAAGCAAAAGGCGAAGCACACATAAATCCACGGACGTATTTGCTTGGGTACGAAGTCGCGAAACATGGGCATCGCGAACGGTCCCATTGGAGGTCCTGCCATATATATATATGAGATGTTTTTGTCTATTTATCCGTCAATCTCAATACTTCACCTCGGTCAGCACGTTGAGTCCGGCACGCAACAGTGCCACGTCGTCGGCCTTGTTGTCGTCGGTGAGTGCGATGCGCACCGGCACACGCTGCTCCACCTTGACGAAGTTGCCCGTGGCGTTGTCGACAGGAATCATCGAGTACGCCGAACCTGCCGCCGCCGATATAGCCTCGACCACGCCGTGATAGACCACGTCGGGCACGGCGTCGGCGGTGAACTCGACCCTGCTACCGATGCTGATGTTGTCCATCTGCGTCTCACGGTAATTGGCAAGCACCCACACGTCGGCATCGTCGACGATGCGTGCCAGCTGCTGTCCTGGCATCACGAGCTGGCCTTCGTGGATGTCGAGCGTGCCCATGTAGCCGTCGGCTGTCGCCGTGATGACTGTGTACGACAGATTGAGCCGAGCCAGGTTCAGAGCTGCTTCTGCCACACTGACGCCTGCCGTCACCTGACTGAGTCGTTCGGTCTGTTCGTCGCGCGAGAGCACCGACGAGCGGTGCTGGTGGCTGAGCTGATCATAGCGTGCACATGCCGTCTCGAAGCGTGTCTTCACATCGTCGTACTGCTGCTGCGTGACCGCCTCACGACGCAACAGCTCCTCGTAGCGGTGCAGGTCGCGCTCGGCGTTCTCCATATTGAGTCGTGCCTCTTCGGTGCCGGACTCTACCGCCATGACGTTGCTTCCGGCGGTGCTGATGCCCGTTGTGGCTGCACGTTCGCCGAAGCGGGAGCCTGCCACGTTCGCCTCTGCCTGTGCAAGCTGCAGACGATACTCGGCGTCTTCGATGATGACCAGCGTGTCACCACGGTTGACGTGCTGGAACTCGTCATAGCGTATCTCCTTGATGAAGCCCTGCACGCGTGTGTTGATGGGCGTGATGTGGCGCTGCACCTGTGCGTCGTCGGTGTATTCCACGCGTCCCAAGTGCAAGAAGTGCGAAACTACCCATCCAAGTGCTACGACCAGCAGCACCATGATTACTACATTGTATATTCTCTTTACAAGTTTCCGGTTCATGTCTTTAAATTCTCTCTATGTTTATATATAGTGTGTGTGTTCGTGATTCTCTCTCAGAGTCAAAGTGTGCCGGCGATGAACTTCAGCCGGTAGAAGGCGAAGGCGACGTTTATGCGTGCGTCGACTTCTTGCAGTTCGGCATCGAGCTTGACAGACGACGCGTCGAGCATGTCGGTGATTAGCGACAGTTGGTTGAGGTATCGTTCGTTGACCACGCGGTAGTTCTCCACCGCCAACTTCACGCTCTGCTGCTGTGTCTCCAGCTCCACGTAGCTCTGGAGATATTGTGTGTATGCCTGCTGCACATTGTTGTCGAGCTCTTCGGCTGCCAGCGCGTGTACGTGACGGCTCTGGAGCGTGGCTGTGCGCGACTGCGACAGTTTCTTGTTGCTCTTGAAGAGCGAGCTCAAGTTGTAGGTCAGTCCAACACCGAAGTACCAGACGTTGATGTTCTTGTCGATAGGCGGCAGTTCGTAGGTGATGGGGCCGTTGAAGTTGTCAGCAGCCACGAGGCTTATCTTCGGCAGCATCTCACTGCGTGCCAGCTTCTCGTTCTGCACAGCCATCTGCGTGCCGAGCGAAGCCAGCTTCAGCGACGGTGACGACTGCTGTGCCTCGGCGTGCCACCAGTCTTCGCTCTCGTTGCCGAATGCTCCGTTGATGACGTTGTCCGACGGCATAATCTCTGTCTGTGTGTCTACGCCAAGCGTGTTGCAGAGGCTGTAGTTCAGAATGCTGCGCTGATTGCCAAGTTGGGTCAACCGCAGTTGCAGCTGCTTGAGTTGCAGCTCGTAGCGCGTGACGTCGTTCTGCAGAGCCATGCCCTGTTCCTGCCGAGCCTTGATGTCACCGATGAGCTTCTCTGTGAGTGAGATGTTGCTGCGCACGACCTCGATGCTGTTGGCAATTTTGTAGAGGTCAAGATATTGCGACAGTGCCATGAAGCGCACCTGCTGGCGCGTGCTGTGCATGTCGGTCTCTGCCTTGTCGCGCTGCAGGCGGGCAAGCCTGATGGCTGAGCTGACGGCACCGCCCGAATAGAGCAGCTGGCGTGCCTCCAAGGAGAAACTGTTGCCGAAGTGCGGCGACGACTGCCACTGTCCGTTGCCGAAGTCACGGTCGGTCAGCAGCACGTTGCCGTTGTAGCTGACGGAAGCTGTGACGTTGATGTCGGGCAGCCGCTGGCTCTCGGCACTCTCTTCGCCGAGTCGGGCTGCGTCGATGCCGGTACGTTGCACCCGCAGAGCCTTACTACCCTGCTCCACAAGGCTGAACAGGCTGTCGACGGTCAGCACGACGGCTCCCGACGGTCCTGCCGGTGTGCCAGTTGCGGTCTGTGCAGCTGCAGCAACACTTATACATGCTGCAGTCAGAACCGCAGCAAAATGGCTAATGCTAGTCTTTCTCTTTCCCAATCTTTTTCCCTTTCGCTTAAATTCACGTTCGTCAAATTCGGGCGCAAAAGTACTGCCTTCCAGTGTCAGCGGGATTAACGATTTTTCGCTTTGCATGGAGATTTTGCGAACTGACATGCCGTTATACCACACAATATGCCGACATTTGCGGCGAAAAAGAGAACAGTACAATATATATATGGACAAAGAAACAACAGCCACGCAGGGCGCATCGCTCTACATCAGTAGTCTCGACGGATGGAAGGACGAAGCTACGTTGCTGGACTGCGGTGCACTGCTCTACTGTCGTCATGGCAGTGTCTGTCTGCACGTCAACTTCAGGACGTGGAGACTCGGAGAAGATGATGTCATAATCCTCTACCCTGGCGATATGGTGCAAGCCACGGAGTCGTCGGCAGATTTGCGCATGGACGTGCTGGAATATGATGCCTCGCTGCTGCGCGAAGCCTGCATGCAACTGGAACACACGGTCTACTCGCTGCTGCGCACTGACCGCTGTCGTGGCGGTGACCGCATCGTCAGTCAGATTGCGGGAGGCATAATGGACATGCTGCACCTGTTCTTCGAAACGCCGGGATGCCGGTGCACCGTGGGAATGACGCTGCTGCAGCTGAAAGCGTTCTTCCTCGGCTTCTACGACTACGTGCGGCGCAACCCGCAAGTCAAGATGTTCCAGACAGAGGACAGCCGCATCATGGCACTGTTCTCGCAGTTCATGGAGCTGCTCGCGGAAGACTTCCGGGAGAGCCGCAACGTGAAGTACTATGCCGCGCGGATGAACATAAGTGCCAAGTACTTGGGCACCATAGCGAAAAAAGTCAGCGGGCACACGTGCAAGAGCCTTATCGACAGCTACGTGGTGACGCAACTCAAGACGCAGCTCCGCAGTTCGCGGCAGAGCATCAAGGAACTGACGTGGCAATATCACTTCACCGACAACTCCTTCTTCTGCCACTACTTCAAGCAGCACACGGGAATGACACCGCAACAATACCGCAAGCTGATTTCATAGCATTATCTTTGCACGCGCGTTCATCAAGATTTATTGTAATTCCCCAAAATGAACCTAAGGAATATAGGCAACAAGATAGCAGGCAATCCGACAATGACCGAGGGAACTGTCTATTCGATGCTCATCATTTGCAGCATCTCACATTTCCTCAACGACATGATTCAATCAATCATACCGTCGATCTATCCGATAGTAAAAGACAACTTCAACTTCTCATTCTCGCAGATAGGCATAATCACTCTGGCATTCCAGATGACCTCGTCCATTCTGCAACCGTTTACCGGATTGTATGCCGACCGGCATCCGCGCCCCTACGCCTTGTCTGTCGGCATGTGCTTCACCTTGATTGGTCTGCTGCTGTTGGCTTTTGCAGGGAACTTTGTCATGATACTCTTGGCTGTCAGCATAATCGGTCTTGGCTCTTCCGTGTTTCATCCCACTGCATCGCGTGTGGCGCAGATGGCATCGGGAGGAAAGAAGAGTCTGGCACAGTCTATTTTCCAGGTTGGCGGCAACGGCGGTCAGGCTGTAGGCCCATTGTTGGCAGCACTCATCATCTTGCCTTTCGGCCAATGGGCAATCTCGTGGTTCGCCATTGCTGCCTTGGCTGCTGCGCTCATCATGATCAGATTGGGCAAGTGGTATAAGCTGAGAATGAAATACGTGATGTCGCATCCGCAAAAGCAGCCTGCGCTCAACAATCACATCTCCCAACGCGCCAAATACATGGCATTGCTGATTCTGGTGCTGCTGATGTTTTCGAAGTACTTCTATACCGCCAGCATAACCAACTACTTCACGTTCTTCCTGATAGACAAGTTCGGCATTAGTGTGCAAGCGTCGCAACTGTGCCTGTTCGTATTCCTTGCAGCCTTTGCCATAGGCACAGTGGCTGGCGGAATTTTCGGCGACCGTTTCGGACGTAAATACGTCATCTGGCTCTCGATACTCGGTACAGCTCCATTCTCCATGCTCATGCCGTACATGGGATTGACGCTTACACTTGTCTGCGCTTTTATGGCAGGACTTGTCATTGCCTCGGCATTTTCGTCGATTGTGGTTTACGCCACCGACCTTATGCCCGACAAGACGGGCATGATAGCCGGTGTGTTCTTCGGCTTGATGTTCGGCTTGGGTGGTTTGGGCTCGGCATTCTTTGGATGGCTTGCCGACAAGACGAGCATCGAGTTCATATTCCAAGTGAGCTCCTACTTGCCATTGCTTGGCATCATTGCCGTATTCCTGCCGAATACACAGAAAGTAGAGAAATAAAAAACTGACAGGCACGTCACAGTTTGTACGACAGTCCGGCGTAGAGCACGAAGGCATGAGTGCGCACGTCGGGGTGATATCGGTAGTCGGTGTGGCGCATCACGTAGCGCATTGAGGTATGGGCATACAGATTGTGCCACAACTGGACTTCTATCACAGGTTGGAGCATCAGCACCGAAGATGTGCTTCTGTCGCCCTGCGAATTGAGGTAAAGCGGGTCGATGTTTTCGTAGTCCTTGTTCTCATAGCCCTTCACCGTGTACAGACGGTAATAGTCGGAGAGCAGGCGCATGTGGAACGCGCCCAGCTCGGTGATGAAGCGGTACTTCACGCTGAAGCCACTGCCCATATTGTAGTCGCGGTCGATGAAGCGGTAGTAGTCGGTGTATGTTCCGCCGAGCAGCATGGCACTGACATAGACCTGATTCTCCAGACGCTGCAACTTGCCACGCGGATCAAGCGACACCATGAATCCGGGTCCGATGCTGGCAGCTTCCGATATGCGGTAAGGCACAGTCTCTGTACTGCCGCGCTCAAAAGGTGCTGAGTCGAAGTAGTTGAAGTGATGGAAGAAGCCGAACTCGCCACGTGCACGTGGTCCTGCATCCATCTCCGTTCCCCAGATACGTGCCAGCACGTGCAGGTCGCTGACGTGGGGCGCGCTGTTGCTCAGCGTGATGTCTCCCGTGAACCAGTCGTAGGGATGAGAATCGTCGTTGTCGTAGGCGTCGCCATAGTCGAGCAACAGATTGATAAAGCCCGAATGCTTCCCGTTATGCAATGTTCCGCCGTGCATTCCGCCCCCGGCAATGTAGCGGTGTCCTTGTGTTGCCGTCAGTCGGACAGGCAGTGCGTCGTAGTCGTGATAGCGGTAGTGATCGTTGCGCACGCGCCAAGCGTCGCCCGTCACCAGACGGTTCAAGCCGCGCATGGGGTTGATGACCGTGCCTATCAGTTCGCGGAAGAAGCGGCTGAAGCCGCGTGTGGCATCGTTGAGAACAAGATTTGACAGACGATAACTGACTTCACCCAAAGCCACGCCGCCCATGCTTGTTGCCATCAGGTCATTGATGGCAGGCGGTTCCTTCTCGCCCATGTACTCCCACATCAGACTTCCGGCAATGCTGTATGGCAGCGATTCGTAGAGGTTCAGGCCATTGCTGCGGGCAGTGGAGTAATACAGTCCACCGTGATAAGGATGTGCGAAGAGGTTGGTCGAGAACTGGTCGTTGTCCCACACCATAGGATGACTCACGTTGTGCCAGATGTCCTTCATGCGCACTTGGGCAAATTCTTCGTTCAGCACGAAGCGGTCGAACGAATGCACACCGACATTGATGATGGCAGTCTGGAAAGCTGCACGCCACGGATGCTTCAAACGACCGTTGCGGTTGCTGCTGAGGTCGGCAGACGTTGTGGTCTTCTGTCCTACAGCAGCGTTGCGACGTGCCAGCCGCAATGAATCCATATACTGTGCCTGCATGCTCGAGGCAGACACGAGTAGCAACGCCGTGAACAACAATCTTATGAACCTATACATATAATATAATACCTGTCTTAAGACTGCAAAGTTAAGGATAATGAGTGTTCGGATTTATGCACAAATTTCCCGAAGTGTGACATATTTCGGCTCAATTTGTTGCATTCGCAAAGGGCAAATCTATGGACGTTCAACCATAGAACCTGTGGACGTTCAACCACAAGACCGTCAACACATGTCTGCAGATGTTTCGGCGGAGAGCGACTTGTTTATGTCTTCGATGTACTGCAACAGTTCGTCGCGTCCGTCACCGTTGAGACTCGAGGTGAGGAACACCGGAGGCAGTTCTTCCCAAGTCTCGCGCATCTTCTCAAGCCACGTATTGACATTGCCGCTGGTCTTGCTGCGCGACTGTTTGTCGACTTTGGTGAACACGACAGCAAAGGGAATGCCGTTCTCGCCAAGAAAGTTCACGAAGTCCACATCGTTCTTCTGCGGTGCAAGGCGACTGTCGATGAGAACAAAGAGGCACGTCAGTTGCGGTCGGCGCAGCACGTAGTCTGTTATCATGCGGCGGAGCTGCTCCATTGCCTTTTGTCCGCGTCGGGCATATCCGTAGCCCGGCAGATCCACAAGGAACCATTCCTTGTTGACGATGAAGTGGTTTATCAGCATCGTCTTGCCCGGTGTGGCACTGGTCATGGCAAGGCCCTTACGGCCTGTGAGCATGTTTATCAAGCTTGACTTGCCTACGTTGCTGCGGCCGACGAAGGCATACTCGGGCAACATCTGCTGCGGACACTTACGTACGTCAGTATTACTGATCAGAAATTCGGCGGTGTTTATCTTCATCTTGTCTCTCTCCCTGATAGGTTTTGGTTCGCGGGCCGCAAAGTTAACAAATCCCCACGAAAACTTTCACTACCTTTGCTCTCCATATATATATAATAAGGAGAAAAGGAAATGAAGGTTGAAGACTGGGGCATCGTGGATTATGCCGAAGCGTGGAACAGGCAGGAGGAACTGTTCAATGATATGGTGGAGAAGAAGATGGCAGGCAGACGCGACTACGAGAACCGCATCGTCATGTGCCAACATCCGCACGTCTACACCATCGGGCGCAGCGGCAAGGACAGCAATATGCTCATCGGTGCAGACTTCCTGCAACGAATCGGTGCGCAGTTGTTCCATGTCGACCGTGGCGGTGACGTGACCTATCACGGTCCGGGACAAATCGTGTGTTATCCCATCCTCAATCTCGAGGACTACGGCTTGGGACTGAAGGAATATGTCCATGCTGTCGAGGAAGCGGTGATACAAGTGTGCGCCGCCTATGGCATCACAGCAGGACGACTGGAAGGAGCCACGGGCGTGTGGCTTGATGCCCACACCGCGAAGGCACGCAAGATTTGCGCCATAGGTGTAAGGAGCAAACGCTTCGTGACTATGCACGGCATGGCGCTGAACGTCAACACCGACTTGCGCTACTTCAGCTACATCAATCCGTGCGGCTTTGTCGATAAGGGTGTCACGTCGATACGCAAGGAGACAGGACGGGAAGTGGACATGGAGGAAGTCAAGCAACTGTTGTTCCGCGAACTCGAACGTCAGCTCAAGGCTCAGTAGAAAATCGGTGGTGAATGACACGTACGTTCACCAGCCATCACACGTACATGTCTTTTTTAGGGGGTATATTGCCCCCGCGCAAGAGGTACATACCTTTTGCCCTAAAGGTATATAGGTTTTGGCCAACACGAATATAGGCACTGATGCCGATGTTTATCCCCACTGATTTTCTGCTGACCACGTCAACCCAATGGTAAATGAAAAAGAGGAGCTGCGGTAAATGAAGAGAGAGGAGCGACGTTGTCGTAACTCCTCTCTCTTGTTTTGTCGGGGTACCAAGATTCGAACTTGGGACCCCCTGCTCCCAAAGCAGGTGCGCTAACCGGACTGCGCTACACCCCGATACCTCTTCTTCTTAAAGGCGGTGCAAAGGTAGCAAGTATTTTTACTCCAGCAAACGCTCCGAACTTATTTTTTCAAAAAAAAGATTTATTGCGGGCTCTAAACGTGCCTGCCGCGATTGAAGGACGCACCCTCTCCCCGCCAAGCTCCTTACCATATACATATATATAAATGGTGTACCGGCGGGGACGGTACGTGTACTTTCAACGTAGCATGTTCAACGTAACACGTTTCACGTAACACATAACACGTAAAACGTCCGGCGTTTTCACTTCTTCTCCTTGAGTATGTCGCGTATCTCGGTGAGCAGCTGCTCTTCCTTTGTAGGTGCCGGTGGTGCCGGTGCAGCAGGAGCAGGTTCTTTAGCCTTGTTGCGGTTCATCAGTGTCGTCAGAATCTTGATGACTGCGAAGATGCAGGCGGCAATGATGAGGAAATCCACTACGTTCTGGATGAAACTACCATAGTTAAGCGTTGCAGCCTCAGTGATGATATTGCCGGCTTCGTCCTTCACCTCGGGCTTGATGACCCACTTCAGTCCTGTGAAGTTAACACCGCCAATCAGCAGTCCGACGAGCGGCATCATGACATCGCTTACCAGCGAAGTGATAATCTTTCCGAACGCGCCACCAATGATGACACCGACTGCCATGTCGACCACGTTGCCCTTCATGGCAAAATCCTTGAAGTCTTGTAAAAGTTTGTGCATATACGAATTAAAAAACTATTAAATGATGATTCAGCGACGAATGTAAAAACAAATTCATATATTTGCACCGCAAAAGCGGAAATATATTTTTCCGTGTGACGTTGCAGGCGTTGTAGAACCACATGTGGCGGGTATACGCGCCCAGCATCAGAAAAGACGAGACAAAGATATAAAGAGAATAAACCTTTTAAAGTTTAAAACAAAATGATTAAAATTGGTATTAACGGATTCGGCCGCATCGGTCGTTTCGTGTTCCGTTCCACAGTAGAAGCTGCGAACGCAAAGGATGTAGTAGTAGTAGGTATCAACGACCTGTGCCCGGTAGATTACATGGCATACATGCTGAAGTATGACACAATGCACGGTCAGTTCGACGGCACTATCGAGGCAGACGTTGAGAAGAGCGAGCTTATCGTTAACGGCAACCACATCCGCGTAACAGCAGAGCGTGACCCGGAGAACCTGAAGTGGGACGAGGTTGGCGCTGAGTATGTAGTTGAGTCAACAGGTCTCTTCCTTGCTATGGACAAGGCTGAGAAGCACCTGAAGGCTGGCGCTAAGTATGTCGTTCTGTCTGCTCCTTCAAAGAAGGGCGAGGATGGCCGTCAGGCTGACATGTTCGTTTGCGGTGTAAATACCGACAAGTATGCTGGCCAGAAGATCGTTTCTAACGCATCTTGCACAACCAACTGCTTGGCTCCTATCGCTAAGGTCCTGAACGACAACTTCGGCATCGAGACTGGTTTGATGACAACCGTTCACTCTACAACAGCTACACAGAAGACCGTTGACGGTCCTTCAATGAAGGATTGGCGTGGTGGCCGTGCTGCTTCTGGCAACATCATCCCGTCTTCTACAGGTGCTGCAAAGGCTGTAGGTAAGGTTATTCCTGAGCTGAACGGCAAGCTGACAGGTATCTCTATGCGTGTCCCGACTCTGGATGTATCTGTTGTCGACCTGACTGTTAACCTGAAGAAGCCTGCAACAAAGGAGGCTATCTGCGCTGCTATGAAGGCTGCTTCTGAAGGCGAGCTGAAGGGTATCCTGGGCTACACAGAGGATGCTGTAGTTTCTTCAGACTTCCTTGGCTGCCCGTTGACATCTATCTTCGATGCAAACGCTGGCGTATACTTGACAGACAACTTCGTAAAGGTTGTTTCTTGGTACGACAACGAGATCGGTTACTCTCACAAGGTAGTTGACCTGATCAAGATCATGAAGAAGCACAACGGCTAAAGACGTTAGTTAAAATATCATATTAAATGGGCGGTCCTTAATGGGGTCGCCCATTTTTTTCGCACTTTTGCATATTTCAAGTGATACTGGCTCAGTACAGATGCAAGTGGAGCCGTCCGAAACAAGTTCACTGATTATAAGAATCAAAGATATATGACAAAGGAGCAGACAACGAATCCTTTCTTTCTGCCTTACGACACGCCTCACGGCACCGTGCCCTTCGACAAGATCAGCATCTGCCATTTCGAGCCTGCCATCATGGAAGGCATAGAGCAGCACAACAACGAGATAAAAGCCATAACCTCCAATACCGAACAGCCCACCTTCAGCAATACAGTGGAAGCATTCGAGAGGTCGGGACGATTGCTTGAGCACGTCGTGACAGTGTTCGAGAACCTGCTGAGCGCCAATACCAACGACGAGCTGCAAGAACTGGCAAACAAGCTGATGCCCGTGTTGAGCAACCACTACAACGACGTGAGCCTTAACGAGGATTTGTTTGCACGCATAAAGACAGTCTACAACAACCGCACCAGCGAAACACTCGACATCGAACAGAACAAGCTGCTCGACGATACCTACAAAGGCTTTGCACGTGGTGGAGCCAACTTGCCGGAAGCCGACAAGAAGACACTGCGCGAACTGTCCGAGAGCCTCAGTCTGTTGTCATTGCAGTTCAGCAACAACCTGCTGAAAGACACCAATGCCTATAAGCTCAACCTTACAGACCCTTCACAGGTATCGGGACTGCCCGACGGCATCATTGAGGCAGCAGCAGAGACAGCTGCAGAAGGCGGACAGAGCGGATGGACCTTCACGCTGAATGCTCCGAGCTACGTTCCCTTCATGACCTATGCCAACGACCGCAATCTGCGTCGCACGCTCTACATGGCATACAACACCCGATGCACGCACGGTGACGCGCAGGACAATATGGACACAGTGCGTCAGATTGTCAACCGTCGCATGCAGCTGGCACAGCTCTTAGGCTACAGGACCTATGCCGACTATGCCTTGGAGAACCGCATGGCGCACGACAGCCAAAGCGTCTATCGTCTGCTTGACCAATTGCTCGAGGCATACATGCCGACAGCCACAGACGAGGTCAAGGCTGTTCAGGCATTGGCACGCGAGCTCGAAGGCGACGACTTCGAACTGATGCCATGGGACTGGAGCTACTACTCGCACAAGCTCAAAGAGCGCAAGTTCAATATCGACAACGAGAAGCTGCGCCCCTACTTCGAGCTTGGCAACGTCATAAATGGAGTGTTCGGTCTTGCCACACGCCTCTACGGAATAACGTTCAAGGAGAACAAAGACATACCAGTCTATCATCCTGACGTCCGTGCCTACGACGTCACCGACAAGGACGGCACGTTCCTCGCTGTGCTCTATACCGACTTCCATCCGCGTGCCGGCAAGCAGTCGGGAGCGTGGATGACGAGCTACAAGGGACAATGGATTGACGCCTCGGCAGGTACCAACAGTCGTCCGCACGTGTCGTTGGTGATGAACTTCACCAAGCCAACGAAGGACAAGCCCGCACTGCTAACGTTCGACGAAGTCACCACCTTCCTCCACGAGTTCGGCCACAGCCTGCATGGCATGTTTGCCAATACTCATTATGCAAGTCTGAGCGGCACCAACGTCTATTGGGACTTTGTGGAGCTGCCATCGCAATTCATGGAGAACTTCGCCTCGCAGAAAGAATTCCTCAGCACTGTTGCCCGACACTACAAGACCGGAGAACTCATTCCCGACCAACTGGTGCAGGCACTCAAGGACTCGGAGAACTTCAACGTGGCATACGCCTGCATACGTCAGGTCAGCTTCGGACTGCTCGACATGGCTTGGTACACTCGCACCGGACCTTTCGACGGTGACGTCATGACCTACGAGCAAGAGGCATGGAAGCGTGCACAGTTGTTGCCTCGTGTCGAGGGAACCTGCATGAGCACGCAATTCTCACACATCTTCGCTGGCGGATATGCTGCCGGCTACTACAGCTACAAATGGGCGGAAGTGCTCGATGCCGATGCCTTCGCCCTATTCAAGCAAAGCGGACTGTTCAATGCAGAAGTGGCAGCATCGTTCAGGAACAACATACTGTCGCGTGGCGGTACAGAAGACCCCATGACGCTCTACAAGCGCTTCCGCGGACAAGAGCCCACTATCGATGCATTGTTGGAACGAAACGGATTGAAGAAATGAAAACAACCATAAGACGCACCCTATCCCTCCTCATAGTCACAATTGCACTGGCACTTTTTGCACTGCCTGTGCTGACATCCTGTGACAACGAGGACGACATAAAGGAAATATTCACCGGAAAGGTGTGGAAGCTCAGCTACATCTATGCCGAAGGAGCCTACAGCATTCCTATCGACTTCTGGGAAGGCAACGCAGCAAAGGAAGAGGCAAGCCGCACCTTGCGCGACGTTGAGGGCAACTACATCGTCGAGTTCACCGGTGCAGTCATAGACCGAACATTCAAGGGAGCAGTCAACGGACGCATCGTCAATTCCACATTCACCGGACAATGGCAGGCAGATGCCAATACGCACACACTGACCATCAGTGACCTCACCTTCACCGGCAAGAACGAGACCGACGTACAAGCAGTAAACTTCAAACGCGGACTGCAGAACGTCTACAAGTACACAGGCGACTCAAACGGACTCCAACTGCACTACAAGGACAATACGCTGGAGCGCGTGCTGGCACTATTCGTTTCGAAGACCAAGTGAACAGAGAGTGTGATGACGCCAAGTAAAGACATTGAGAGATAGTGAAGAGTATGGACGGACAACAGACAGACAACAAGAAGCAGCGCGACCTCGACCGGCGCTATCTGCGCATGGCTATGATATGGTCGGAGAACTCATACTGCAAACGCCGCCAGGTGGGAGCACTCATCGTCAAGGACAAGATGATTATCTCCGACGGCTATAACGGCACGCCTTCGGGGTTCGAGAACATGTGCGAAGATGCCGACGGCTTCACCAAGCCCTACGTGCTCCATGCCGAAGCCAACGCCATAACCAAGATTGCCCGTTCCGGCAACAACAGCGAAGGCTCCACACTCTATGTCACCGACGCTCCGTGCATCGAGTGCTCCAAACTCATAATCCAGGCAGGCATAAAGCGTGTCGTATACTCGCGCCAGTATCGTCTTGACGACGGCATCAAGCTGCTTCAGCGGGCAGGCATAGAGGTACTGAGCGTGGAAGAAGAGCATGATGCAAGCGCCGACAGTCAGGACAACGGAGACAAAGGACAACAATAATCTGTATAGCACACATATATATAAGAGAGAGGGGCTAAATATAACATGTCAACAAAGAAGAACACACGGTTCATACCACTGATAATTGCCTTCAGCGTGGTGCTGGGCATACTCATCGGGACGTTCTACGCCAAGCACTACGGCGGCACCCGTCTTGGCATCATCAACGGCTCGTCCAACAAGCTCAACGCACTGCTCCACATCGTTGAAGACCAGTATGTCGACACCGTCAACATCGGCAATCTTGTCGAAGACGCCATGCCGCAGATCCTTGCTGAGCTTGACCCCCACTCCGTCTACATACCGGCACAAGATGTCGAGGAAGTCAACTCTGAGCTCGAAGGCAGCTTCAGCGGCATCGGCATACAGTTTGTCATCGAGTCCGACACCATACACATCAACAGCGTCATCGATGGCGGACCGTCTGCAAAGGTTGGCATCATGGCAGGCGACCGCATCGTAATGATCGACGACAGCCTGTTCGTCGGCGACATCGTCACCGAGCAGTCCTCCAAGGCACGCATGCGCGGTCCTAAGGGCACGCAGGTAAAGCTCGGCATAAAGCGTTCGGGCGAGAAAGGTCTGCTTGACTTCGTCGTCACGCGCGGCGACATACCGCAAAACTCCGTCACGGCATCCTACCTCACCGACGGTGACTTCGGCTACATCAAGGTCGACAAGTTCGGCCGCAACACCCATCTTGAGTTGCTCAACGCCATAGCTCTGCTCAACCATCAGGGCTGCAAGGGCTACATCATCGACCTTCGCGACAACACCGGCGGCTACATGGATGCAGCCATACGCATGGTCAACGAGTTCCTGCCCGAAGGACAGCTCATCGTGTTCGCACAAGGACGCAAGTATCCGCGCATGGAAGAGTATGCCAATGGCACTGGCAGCTGCCAGACAGCACCTATGGTCGTCCTCATCAACGAAAGTTCCGCATCATCCAGCGAAATCTTTGCAGGAGCCATACAGGACAACGACCGCGGCATCATCATCGGCCGCCGCTCCTTCGGCAAGGGACTGGTGCAGCAACCCATCGACTTCAGCGACGGCTCAGCCATACGTCTGACCATTGCACGCTACTACACTCCATCGGGCCGTTGCATACAGCGTCCCTACAGCAATGGCAAGGACGAAGACTACGAACGCGACTGGCTGACACGCTATCAGCATGGTGAGTTCTTCTCCCAAGACAGCATCAAGCAGAACACCGACGACATCTACCACACACGTCTCGGTCGCACCGTCTATGGCGGTGGCGGCATCATGCCCGACGTCTTCGTTCCGCAGGACACCACAGGCGTGTCGTCCTACCTCATCGAAGTCAACAACAAAGGACTCATATCGCGCTTCGGCTTCAACTACGGCGACAAAAACCGCGAGACACTCAGCAAGCTGACCGACGAAGCAGAGATGGAACGCTACCTGCTGAAGCAGAACATCGTCTCGCAGTTCATCAGCTATGCCGACTCCAAAGGCATCAAGAGGCGCAACCTCCTCATCCGCAAGTCACAGAAGCTGCTTGAGAAATATCTCTGCGCCAACATCATCAGCAACATACTTGGCAACGAACAGTACGTCAAGTTCTGGAACAAGACCGACAACACGTTCCTCCGTGCCGTAGAAATCCTCAAGGAAGGCAAGTCCTTCCCCGAGGCACCGCATGACGACGACGTTGCCCTCAACAATCAGACCGCTGCACAATGACCGCGGAGAAAGACGAACTGCGCCGCCACATACGTAAGCTCAAGGCGCAGACCGGCAGCGCCGCACTCCTTGCCGAGTCACGACAGGTGCTCCAGTCGGTCGAACATGATGCCGGCTTCCTCTCAGCCGACACCGTCCTACTCTACTGGTCCCTGCCCGACGAGGTCAACACCCACGACTTCGTTCGCCGTTGGGCACAGCGCAAGCATGTTCTCCTGCCGCGTGTCTGCGGCGACAATCTGCAGCTTGCCACCTACCGTAACGACGACGACCTGCATGCAGGAGCATTCGGCATTATGGAACCCACGGGTACGACGTTCACCGACTACCGGCAGATAACCTTCGCCCTCATCCCCGGCATGGCTTTCAACGGCGACGGTCACCGCCTTGGTCGCGGCAAAGGCTACTACGACAAGCTCCTTCCCCAGCTTCCGGATGCCCGCAAGGCTGGCATCTGCTTCTCCTTCCAGATGCTCGAAAGCATCCCTACCGAGTGCCACGACGTCGTCATGGACAAGGTCTTCTTCGGAACAAAATAACCTGTCGCCTGTCACACGACAGAACATGCCCCGTCGTCGCCATTTTTCCTACCACGTCGAGTAAGTACCACTTGCTTGACCAAGTCAGTATATCTTACTTTGCCCTCGAAGTATATCTTACTTTGCCAAGTAAGTACTACTAACTTTTTAGGGGTAGTCAAGCTCATGCAGAGCCTTTGGCAGTCTATCTGATAAGGAGATCTTCATGTCATGCGGCACGTGTACCTCTCTCCTTCTTTTTCCTCTGATGAATTCATACGTATCATTCGAACGAATCATACGTATCATTTGAGAGATTCATACGTATGGTTTGAGAGATTTATACGTATGATTGAACTGAATCATCCGCATCATTCGAGACAATCATGCGCATCAACAGATTCAATAATGCGCATTATCAGAGCGAATAATCCGCATTATCGGAGACGATGATGGGTCAGCCGGGAAAGTCTTATATAAGAAATGGCAAAGTCTTATATAAGAAAGTGCCATCGCA
>CAVHJI010000014.1:11750-23034 GCA_963636255.1 Bacteroidaceae bacterium | reverse complement strand
ACGATGGTTTTTAGTATTTTTGTAGTCTGTGAGATTTCCAGTGAAAACGAATTTGCACGAATAGACATGAGAACATTACTATCAACCATAGCCTTGTGCCTGCTGTCGGCAGTCAGCCTCAAGGCACAGACAATGGTCACCACAGGTGTGCAGTACGGCAAGAAGTACGGTGTGACATATATGTTGCCGCGCACGGAGATACTGCTGAAGGTGAAAGTCACCAAGCATAGCTACGAGCCCGGAGAGTTCTGCCGCTATGCCTCGCGATATATGCGTCTGAACGATGTAAAGCAAGAGGCAGAAATATACTGGACATTGGACGACGTGAGCGTGCAGGTCTTAGGCGTGCCCGATGCCGACAACATCTACTTCGTGGAGATGAAGGACCGCACCGTAGCTCCGCTTATGGAACTGACAGAAGACGGTATTGTGCGTTCCATCAACATGTCATTCTCCGGCATAACGACTGACGACAACGCAAGCTCTGACGAAGAGAGCACACAGGCTGCCGCACTCGACCCACGCCAATACATGACGGAAGAGATGCTGATGGCAAACTCTCACGCCAAGATGGCAGAATTAGTGTCGCGTGAAATATTCAGCCTGCGCGAGAGCAAGCGCGACCTGATTAGCGGCAATGCGGACAATACTCCCAAGGATGGCGGACAGCTGCAGATTATGCTCGACAATCTGGACAAGCAGGAAGCGGCACTGACACAGATGTTCAGCGGTGTGGAACGCACGGAGACACATACCACAGAACTGCGCATAGAGCCCAGCGAAATGACAGACGAGGTGGTGTTCCGCTTCTCGAAGAAGTTAGGATTGGTCGACAAGGACGACCTGTCGGGTGAGCCCGTACTGATGAGCATCAAGAATGAGAACACCATAGCAGCACCTGTGGTGGAGACTACCGACGATAAGAAGAAGTTGGACGGCATTGCATACAATGTGCCTGGACAGGCTGAGGTGAAGCTGACCTACGAGCACAAGCCTCTGATAACAGAGGAAGTGGCATTGACACAGTTTGGTTCGAAGGAGTATCTTGCTGCTCTGCTATTCAACAGAAACTCCACAACCAAGGTACTGTTCGACGTAAATACCGGTGGACTGATAAAGATTGACAGAGAGTGATTTCAGCGTTGGGTGTTGGATGATGTGTGTTGGGTGGACATGAACGAAGTGCGTGCGCATGTAACACTCAACATAGCACATAAAACATAGCATCCCTGTCGGTGTATGCATCAGTAGGGAATTATGGAACAAGCGGATGCTGGTCTTTATCCCAATCTTTGTCAACGGTGATGTTGAACGACTTACCGAAGTTCAACTCATAGGTAGAGATGGTGTTGCGGGTCACCTGCCAGTTCCTGATTTTGATACTGGTTAGAGCGTTTCCCTCCTTGTCATAAGCTGTTATAGTAATGTCAACGAGGTCTGAATCTTCGTGCGGAAAGGTGTAGATCATATAGGCATTCTGTTCGGTATCGGAAGAGACATAGCGCATTTCTGTCTGTCGAGAGTTGACGCAACCATATCCTGCAGCTGCATCGAACGTACTGCTGCCTCCCGTATAATAGAACTTGAAGCTTGAGACATCATCGGGCCTATCCTCCGGCAGAGTCATACGGAATGCACCAACGGCACGAGTCAACACCACATTCTGTTGTTGGACAGTTGAGCCAGCTACACTGAAGTTGATATATTTATATAAGGTGTCGGTGACCTTATTGTTCGGGAATGTAATCTTGTTAGGGGATGTGAATGTGGGAGCACCCGTACAACTGTGTGCCATTATCACAATCCAATAGTCACCGTCAGGCAGGTTGAGCTTCAATGTATCAAGACATGCTCCATCTTCGGCGATGAGCGACTTCTTCACAACACGGCTGCCATCGGCATCAAACACCTGTGCATCGACACGTGTACATACGTCTGCCAGACCTCCTGCATCGGCTTTAGTGTTGGCAAAGCGCGTATCTTCATAGCCAATGATGGCGATACAAACATTATACGATTCCTCTTCGGTCTTGCTTTCTGTCTTGCCTTCGGTCTTGCTCTCAGACGGCACAACTATTTCGGGCTCTTGTGTGACGGAATTCTGACAGCTGCTTGCAAAGAGTGCTATGGTCAAGACGAATCCGACGAACCACGGTATGAACGTCGGCAGTTTCATTGATGAAGTGACTGTTCGCTGGTGGTCCAGGTTGTCTCACTGTCGGGTATCGATACTGCGGCATTAGTCTTAGGGAAGAAATCACCCTTATAGACAATCATCTTCTTGGGAGCTGCCGTCAGATGGTCGAACGAATAGCTGATGATGGTGCTGCCGTCATTGGCGATGGCAGAGGCTTTGAACGTCACACCCTCGTCGTTGTCCTTGAGTGGGAAGGTAAAGATGCCATGCTGTTTGGCCTTGCTGTTATATTTCACGTCTGCCACCTGCGACACAGCACTCGCGCCATAGCCTGTAGTGGGGTTAAACTCATTGCTTCCACCCGTAAGCTCGAACCTGAAGTGGTCGAAGTTGTCGGGAACCGACGAATCTGTCATCTGCACTCCTATGGCAGAGACAGCACGTTTCAATTGTATTGATATGACGTTTGCCGACGTACCGGATATTTCTATCTCTCCGAAATAGTAGAATGTGTCGGAGACCTTGGCAGCAACATCAGTCGGCAAGGTGACGCTCGTCGGTGAATTGACATTACAAAAGTCATCACCATTGTTTGCGATGACCACTATCGTATAGGTTCCGAAGTCAATCCGCTTGTTGACGGTTCCGAAGCCGATTTGCGAATAGCTCTGTAGCATCTCATACTTCTTCGTTCCCTCCACATCGAACAAAACAATTGATAGGAACTTGGCATAGTCCTTCACATCGGCACGCGTTGCGGAGATGTCCGTACCTGGCATGAAGTATTCTGTCTCATTTGCCACGAGGCTGAAGCGGATAGCTTTCGATTGTGTTTCTGCTATGTCAAGCTCTGCCGACTGCGAGACATGACCCGAGCATCCGCCGATGGCTATCATCACCATCAGCGTAAGCAGACGGGTCGATATGTACGTCTTCGCAAATCGCATATTTTTATCATTCCACCACCTTGAAGCCTTTCTGGTTCAGGGCTTTTTTGATTTCATCGACATGTGCATGGTCGCGTGTCTCCATAGAGATACGCAGATAGCAGGAGTTGACATTTGCCACTGCTGCCGTGCGTTCGTGCAGCGACGAGATGATGTTTGCTCCTGTGCTCGAGATGACTTGCACCACCTCAAGCAACTGTCCGGGCTTGTCGGGCAACTCGAGTACAAGTGTACACTGACGTCCACTCTTCAACAGACCGCGACTGATGATACGGCTCAGGAAGTTGACATCGATGTTACCGCCACTTACCAGACATACGGTGTGCTTGCCTTCGACAGGCACATGTCCGAACATGGCAGCTGCTACGCTGACAGCTCCTGCACCTTCTGATATCAGCTTGTGCTTCTCCAGCAGATGCAGTATGGCTGCACAAATCTCGTCCTCACTGACGGTGACTATCTCGTCGACAAAGCGCTGGCAGTATTCAAAGGTGTGCTTGCCAGGCTCTTTCACTGCGATACCATCGGCAATGGTCGATACGCTGTCGAGCTTCTCTATATGTCCGTCATGCAGACTATTAACCATACTCGGAGCTTCCTCTGCCTGTACGCCATAGATTTTGATTGCCGGATTCAGCTGCTTGGCGACATAAGCCACGCCACTTATCAGTCCGCCACCACCGACAGGGACTATTATGCAGTCCACCTCGGGCATGTCGTTCAGTATTTCCAAAGCTATCGTTCCCTGCCCTGCTATCACCTGCGGGTCATCAAAAGGGTGAACGAATGTCAGTCCCCTCTCTTCCTTCAGCTGCAAAGCACGTCGGTAGGCATCGTCATACACGCCTGGCACCAGACATATCTCTGCACCATAGTGGCGTGTAGCCTCAACCTTTGATATGGGAGCACCTTCAGGAAGACAGATGACGGACTTTATTCCGCTACGTGCTGCAGCAAGAGCCACACCCTGCGCATGGTTGCCTGCCGAGCATGCAATCACTCCACGTTTCTTTTCCTCATCACTCAGTTGTGAAATCATATAGCTGGCTCCACGTACCTTGAACGAGCCAGTCACCTGCAGATTCTCCGGCTTGATACGGATATCACAACCCTTGTGTATGGTGGTAGCTGCAATAAGGTCAGTATGACGTATGATGCTCTTCAGCACATGCGACGCACGGTACACCTCATTCAGCGTCAATTCTTTTTCCACGTGTTTGGTCTCCTCTTCTTATTTCGTCAACACACGACTGGTCTGATGCCATCACTTCACGGCAATGACCTCGACCTCTACCAGCACATTCTTTGGCAGGGTCTTGACAGCTACCGCACTGCGTGCAGGGAATGCACCGTCAAACTGCTGTGCATAGACTGCATTCATAGCCGCAAAGTTGTCCATGTCACTAAGGAATACTGTGGTCTTGACTACATTGTCGATGCTGTAGCCGGCTTCAGCCAGTATGGCTTTGATGTTGCAGAAGCTCTGTGTGGTCTGCTCTGTTATTCCGCCCTCAACGATGTTTCCTGTTGCAGGGTCTGCCGGTATCTGTCCGGAGACGAACAACATGCCGTTGACTTCTATTGCCTGACTGTATGGGCCTATGGCAGCGGGTGCCTTCTGTGTGCTAATAACTTTCTTCATAATCGGTAATATTGTGTTTATTTCGCAATATTACTCATTCTTTGATTAAGGACAATGGATAGACCTGTAGAAAAAAAGAATCCCCTGCATCCCGATTCACATCGCGCCTGCAAGGGTTATCTTTTCTTGATAAAAGTGGTTACGTAATTATGACTAACTAATTCATTCAAATCTGACACTGCAAAGGTAGCGGACTTCGCCACCGTGGGCAATCACACGAATTAGGTATAATCGCAACTTGTTGTAGTCACTATTAGGTAAAATCTCCTCTATTCCGGCTTCTTCTACTGCTTGAAGCGGTTAGGATCGTACTTTATTCCACCGAAATCTATGTGCGGCTTCGATGGCTTTGCCGGTTCTGCAGGAGCCGCTGGTTCAGCCGGCTCGACTGGCTCTGTCGATGCAGCCGGTTCCTCGATTGGTGCAACTGGTTCCTCTGCGGAAGCTACTGGTTCTGCCGATTCTACTGGTGCAGATGGTGCAACTGGTTCCTCTGCAGGAACAGCCGGTTCTGCCGGTTCAGCAGTAGCAGTTGGTTCAGATGAAGCAGACGGTTCTTCCGGTGCAGATGTCTCTACAGGTTGTGCCGCCTGCTTCTCTGCAGGAGCATCCTGTGGTGCAGGGATATCTTCATCGGGATATTCCTCGAAGAATATCTGGTCGTCGATGATTACCATGCGAGGCTCACGCTTCACCTTCTTGGCTGTCGCCTCAGCGGCAGCAGCCAACGATTCCTTCACAGAAGGTTCGTTATTGGCAGTGAGTGCAGGTGCAGCACCGTCTGCATTGGCTCCAACGGCAACACCTGTAGCAGCACCCGTGGCAGCAGCTGTCTTGGCAGCTGCATCGATGCGTTCCTGCAATGCTTTGTTACTTGCCTCATTCTTGGCACGCTGTGCAGCCTCACGTTGTTCGCGCAGTACCTCCGAGATTGGTTTGTCTTCCTTCTTTGGTTGTGCTTCTTTAGTCTTGTCGTCGGTTGTAGGCAGAGCCTTTGCATCACCGCCATCCTGCGGACTGTCGGGCTTCTTCTCTATGGCTTTCTGTGCAGGTGCTCCACCTGTAGGTTTGTTTGAGCCGCCATTGTTGCCAGACGAGGGCTTGTCGTCGTCATCGTCATCATCGTCGTCTTTCCTTTCCTTCACCATGAGTATGCTCAACTCATAGAGTGCATACAGCGGCAGTGTGACAGCCATAAGCGTGAATGGGTCGCCTGTAGGAGTGATGATGGCAGACACGATGACAATCACAACAAATGCATGACGGCGATACTCGCGCAAGGTGTCGCGTGTGATGATGCCCAGCAGCGAGAGTATCCACGTGACAAGTGGAAGCTCGAATGCCAAGCCCATGCAGAGCACCAGCGTCATGAAGTTGTCGATATAGGAATTCAGGGAGATGAGTATCTCGATGTCAGGGCTGAGGTTATAGGTCGACAGGAAGCGCAGCGTCATGGGATAGATCACGAAGTAGCCAACGGCAACACCTATGTAGAACATCACCGAACCCAGCAGCAGGGCTTTCTTGACACCACGCGACTCATTGACATAGAGTGCGGGGCGTATGAACAGCCATATCTCCCACAATATATAAGGTGCAAGCACCACGAGCGAGAGGACAAACGAAGTAGACAGGTGGACAAAGAACGGAGCTGCCAGATTGATGTTCTGTAGCTTGATGTCAAACTCCTGCGTGAAGAAGTCACCCGTGAGGTTCAACGCTTCGCCCATGCTGCGGAGGAACTGATAGAATATGAAGTTGTTGTGACAGGGACCAAGTATCACTGTGTCGAACAGCGAAGGCATCGCGATGAAAAATCCTATGGCAAGGATAAACCACACCACTACAATGCGTACCAGTGCCCAGCGCAGGACATCGAGGTGTTCCCAAAAAGTCAGTTCTTTGTCTTCCATTTGCTTGTCTGTCTCGTCTCTCGTCTTTGTGAGTCTTCAGTCTCGTTCTCTCTCTTGTGTGTGTCTGCCTCTATAGCGTCTGCTTTAGAAACACGCCCTTCCCGTCCCACAGCCGATAGCCTCTTGTTCCGGGCTACCGGCTGCGAGCATCAGGAATGTGTATTGTCGCTATGCGTCTTAGTTGTTGTCCGACTTCTTCGGTGCGCTTGCAGTCGTGTTGTCCAGCTCCTTTGTAGCATCGTTGATCTCAGCCTTTGCCTCGTTCACGCCATCCTTGAAGCTCTTGACGCCCTTGCCAAGACCCTTCATCAACTCAGGAATCTTCTTGCCACCGAAGAGCAACAGAATAATTAATGCGATGATGATCCACTCTGATCCTGAAGGCAGGAATGCAAATAACAGTAAGTTTTCCATAATGTGTTATGATTTTAAAGTGATTATATTTATTTGTTGTCAATATATGTATAGTCCTCTATTATGTGTCTTCAACTCTGGTAGTACACGCGTTTGACTCGTGTCGAGATGCCTGTCAGCACCTCATAGGGTATGGTCTCAAGCACGTCCGACAGTACCGTCACCGGCAGGTTGTCGCCGAATATCTCCACCATATCTCCCACCCTACAGCTGATGTCCGTCACGTCAATCATGCAGACATCCATGCAGATGTTGCCCACATAGGGTGCCTTCTGTCCGTTCACCAGGCAGTAGGCATGTCCGTTGCCTAGATGTCGGTTCAGTCCGTCGGCATAGCCTATAGGCACGGCCGCTATGCGCGAGTCGCGTGTCAGGTGTCCGCGACGGCTATACCCCACGGTCTCGTCGGCCTTGATGTCGTGGATCTGCAGTATGGTGCTGCGCAGTGTGCTGACGTTGTGCATCACTGCATTGGTTATAGGGTTGATGCCATAGAGCCCAATGCCCAGTCGCACCATGTCATAGTGTGCTTCGGGGAACCGCTCTATGCCTGCGGAGTTGCATATGTGCCGCAGGATTCTGTGCTTGAACGCCGCCTGCAGCCGCGACGATGCGGCGTCGAACACACTTATCTGATGTCGTGTGAAGGCATCGAAGTCTGCCGAGTCACTGCCTACGAAGTGCGAGAACACCGAACGCACGATGACGGCATCCTGTGCCTTCAGCTCCTCGATGAGCTGCGGCACCTCTTCGGGCAGGAAGCCCAAGCGGTGCATGCCTGTATCGAGCTTTACGTGTATGGGGAAGTTCGACACTCCCTCCCTGCGTGCTGCTGCTATGAGTGCATGCAGCAGTTCGAAGCTGTAGACCTCAGGTTCCAGCTTGTGGTCGAACATGGTCTTGAACGCCGTCTGCTCCGGGTTCATTATCAGTACGTCTGCCGTGATGCCGGCACGCCTCAGGTCTGCTCCCTCGTCGGCAACGGCGACAGCCAGGTAGTCCACATGATGTTCCTGCAGTGTGCGTGCTATCTCAATGGCTCCTGCTCCGTAGCCCGAAGCCTTGACCATGCAGACAATCTTCGTCTCGGGCTTCAGCAGACTGCGGCAGTCATTCAGATTCTCGACCATAGCTCCGAGGTTAACCTCGAGGATGGTCTCGTGCACCTTGTTCTCGAGCAGCTCACTCAGCTTGTCGAAGCCAAAGCTGCGTGCACCCTTTATGAGCACCAGCTCGTTCTGGAGTGTTATGTGGTGTTGCTCGATGGCACGTATCAGTTCGCCCGTGGTACTGAAGAAGTCGCGCTGCATGTCGAACAGTCCTGCACACGACGATATCTCCGGACCTACGCCAATGATTCTCTGTACGCCACGTTGTGCCAGCAGCTGTGACACCTTGCGATAGAGCGTCAGCGGCTTCTGCCCTGTCTCGAGTATGTCCGAGAGTATCAGTGTCCGCTTCAGTCCCTTGGTCTGCGAGCGGCGGTACTGGAAGTCGAGTGCTATGTCGAGCGATGTGATGTCGCTGTTGTAGCTGTCGTTTATCAGTCGGCAACCGTTCTTGCCGTCCTTCACCTCCATGCGCATCGCCACAGGTTCGAGCTGTGACATGCGTTGTGCTATCTGCTCGGGACGTACCATCATGTAGAGGCACACGGCGAGGCAGTTGAAGGAGTTCTCTATCGAGGCATCATCGGTGAAGGGCAGCGTGTAGCTGCTGTCAGCACCGAGATAGCGGAAGCTGACCTCCGTACAGTAGTCTTTCTTCTCCACACTACTTATGTAGAGCTGACGGTCGGCATCCTTGCGGCTCCATGCGAGGTCACGCCCGAAGAATGCCGAGCGCATCATGCAGTTGGAGATGAGCTCGTTGTCGCCGTCGTAGACTATCACGTCGCACGACTTGAACAGCTTGAGCTTCTCCATGCACTTCTCCTGCATCGAGAAGAAGTTCTCCTGATGTGCACTGCCAATGTTTGTCAGTATACCAATGGTGGGCTGTATCATCTCCTGCAGCCGTTCCATCTCACCAGGTTGTGAGATGCCAGCCTCGAAGATGGCAAGGTCGGCAGAGCCGTTCAACTGCCATACCGACAGCGGCACACCTATCTGCGAGTTGTAGCTGCGCGGTGAGCGGACGATGTTCCTTTCAGGACTCAACAGGCGGTGCAGCCATTCCTTGACCACGGTCTTGCCATTGCTGCCCGTGATGCCTATGACCGGTATGTTGAACTGCCGACGGTGGTGCACAGCCAGCACCTGCAAGGCACGCAGTGTGTCGTCGACAAAGAGCAGGTTGGCATCGTCAAGGCCCAGAGACAGCATCTGCTGTTCGTCCGAGGCTGATACCACGAAGTTGCGCACGCCACGGCTATAGAGCTCAGCCACATAGTCGGCGCCGTCATTGCGCTTTGTCTTCAATGCAAAGAATAGGGTCTCCTCAGGGAAACTCAGCGAACGGCTGTCTGTGAGCAGCCAGCTTATCTCCGCCGGACTGCTGCCTATGCGGCGGGCACCCGTTATTTCTGCAATATGTTCAATCGTGTACGACATTCTTCCAATTCTTTCGTGAAGTCAAAATAAGGGTACTTTGCACAAAGGGTCTCGATGCTTAACATTATTTGACATAAAAACGCTCTGTATTCGTCACCTTCGGGATGAAGCGGACGATGAGCAATCATTTTTTCAACTTTGTTAACACTCTGCATCACGTCCCTTGCTTCCTTAGTCAGGCAGTGTTCGCAGAAGCATCGCCACACATAGTCTGTTGCCATAGCAGACGGATGCACAAGGTCGTCGGCATAGAAGCGATAGTCGCGCAACTCGTCGTTGAGTATCTCGTAGGCAGGGAAGTAGCAGACGCGTCCTGCATATCGTCGCGACAGCTCGTCGACGGCAAGCAGCAGCGTGGCTTTACTCAGCTGGTTGCCATGCAGTCCGTCGCGCACATGGCGTATGGGACTGACTGTCATGAGTATCCTCAGCCGTGGCATTGAGGCAAACAGCTCTGCAAACAGCGATGTGCAGTCGGCTACAATCTCCTCGACAGTCAGCCTTCGGCGGCAGAACCAGCTCTCGGGCATCTTGTGACAGTTGCCTACGACCGTTCCTGCAGCCAATCCGGTGTCCCCACCATCACCTTTGGCAGAATAGACCCATGCCGACCCGAGTGTGAGTATCAGCAGCGACACGTCGTGCAGTGCGTCGTGTGCCTTGGCTAGCCTATTATTAATAAGGTGTAGCGTCTCACTGCGGTCGGCACAGGAGAAGCTGCCGTGGTGCATCATGCTATGCCACAGTCCTCCATACTGCACAAGGTCGTCCATGGTGTATTCATGTCCCGACACAATCCGGCGTATGGCCTTGGTGACGGAGAACGGATTGTACAGCGTACCGAAGGGATTGACATCGCAACGGAACTTAGCCTCCAGGAGTCGCTGCCCCATGCCATCGGCAAAGCATGAGCCAAGCAGCATGATGCTGTCGGCATAGCTCAGCTCCGGCAGCCGCTCGGGCATCTCGGTCTTGGTGAATAGCTGCATCGTGTTGTGTCTGGACATTGTTAATCTCTATGGCAAAGGTACGGACATTCCGCCGCACAAGCAAAAAAAGGTTGCCAAGCATGAGCTTAGCAACCTTCCTTAGTCTGTTGGAGTACCAGGACTCGAACCTGGAATGACAGGACCAGAATCTGTAGTGTTACCATTACACCATACTCCAATCTCTTCAAAGTTCATGCCTCCACCCGAGGCATCTCCCTTTTGCGCTGCAAAGTTACGAAGTTTTATTTAACTGCAAACACGCAGCCATATTTTTTTTGATAAAAATCTTACGAGGTGCCTCTCATGTCCAGTCCTATATCACGTGTCCTTCGGACTATTTCTTTGTCTGCTGGCTCTTTTTATTATCCGCGGAACTCAGACGGAATTCTCGCGTCCTTCATGTATATACCTCTTCGAGCACGGATAGGGTGTGTACTTTAGCCCCAGGCTGATGCGAACCGATAGGGACAAAAAAAAGAAGCCTCTCTCGAGTCTTCCATCCCGCAGCATAGAAAAGCCCAATTGGCTTTTCTTCTGCATCATTTAACAACTAAATCATGGAATAAAAAGCAATCTTTCTACTTAGCCTTAAAAAACTTACCTAATCTTATACCTTAGCTAATACCTAATCAAAAACCTCTTATGAATTCTGCTTAAAAAACTCTTACCTATCCATGAACGGGGGAAAAG
>CAVHJI010000014.1:6369-11740 GCA_963636255.1 Bacteroidaceae bacterium | reverse complement strand
TGTCTCATCGACCCATTCACCCAAGCAGTTTCCCAACTGCGCTGCAAAGGTACGCTCTTCTAATTTACCCACCAAACATTATGCTGAAAATTTATGTTCCCGAGCATAAAATTTTTCTCTCCCCATAGTGTACGTGTCCTTACATGCTACGTGCCTCATTGAGGGCTTATATTTGCTCGGGCAAAGTCTTATATAAGAAAGTGCCATCGCAAACGTTATCTATGGCCATTTCTTATATAAGACTTTTTCTGAGGTGTTGGATGTTACGCTATTTATCCGCGGACTGTTTAGTCAGTGTTGGGCGATTCCTGTAGGATCATAATGTATAACTACACCTTTGAGCCAAAACGTATGTACCTCTTGTCACGACAATATTCCCTAAAAAAGCAAGTAGCACTTACTTCGAGAGGACATGCAGCGTGACATAGTCCGTCTGAGTTTCGCGGATAAAAAAGTGAGAGTATCTTTGCAGGCAGAACCAATAGAGAGACAGCGATGAAGAGATTAGTGATATTCGACCTTGACGGGACACTCGTGAACACCATTGCCGACCTGGCACAGAGCACCAACCACGCACTGCGCGAGCTTGGCTATCCCACACATGAAGAGACAGCTTACAAGATGATGGTGGGTAACGGGATAAACAAGTTGTTCGAGCGTGCACTGCCCGAGGGTGAGAAGACTGCAGAGAACGTGCTACGCGTGCGACAGCAGTTCATACCTTATTATAACAGTCACAACACCGACCTCAGCCGACCCTACCCTGGCATGCATGAGTTGCTGCGACTGCTGCAGGACAAAGGCATCAAGACTGCCGTGGCATCAAACAAATATCAGGAGGCGACAAGCAAGATCATCAGTCATTTCTTCGGCGACATTGACTTCTCGACTGTCTACGGACAGCGTGACGGTGTGCCCATCAAGCCCGACCCTACCATAGTGTACCAGACTGCAACAGCTGCCGGCATAGCTATCGATGACGCACTGTATGTAGGCGACTCGTGTGTGGACATGCAGACAGGACTGAATGCCGGCATCGAGACCTGCGGTGTGACATGGGGCTTCCGTCCACGCACCGAGCTTGAGAAATACCATCCGCAACATATCGTAGACAGTGCGGAGGAACTGAAGCTTAAGGTGATGAGCGTTGGGTGCTGAGTTATTTATCTGCGGAACTTAAACGAAACTATAAACGTGTACCTCTTCGAGGCACCACATCCTATCAAGGTCTATCACGCAACACCGTTCACCTTTTTCTTGCTGCCCGTATCTTGCAGGTTGCTGTGCGAGCTGTTGCGCTGGTTGTGGTTCCGTTGTAGGAGAAGGTGCTATTGCCGGTGGTAGTGGTGGAGCTCCAGTAGTCTCCCGATAAGGGATAGTCCGTATCTGACAAGCCGCTTTGCTCATCGCTTGCAGGCAGGTACCACTTGATGTCACTCTCCGCAATCGTGGGATTCCCTTCACTATCCAGAGTGAACTTGTTCTTCATGACTGCCATCCTCACGGCATAGTTGTCGGGTGTCGTGAAGTCTCCGCCAGAGGCAGACAAAGTAAAATTATAATTGCCAAGGAAGCCGTCGTATACGATATTCCCGACTGCCGTCTCCAAGGTAGAAGCATCGTTGAAGCCCGTCGTATTGGAGTTAAACAACTCTTTGGTATTGGCAAGACCGTCAGTCGAGCTTTTACCAAGACTGAAGGCATCATTGTAGTCTACAACTGCCGTGATTGAACCGTTGAATAAGCTACCGCTCAGTGTTACGGAATAATAGCCGCTATTGTCGGTTGTTTTTAGACCTTCTGCCAAGGTATTAAGACCGCTGGCTGCCGAATATAATCCACTATAGCTGAACGTAGCCACCCTATCCCAGCTGAAGCCGAAGGCATATCCTGCCGTATTTTCCTCGATGCGTTCATATCCCACGCCCGAGCTGTTCCAACTTGGACATAGCTGCGTGACAGTTGCCGTGACCGCACTACCAGTGCTTGTTCCAGAGGCAGGTGTCAGAGTGAACTTGATGTCACGTGCAGCATCCGACACGTTCTCCGTGACATAGACATAGTATGTGGCATCACCAGTGTCGGTGACTGTAGCATCTCCCTTGCTCTCGTCTATCCAGTAGCCCTGTTCCTGAAGCGTGGTCCTTGTCTTGGTGAAGAACACGTCAGACGTCATATTGGAGGTCAACGTCCAGTTGCCGGTGTATCCGTTCATTTTCACGGTCACAGGGAACGAGATGTAGTGTGCATCCTGCGATGTTGTCGGCACCTCTATGGACATCCCTGAAGTGATGGAGAGATTGTAGACCATAGGGACACCCTTCTGCCATACACCACCGGCTATCGAGGCCTCGAGAGTCCGAGTCGTTCCCGAAGAAGCCTCAAACGCCACGACTATCTTGGCAGCCGCAGGCAACGTCTGCGGCAACATCATGAACGTGCCTTCTGTGGGAGTCACAGCTGTGCCGCTTGCCGTGGTCGTGGTTGTTGGCAAGTTCACATCCTGCGAGAAGTCTTTCGTACTGTCGTCCAAGCTCCAAGCTCCAGATGCCATGTCGTACGTACCCTTGTACTGCACGCCTTGCAGCGTTATGCTCTTGATGGTTCCCTCCTGCATCTGACTGCCGACCTTGACGCTTACGGCAGTACATATATGCTCGAACTGTAGCGGCACGGCACTGTTGCGGTCGCCACTTATGTCGCTGGTCACCGCTACCATGAGGTCTTGCTGACTGGTTGCAGCGTCAGGGACGGCATATCCTAACGACGTGCTTGACGAGTTGGTCGGCTGAGAGGTGAACGCGTCTGCAGGTGCCCATGCATAGAACTTGAGTGTGTGCTCTACCCCTGGCCAGTAGTATGTCCTTGAGGAGCTCCAGGTGGTGCCACTGCCCTTAGTGACATCGTCGTCCATGAAGAACTCATTGGCAAGGGTGCTGCCTGTAGTCCTGTATGCCAGCACATGGAAAGTGCCGTAGAAGTTGGCTGACGTGATGGGAGTGCCACGTGTCGTAGCCTCATCGTCATCGTAGGACACGCCGAAGCAGACCTTGCCGGTTGTCTCATCCCATGCGTCGACGACCTCGCCCTTGTCGCACGAGAGCAACAGCAGGCACGACAGCACAGCCATCAGGCTGCACTTCGCCAGTCTCCTCCTCCTGTCACGTCCTTCCATGCTATGCATCTTATAAATCAGTAAAAAGTTAACTACTGGCTCATATTAGTGGGTGTAAGGGGACATTCAACCCCTTACACCCTGTGTTGTGTCTGCCGGCTCATGCGTTGAGAGCCGACAGTCATTCTATGCTGCGAACTGTTTTAGTTTACAGTTATAGTCTGGTCACCGAAAGCTTCCCAGTCAGTAACAGTTACAGAGAACTCGATAGGCTTCAACTCTATTTTCGCCTTAAAGTTGTAGCTCTTGCCGCTCTGCATCGCTACAGAGGCAGGGATAGTTGCCGTGCAGTCGTAGATGGTGGAGACAGAGGAGGAACCAACCGGCTGCTCCAGTTTGTAGATGAAGCTAACGTTATATGTAGCACCGCTTGCCGGGATGAGATACATGTGCTCGGTATCACCTGTTGCACCCGGTGCAATATTCGTTGCACTCGCCAATGATGCAAAAGAAACTTCAAGATTCTTGTCTGTACCTACTGTCCAAGCTGCAGAAGTGTTAGGCGTAACGCTGCCGCTCTTGTATGCATCGGTTATCTTCACGTCCGTTACAGTAATCTTGGCATTGGAAGAAGCGTCAAGACCATTCTCGAAAGTGAACTTCACGCGCGAGAGCAGATGTCCGAACGTAAAGGGCACTTTGGCCTGTGCAGGAAGTGTCGACAACGTGTATGAGGTAAGATCTCTGGTAACTGGCTTCGCATATACGAGATCTGTAGTTGCATTGTTTGTGAACGTGACCGTGCCACCAGTCGTAGCTGCAGCAAAGGTAACGCCACTTGTGCCACTCTTAGGCGCAATGGCCTCGAAAGTATAGTTGTATGCAGGTTCCCAGTATTTCAAAGGAGAGTAAGTCCAGTTGCCGGTTCCATCTTTGGTCACTGACTGTGCATCGAAAAGCAGTTTATTTTCACGCCAGCCGTACACAGAGATTTCGCTGATGTTGGCAGTAGTGACATCGGTGACTGCTCTCGTGCTCTTGTCAACGAAAGAGGTGAAGTCGATGGCTTGCTTCTCTGCCACTTCAACTGTCTCGTCGTTGCTGCAGCCAGCGAACATGGCGGCAGCGCACCCTAATAGTAGTAAAGTCTTTTTCATTGTTATAGAATTTGATTTTGATGAATATTATTGTTTCTCGTTAGTTGCAAACAGAGTGTAAGTCTCATAGCTTGATGTCTATATCTTCAAACTCACCCCAGTCGTTGACATCGACATCGAAGCCGGAGCCTCCTTGCTGCGCCCCTTCGTCATCGGAGATTTCTATACCCCGTACCACGATGACTCCTCCCTGTGGCTGTGCCGCCACCTGGTCGGTCACGTCGAAGTCGAACGACTTGGTCTTTCCATTCCTTAGCCTCACCTCAAGGTTAAGCGCATACTTGCGATCCGCCCTTGTCTGGTAGTGCCCATTGGGATAGTCGGGCACGCCGAACGACTTCACCAATGCCTGCACGCCGAAGCTCTCGAGGGTGCAGTCGTGGAGTATGGTGACAGCTTCGTCGGACGTGCGTCCGCTGTTGAGCCATACCGACCCTGCCATGCCTGCAAGTGCACCACGTGCCAGCGTCACGTACTTCAGTCCGTAGCTGAACTCATAGCGCACCAGGTAGGTGTAGACCAACGGATACATCGTCACCCGCAGCACGGGAGTGTCAGTGGTGCGTTCCACCGTTAGCGAGTCTATGTAACTGCCATAGAGCATATCGGGCGGTGCCACCGTCGTCTCCTGACTTTCCTCCTCCGTATAAGGACTGCCGAGGTAGGAAGCGCGCGTACGCGTACGCGTCGTCGCCTTGGCAGAGGCATAGAAGTCAAGTCCGTTGAACTCGATGTACTCGGTGTCGTTATTATAGAACAGCACTGAGTGCTTACCCGGACTCATATATACGGTCGTGCCCTCCGGCTCAATGTTGTTTATGTCGCTTGTGCCGTCGGCATTGTAGACCTGCACACGCAGTCCGGTAGGTGTTGCGGGACGCAGGTCGTCATACTCCATGCCGAACGACTCCTTCCACGTGGGATAACTCTTCCAGTCGTAGCCACCCTCGCAGGTGTACTGCCACTCATTCTCATAGACGACCTCTATGCGCACGTCTGTTGTCGGTGCATGTTCGTCATGATTGAAGCACAGCTCCTTGTTCTCGCACGAAGAGAACAGCGCAGTCATGGCAGTAACACACAGAGCACTCCTGAATGC
>CAVHJI010000014.1:0-6359 GCA_963636255.1 Bacteroidaceae bacterium | reverse complement strand
GGTAAAGCGCCTGCATGAATATAAGCGCCAGCACCTGAATGCCTTGAATATCGTTTCCGTTGTTCCACGCCTCATCTCACTGTTTGTATTTTCCCCGTCCGATTTTCCACACCAGAGAGACTTCCGCCTTGGTGGGACCGAACCACTGCCGGTTCTTCGTTGCCTGCCATATGTAATGCCCGTCGACGGGCAGATACTCGTAGTATGTTCCGCCCCAGTAGCCTACGCCTATCGTGAAGTCAAGGTTCAGCCTCCGTGCTATGGGCAGGGAGTAGCCGTATTCGATGCCTGCGGCATAGTTGGGCGACTCCCAGAGTGTTGCGCCAGGCTTACCGCCCATATAGCCCTTGCCTCCCCACTCGAAGTCGTAGGTGAAGAGCTGTCCGTAGACACCCAGATGATGTCCTGTCAATGGCTTCTCTGCCGCCTTGCGGCCAAACCATGTGCGCAGTGCAATGTCACCGCCATAGGCACGCCAATAGCGGTGCAGCCTATTGCTGTTCCACCAGCCATAGACCCAGCTTGCCACGAAGCTCCAGTCCCTGCCAAGCCAGTCTTTGCCAAGATAGAACTCAGTACTCACGTTGGGCAACGCCAACACATCATAGAGCATGTTTGTCCTCACAGACATGAGGAAGGACCTCTTCATGCTATATGCTGTCGGCTCTGCTGCCGGCTGTCCCAGTGCAACGTTGCAATCTAAAGACAAAGCCGCCATGAGTACAGATATATACCTACTGATCAATTTCATAGCAAGTCGGCAGATTTCTATGAAAGAGTCCTACCTATTTAGTAGCAAAGGTATGGACTATCCTACTACAAACAGTATTGATAACACTACAACACCCTTAATAAGTGTTAATATTGGGAATATTTAACTAATGGGCATAGCATAGGCACCTCATATGGTATTGGGTGCTATGTCCTCTGGCACGTGTACCTCTTCGAGTGGACTCACTTGAATCTGCAGGGCAGCGTGAGCAGTTGCCAGTAGAGGGTGTGGGCAAGACGGAGATGACCATCGTCATTGGGATGGAGGAGGTCGGAGCTGTTGTGATAGTAGACCGTGCCGTTTATCAGCGGATAGAAGCCCGTCAGCGAATTGGTGTCGACAACAGGCACTGCCCAGATGTTTGCCGCCTCCTTGATGCACTGCACATATGGTTCCTGATACAGGGCACCGCGGTTCTGAATGTCCTCGGAGGGTTGCAGGTTGCGGTTGCCACCGTCGAAGAAGGCACGGTGTATGGGTGTGAGAATCACCACCTGCTTGTCGGGATACATGTGCTTTATCTTGTCCATTGCCGTGTTGATGCGTCCGCAGAGCGTGCTGTCGCTGAAGACAGGCACACGGTAGGTGCGGTGTACAGCCTGCTTGGGCTGTCCATAGGCAGCCTCGACAACGGTGTCGCGTTCGGTGTACCACTGCCCGATGGGTATGCCTTCGTTGTAGTCGTTGGTGCCGACCATTATGGTTATGGCGTCGAAGCCGGAACCATGGTCACGTGCAAGGCGGTCGAGCTGTCCGGGGATGTCACGCCATGTGTGGCCGCTGATGCCATAGACATAAGGCTCTATGCCGAGCCAGCGGCTGAGGAAGTGCCAGTACTTGAGGGTGGAGCCGTCGTTGTGTGGGTCGGTCTGCGAATCACCGAGGAACGCCACGCGGGCATTCGCCCACGGGTGTATGCTTCTGAGCAAGGTGGAGTCTGCCTGCTGTTGTGCCCATGCCGGCAGTGCGGCTGCCACGGCAAACAATATATATAGGATCGCGCGCGCGTACATATATTATATATATAAGGTGTATTGACTGACGCTAGTGCTTCATCAACTTCTCTGCATGATAGGACGAACGCACCAACGGTCCGCTCTCCACCTGTGCGAAGCCTTTCTCCATGCCTATGCGGCGATACTCGGCAAACTGTTCGGGCGTGACATACTCCTGCACCGGATAGTGACGGCGTGAGGGTTGCAGATACTGGCCTATGGTGAGTATGCTGCACCCTATGGCGAGCAGGTCGTCCATGGTCTCGAGCACCTCGGCAGGCGTTTCGCCAAGTCCTACCATTATGCCAGTCTTGGCGCGTATGCCGCTCTGTGCCACCTGTTGCAGCACCTGCAGGCTGCGGTCGTAGCGTGCCACACTGCGGACAGCAGGTGTCAGGCGACGCACGGTCTCCATGTTGTGGGATATGATGTTCGGGGCTGCGTCGATGACCTGCTGTATCAACTCACGACGTCCCATGAAGTCGGGTATCAGCACCTCCATGGTCACCGTAGGGTTCACGGCCTTTATCTGGCGGATGGTCTCTGCCCAGTGTGCTGCACCGAGGTCGGGCAGGTCGTCACGGTCTACCGATGTCACGACAGCATGCCACAGTCCCATGAGCTTTATCGACTCTGCCACATGTTGCGGTTCATCGGCATCGAGCGGCAAGGGCCGTCCACTGGCAGTGTTGCAGAAGCGGCAGCTGCGTGTGCAGATGTTGCCGCCAATCATGAAGGTAGCCGTGCCACGGCTCCAGCATTCGCCGATGTTGGGACAACGGCCACTGCTGCAGATGGTGTGCAGACAGTGTGTGTCCACAATCTTCTTTGTGTCGGAGTAGCGTTCGTTGGCTCCGAAGTTCACCTTCAGCCAATCGGGCTTGCGCAAGTGTTGTTCTGCCATATCGTCCCAGTCAGTTGCCTTGCAGCTCGCGCTTGAAGAAGTCGGTGATGCGTGTGTAGAGGTGCATGCTGGTGTTGCCGCCGCGTATGCTGTGGTTGCGGTTGTTGTAGACCTGCATCTCAAACTGCTTGCCCGTCTGCACCAGACGTTCTGCATACTCGGCAGAGTTCTGGAAGTGCACGTTGTCGTCCGCCATGCCATGTATGAGCAGCAGTCGTCCGCTGAGCTTGTCGGCACGACTGAAGCATGACGAGGCATCATAGCCACCGGCATTCTCCTTCGGCGTGCGCATGTAGCGCTCGCCATACACGGTGTCGTAGTAGTTCCAGTCGGTGACAGGTGCCACTGCCACTCCTGCACGGAACACCGGTGTGCCCTCGCTCATGCTCATCAGCGTCATGTATCCGCCGTAGCTCCATCCCCAGATGCCGATGCGGTCCTTGTCGACATAAGGCTGCGAAGCCATGTACTGTGCTGTCGCTACCTGGTCCTGTGCCTCCTTGACGCCGAGGTTCATGTATGTCTGCTTCTCGAATGCAGCACCGCGGCCACCTGTGCCACGACCGTCGACACACACGAGGATGAATCCCTGGCTTGCCATGTAGGTCTCCCAGCTGACGCTGAACTGGTCGAGCACACGCTGCGAACCCGGACCGCTGTACTGATAGAGCAACACGGGATATTTCTTGCTCGCGCTGAAGTCAGCAGGACGCATTATGACGCCGTTGAGATTGTCGCCACGGCTGGTGGTGAAGCTGAAGAACTCCTTCGTAGGCATGTTGTATGCCGACATCTTCTGCCTCAGCTCGGCATTGTCGATGAGTGTGGTCAGGGTCTTGCCGCTGTTGTCGTTGAGTGTTATGACGGTAGGCACGGTCAGGCTGGAATAGCGGTTCAGGCTGTACTTCATGTCCGAGCTGAACTGTGCGCTGTTGGTACCGGCATTTGCCGAGAGCTTCTGCTTGCGTCCACGACGGTCGATCTTGTAGACAGCCTTCTGCAACGGGCTCTCCTCATTGCTCTGATAGTAGAACGCATCCTCACCGGGGGCATAGCCATAGAAGCCGGTCACCTCCCAGTTGCCACTCGTCACCTGCTTCACCAGTGTGCCGGTGGTGGTGTACCAGTAGAGGTGGTTGTAGCCGCTGCGGTCGCTGAGGAAGCTGAAGTTCTGTCCGTAGAACTTTATTCCGTCGAGGCTCTCTTCCTTTATATATGTGTCGCTCTCCTCACGCAGTATGAGCTTGCAGACGGTGCTGCGTACATTGCCCATGTAGATGTCCAGGCGGTTCTGATGGCGGTTCAGCGTCAGTATGGCGAGCTGGTCGGGCTCGGTGGTGAAGTAGATGCGCGGTATGTAGCCGTCGGCATCGAGCGGCACCTGCATGGTGCGTGTCACATGACTGCTGATGTCGTAGGTACGTACCTCAACACGACTGTTGTCTTCGCCAGTCTTGGGATACTTGTATGTATAGGCACCCGGATACTTGGCATACTGCTCATAGCGTGGAGCTTCGCCCTGGAACACAGGGAACGAGTACTCGCGCACCTTGCTCTCGTCGAAACGCAGGAAGGCGAGCATGCGGCTGTCGGCACTGAACTCCATGGCTGTGGCGAAGCCGAACTCCTCCTCATAGACCCAGTCGGGTATTCCGTTTATCACCTCATTGCGTCGTCCGTCGTCGGTCACCTGACTCTCGCTGTTGTTGTAGAGCAGCTTGACAAGGAATATGTTGTTGTCGCGCACAAAGGCAACCATGTTTCCGTCGGGACTGAACACAGGCGACTGCTGCGGACCCCCATCGCTGAGGCGCTCCACCTGATTCAGTATCTGTCCGTTGGAGTTGCGCTTCAGGCTGTAGAGCCAGTAGACTGCCGTTGCCGAACGGCGGTAGATGGCATTGGTCTCTGTCGCTATGAGCAGCTTCTGTCCGTCGGGAGCGAAGGTGTAGCTGTCGAAACTCTTGAACGTGCATCCGCGTGCCGTTGCCACGTCGAACAGCACCTCGACCTGCTTGCCAGTCTTGAAGCTGTACTTGATGATCTGTGTGTGTGCGGCGTTCATCTGCGTGTAGTGCTCGCCGTCGCCGGGGATGGGCGTCACGCCATATATGTTACGGGGCGAGAATTCGCCTCTCACCACTTCCTGCAACTCCAGGTCCTTGCCTCCCTGTGCCGTTGCCGATGCGCTGCAGACACATGCCAGCGCAACCGCTAAAATCAAACTCTTCATCTTGTCTAAAATTTCCACAAAGCTAAACAGAAAAAGTGACACAGCAATGCAATAGCCCTGCATGCTTGTATGGCGGATGTTGCTTACCTTTGCCGACACCAACAACAGAGAACACCGGAGGACACACAACATGAAGAAAGCCAGAAAGAAGAAGAAGAAGAAGACCAGAATAAAGAAGCTCGGCGTGAAGAAGCTCATAGCGGCAGCCTCCACACTGCTCGCAGCCGCCATACTTTGGCTGGGACAGAGCTGCGGCATCATCAGCCTCACTGCCACCGACAGCGAGGCAAGCCGTCAGGAGCAGACACATGAACAGAAGCAGACGACAGGCCAGAAGCAGACGACAGGGCAGAAGCAGACATCAAGCCAGAAGCAGACATCAAGTCAGAAGCAGAAGACGGCAGAAGCACTGCCTGACACGGAGCACCTCGAAGCTGCGCAGACGGCAGAGAGCGTGCCGTCGCAGATGCTTGTGCGCGACGGCTACATCACATCATATAATAAGGAGACGCGGTGTCCCAACTGGGTGGGCTGGCATCTCACGGCAGAGCACTGTGCCAACGGAGGCATCTCGCGGGACGGGGTGCCCTACTATGACGAGGACGGCAATGCCATCGGCATCGGCAAGCTGACGTCGAAGACCACACGCAACTGCTACATCGTGGACAGGGACGTGCCCTCACCACGGCAGGAACTCGACGACTGGACCAACAACCGCTACAAGATGTCGCACGGTCACATGTGTCCTGCAGCCGACTGCGACTGGAGCAAGGCTGCAATAAACCAGTCGTTCCTGCTGACGAACATGTGTCCGCAGAACTCATCTCTCAACAGCGGCGACTGGCGTGTGCTGGAGGAGCGGTGCCGCAAGTGGGCTGAGAAGTATGGCGACGTCTATATCGTTGCAGGTCCTGTGTTCGACAGCGACACTGCACGCACCATCGGCGCCAACCGCATCGGTGTGCCAGACGCCTTCTTCAAGGTGGTGCTCCATCTGGGCGACAAGCCCGAGGCACTGGGCTTCGTCTATGCCAACGAGGCGGCACAACACGACATGAAGCACTATGTCCTAACGGTCGATGAGGTGGAAGCCAAGACCGGCATTGACTTCTTCAGCAGTCTGCCCGACGACATCGAGACTGCCGTAGAGGCACATGCCGACATCAGTGCGTGGTGACATCAGTGCATGGTGAAGAAGCACACAGATTGCTAATAATCTCTGAATATTCAAAAACTGTTCAATAACCGTTCAAGAAACGTTCAAAAAACGTTCAAAAAAGCCCCGTTTTCGTTCAAAAGCCTTCAATTTTGAACGAAACCATTCAATAAATCCGTGTTTGCCCCTTGAGGCACCCTAACGATGCCCATTCTTAGGGTCTAAGGATGGGCATTCTTAGGTGCTAAGGATGCCCATTCAAAGGACCATAGAATGCCCATCCTTGGACCCCAACGATG
>CAVHJI010000013.1:13527-23335 GCA_963636255.1 Bacteroidaceae bacterium | reverse complement strand
GTGAGAAGCTGGAGGATGTTCGTGTTGAACGCCGTCCGTACCAGTATCTCTATAAGGAAGGTGAGGACTTCATCTTCATGAATCAGGAGACCTACGACCAGGTGCCTATCGCCAAGAGCCTCCTCACAGGTGCTGACTTCCTGCTCGAGGGTATGGTGGTTGATGTGGTATCTGATGCTTCTACCGAGACCATCCTCTTCGCTGAGGTGCCTGTGAAGGTTGAGATGAAGGTTACATACACCGAGCCGGGACTCAAGGGTGATACAGCCACCAATGCGCAGAAGCCTGCAACAGTAGAGTCGGGTGCAACGGTCAAGGTGCCTCTGTTCATCAACGAGGGCGACGTCGTTGTCATCGACACCCGCGATGGCTCTTACGTAAGCCGTGTCAACAGCAAGTAAACCAATATAAGGAATAGACTTAAAGGCGGACGGCTCGCAATGAACCGCCCGCCTTGTTGCTTCAATGAAGTTCTCCATCGTAATACCCGTCTACAACCGTCCTGACGAGCTCTCGGAGCTGCTGGACAGTCTGTCGGCACAGCCGCGTACGGCAGATTTTGAGGTCGTTGTTGTTGATGACGGCTCGGGCAAGCCATGCCGCGACGTAGTGCAGGCGCATAGGGGAATGTTAGACATATCCTATTTCTTTATCCCTAATGGCGGTCCTGGGGCAGCACGCAACTACGGTGCCGAGCGGGCAAGAGGGGAGTATCTCATCTTTCTTGATTCAGATACGATTGTTCCCGAAGAATACTTCGATGCTGTCGTACGTGGGCTTGCCGCTACTGATGCCGATGCCTTCGGCGGTCCTGACAGGGCCCATCCGTCGTTCACCGACACGCAGAAAGCCATAAACTATTCCATGACATCGTTCTTCACCACGGGTGGCATTCGTGGTGGAAAGAAGCGTATGGACCATTTCTATCCGAGAAGCTTCAACATGGGCATTCGCACTGAAGCATACCGCAGGGTGGGAGGATTCTCGAACATGCGCTTTGGCGAGGACGTCGACCTGAGCTTGCGTCTCGTAGAACAGGGGTTCACGACAGCTCTCTTTGCGGATGCATGGGTGTATCACAAGCGGCGTACCGACTTTCGCAAGTTCTTCCGTCAGGTCATGAACTCCGGCATAGCCCGCATCAATCTCCATAAGCGGCACCCGGGGTCATTGAAACTTGTCCATCTGTTGCCTGCCGTGTTCACCGTGGGCGTGGCATTCTTACTGCTGTTGTTCGTTACAGGCATTGTGTTTGGAGCGACGGTCGGCAGACGGTATGACCCTCCTTTTGGCGGTATGATATGCGGTGCGGCACTGCTGCCTCTGGTACTCTACTCTCTTCTTGTCTTTGTAGACTCATCACTCCGGAACCACGGTCTGAAGATTGGACTGCTCTGCATACGCGCAGCCTTCACCCAGCTCATCGGTTACGGTGCAGGCTTTCTGCTCGCATGGTTCCGTCGTTGTGTGCTTGGACAGGAAGAGTTCTCGGTCTTCGGACACAGCTTCTACAAGTAAGACTCTCAGTCGAACACCTCGTGCAACACTTGCAACGAGCGCAGTTCGGGAAAATCGGGGATGTGCAGACGGTAGTAGTCGTTCACGACGCTCAGTATGCGGCGACGCTGCTGGCGGCTTAACATGAAGCGGTGCATGTTCGACAGATTCATACGCATCAGCGTACCCACAGCGGCAGCTTCAGCACCTGTCAAGCAGTAGGCATCTGCCTGAACTGGTGACGGAACGTAGCGTGCCTCCTGCAGATCGAAGCAATAGCCGCGAACATAGTTCGATGTGTTTGGCTGCAGACCGAGGAACGACGATATGCGCAGCATGAAGGCAATGTGGAAGTTTGAGTATCTGTCCTCGGCGGCATCGAGCCATCTCATCGATGTTGTGATGAAGCTATACAGTGCACTGTTGGGCTGTCCTTCCTCGCGTATGGAACGCGTCAGGAATTCTTGCAGGAAGAGTGTCATTGCCGACTTGTATGGATTGGACGGGATGCTGCGATACGGGCAGACGCTCGACATCGAGGTGATGTGCTGCAGTGATGTGCCAGGCCTCACATCGCCGACAATCTGAACCAGCGATAGTGGCTGTAGCAGCGACATCGAAACGGATGACTTGCGAGAGCGTGGCACCCGCATGACGTACGACAGACGGCCGTTTGCGGATGTATATACAGTGACAATCTGTTGTCCGCCGGCAATCTTCAATACCCCAAGTACCACTCCTTCTGTAGTCTGTATCATTTAGGTGAAGCCATTAAACCTGTACAAAGCTATAAAAATAAAACCACATTTTTTAAGTACGTTGTTTGCTGATTGGAAAATAGTGTCTACCTTTGCAACCGCATTCCTTAAAAGCAGGGATGTGGATGGTCCATTCGTCTATCGGTTAGGACGAGAGATTTTCATTCTCTAAAGGGCAGTTCGACTCTGCCATGGACTACAAAATAAAAGAAAGTAAAACAAAAACAAAACAAAAACTAAAGGATTAGTCGAGATGGCAAATCATAAATCTACACTTAAGAGCATCAGGAAGTCTGAGGCAAGAAAGCTCCACAACAGATACTATGCCAAGACAATGAGAAATGCTGTTCGCAAGCTCCGCGGCACAACCGACAAGGCTGCTGCAGCTGCAATGTTGCCGGGCGTATCAAAGATTCTGGACAAGCTGGCAAAGACACATGTTATCCACAAGAACAAGGCTAACAACCTGAAGTCGAAGCTCGCTCTCTACATCAACAAGCTCAGCTAAGAGACCATTGACTATATATATAGCAGGCCGGACGTCGGAATACCCGATGCCCGGTTTTTTTTATGTCCGCACGTCTGCTACGCTTGCTGTCCTGACGGGCATGACTGTGCTGCTAGCATGACAACCACTATTGTCGTGCGAACAGATAATGGGGCAGTAGGGAAAATACATATCAAAAAACTTGCAAAGGACCCTTTGTGATGTTACATTTGCATATCTTCTATTACATTAGCTAGCGCTTGACTTCCGTCGAGAAGATATCTGATATCCTCATACCAAAGCTTGCAATTATCATACCAAGTACTTGCAATTATCGTACCAAGTACTTGCAATATTCATACCAAGCTTTGGTATGAGCAAATCATATAGCTTCTCGAACCAACACATATAACTTCTCGGACCAACTCATGTAACTTCTCGGATCGACTCATTTACTTGAATCGGTCCAAGCCTTATGTTTGAAAGTGCCAACGCAATTATAAGAGTTTGCCAACGTTTATGACGGATAACGCTCATTAGTTTCCCCACCTTTTCTCTACAGCTCCACTATTGTCATGCGAACAGACTACCAAAATCATGTGGGCAGATAACCAAAGTTGTGTTCGGAGATGCAATAAGTCGTCTCACTTCGGACGTTATGAATGCTCACATCGAACTGTATGAGAGGATATGAGTTAACATAGTGAGCCATATCTTGCGCATTCATAGGGTTTTACGACACTATTGCTGCGCGTCTTCATTCGTCTTGCTGGATGCATGCAGCTATCCGAGATTGCGGCATCATGCAAATTGCCCGTGCCGGCAGTGCATATCCGTGGCGCGGAGCCACAAGTTACACAGGGAAAACGTACCTTTGCGCATGACAAAGAGAGAAACAATATAACCCGATAAAGTGATGAAAAGAACAAGTGTACTGATATTTGTGCTCGCCATGGCATGCTGTGGCAACGCCCTGGCACAGGGAAAGAAAGTCAAGGACCACAGTACCGACCCCGAACATTTCTATCTCTACGAGAGTGAGGTACCGAGCAATCTGAAGCTTCTTCCACCGCCACCCGAAGAGGGTACGGCACGTTTTGCCTACGACATCGAGCAGTATGAGTGGGGCAAGTCGCAACGCAACACACCGCGCGGAGAACAGGCCATAAAGGATGCCGATACCAGCGATAAGGGCGTGTGTGAATCTTTTTCGCCTGCTTTTGGCATCACAATCAGCCAGGAGACCACACCGCAGATTTACCGGCTGATAACTGGCATGCGCGAAGACCTCGGTGATCTTGCCACCGATGAGGCTAAGAAGTTCTACATGCGCAAGCGTCCGTTCCTCTATTTCAATGAAGACACCAGCATCCCCGAACTGCAGAAACGTTATACCAAAAGCGGTTCCTATCCGTCGGGACATACAGCAATAGGCTGGGGCACAGCACTCATACTTGCCGAGATCAACACCGGCAACCAGGAGGCAATCCTCAAGCGTGGCTACGAGATGGGGCAGAGCCGTGTGATTGCAGGCTTTCACTTTCAGAGCGATGTGGACGCATCACGGTGGATGTGCACGGCAATAGTGGCACGTCTGCATGCCGACAAGGAGTTTTGCAAGCAGCTGAAGAAGGCCAAGAAAGAGTTTGCCAAGCTGCAGAAGCAAGGCAAAATCCGGAACGTGAGCCTGTGAGACAACAATAGCATTAACGGTATACAATAAGGAATGGACACCCCAAACGGGCAGACACAAGCCTTCGTGAGGCAGCATTGCGACGATGACCCGCTGCGGCTGGCATTGCAAGCTGTGCGCCCTGAAGGTGTGGACATGGCGTATGCGCTTACTCAGATTGACGGCAGACAACGCATGCGGCGCAAGGTGCCGTCGTGGGCTGCCGTGGAAAGCATCGTCTATCCGCAACATCTGTCTGTAGAGCAGTGCTCGTCGGAGGCTACGGCACGCTACAAAGCATCGGTGGTCTCTACCGCTGGCGGACATAAGAGTCTCGCCGACCTGACAGGCGGCATGGGTGTAGACTGCTACTTCATGCACTCTGCTTTCGCAGAAACAACATACGTAGAACGCCGGCAGGAGCTGGCAGACATCGCTGGACACAACTTCAAGGCACTTGGTGCGGACAACATCAGCGCTATCTGCGCCGACGGCACAGACTATCTCCGGAGCATGGAACCGGTCGACTGGCTGTTCATGGACCCTGCACGGCGCAGTGGCAGTGGGGCAAAGACGGTGGCTCTGTCCGATTGCGAGCCCGATGTGGTGCCATTGTTGCCGTTACTGCTACAGAAAGCAGGGCACGTGATGCTCAAACTGTCGCCCATGCTCGACATCAGCATGGCTCTGCGGCAGATGGAACATGCGACAGAGGTGCATGTCGTGGCTGTGGACAACGAGTGCAAGGAACTGCTGGTTGTGATGGACCGTGATGGCTGTCTGACGGCAGAGAACGTTGCGGTGCACTGTGTCAATCTGCTTCACAGTGGCACTTCGCAGACATTCACGTTCTGCAAGTCTGATGAACAGGACGAATGTCAATATGCATGCACCATAGCCAAATACCTCTACGAACCCAATGCTGCTGTGCTGAAGGCTGGCGCATATCGCTCCATTGCCCGTAAGTACGGCCTCGGAAAGCTGCATCCGAGCAGCCATCTCTACACATCCGACACTCTTGTCAGCGACTTCCCTGGGCGGACTTTCGCGGTCGAAGGCTATGGCAGCATGAGTCGGACCGACCAGCGCAGACTGCTCGACGGCACGACTAAAGCCAACCTTGCAATACGAAACTTCCCCAGCTCCGTTGCGGAACTGAGGAAGCGTCTGCACCTCGCTGATGGAGGTGATGTCTATTTGTTTGCCACTACTATGGCCGACGGACGTAAAGTCCTCGTGCGATGCAGCAAACGGTGATGTGCCGTTATAGGCTTACTTTCCCTTAGAAGCATTCTTCACATACTTTTCCAGCCATGCGTCCTGTTCGTAGAGCAGATGCATGACGTTCTCCTTTGCCGTATAGTGATGGCTCTCGAGTGGCAGTACGACGTAGCGCACTGTGGCTTTGTGGCCCTTCAATGCCTGATAGAAGCGCTCGCTCTGTATGGGGAACGTGCCGGTGTTGTTGTCCAACTCACCGTGGATGAGCAGCAAAGCACCGCTCAGCTTGTCTGCATACATGAACGGACTCATGGCATTATATACCTCCGGTGCTTCCCAGTAAGTACGTGTCTCGCTTTGGAAACCGAAGGGCGTGAGTGTGCGGTTATAGGCTCCACTGCGTGCAATGCCTGCCTTGAACAGCTTGGTGTGGGTCATCAGATTGGCAGTCATGAAGCCGCCATAGGAGTGTCCGCCAACGCCTATACGTGCTGTGTCTCCTACTCCAAGGTCGTAGATGGCCTTGACAGCAGCCTCGGCATCCATCACAAGCTGGTCGATGTAGTTGTCGTTAGGCTCGGTGGTCTCTGTACCAACGATAGGCATCTCTACGTTCTCCATGACACAGTAGCCACGTGTGACGAACATCGCAGGGAAGCGATAGGTCATTGTCGGGAACGTATACTTGCTGCCACGCACTTGTCCGGCATCGGCTACCGAACGATATTCGCGTGGATAGCCCACCATATAGACTGGAAGCCGTCCGTCACGGTCCTTGTCGTATCCGGCAGGCAGATAGACTGTCGCTGTCAGGTCGAGGCCGTCGGCACGTTTGTACTTTATCTGCTCGTGCGTGACACCTTCCATTGCCTTATAAGGATTCTCGAATGAGGTCAGTGCACGTTCGGACTTCTTCTTGAGGTCGTGCAGATAGAAGTTGGCAGGGCGTGTGTTCGACTCGCGTGAGGTGACAAACTGCAGCTTGTCAAGGTCCTTGGTGGCTACGATATGCTCATAGTACGGTGCGGCACAACGCCACAGTATGGTGTTCTTCTTCTTGGCGATGTCGTAGCGGCTTATGTAGGGCATGTCTCCGTCAGGGCTTGATCCCTCGCTCTCGAGCAGCAACTCAGAGTGCTTCTTATTGGTGTAGATTACGGGACGTCCATAGGAGCCGTCGGTAGTAACAATCTCGCCGGGGTTGTTGTAGTTGTCGTTCATGTCCCACTCGAATACGGTGCTGAGGGCATTGTCGGCAGCACACGGCACGAAGGATGCCTGTGTGATGGCATGCGTCTGCCGGCTCATGTAGGTCACAATGGCAAACTGCTCGTCGCACCAGTTGATGCCGCGATAACGTTTGGGTGTCTTGACAACAGTCTGTGGCTGTCCGTTGAAGGGAGCATCGAGCTGATAGACGGCATCCAGATATTCAAGGTTCTTGCCTCTTGGGTTGCCTTCGTCGAGAGCCTGTGCCCATGTCACCGACGAGCCCTTGTCGTTGCGCCATGAGAAGTTGCGCGGATAGGGGCTTGTAGTGTCATAGCCCATTGCCGTCACCACTACAGGATTATTGGCGAGCTCTTTTACTGTGCGTCCGTTGAGGTCGATAATCGAAACTTTCTCCGGGAAGCTGTAGTAGGGAACAGTGTAGGAGTAGGGATGCTGCACGGCACTGAGCAGTATGTACTGCTTGTCGGGCGACAGACTTATCTGTTTGTAGACGCCTGCCTGGCCAATCTCCTTCTCTCCGTTGGTGCCCACGCTGACAAGTTGTGACGTGAAGTAGTATTCGAACTGCTCTTCGTCGTTCTTGTTCTTCAGCAGGTCCTGATAGGTGCGTGCGGGAGAGCTGGTGCCCAGGTTCTGCTGTATGATGGGAGTCTGCGGCACCGGATTGATTGCCGGAGCTGCACCACGACCTTCGGGTACGGCAGCGAAGATGAAGTTCTGCGCGTCAAGCCAGTAGACCGACGTTCCCTGTGTGGCGTTCATGCGACGGTTGGTAATCTTGCGTGCTGCTCCGTCTGTGCCGCACTGGTAGAGATAGATGCCGTTGTCTTCCTTGACAAGTACTACCAGTTGGTCGCCTGCGGGATTCCACTGTGCTCCCCATACGACACATCCGCTCGGCAGTCCGGTCACTTCGGTCTGTTCCAGCGTTGTAGTGTTGACGATGGTCGCACGGTCGTAGGCTGGCGTGCGGCTGATGCTGTATGTGTCAGGGTTAAAACGCGCACCGGCAAGGCGATATTCCGTCTGGGCTTGTTCTGCCAACGACAGAAATGGCCGCTTGTTAAGTTGCACCATGTACGTGCATGGGTCGTTGAAGATTACTTGTGGTGTCAGTGGTGCTGCCACGATGTCCTGCAGCACTTTCGGAGGCAGCTTGTAGCCCTCATCTTCCTGTGCGGCTGCCGAAGTTGTAACGGTCAGTGCCGCTGCCAGGAACAAACAGTTCAATGCTTTCATTTGTTTGTATGTTAATTGTTAGTGTTCCATTGTGCCCAATGTACTTGTCTTTGCCGACAAAAGTACATCTTTTGCCTGAAGATGCTGACAGATTGTACTCAAAATCTGCAGCTCTATGAACGTTCAACCACAGCTTCTATGGACGTTCAACCACACAGAAGCCGCCGCACATTGTGGCAATGGGGCACTATGATTGACTATGACGAGGGAATATGATTGCTAACAGATGTCATTAAATATGACGAAAATATGACTTTTATGTCAGCAAACACTAATTTTTAGGAGCTATTGTGCGCGGTTTTAAATTCTATTAATAACTTTGCGCCATATTTAGCACTGAAGATGGGTCAGTGCGAGGAAAATACAACGGACAAAGTACGGAAATACAACAGACTAAGTACTACACATGTGTATTTTCCAAACAAAGACGAACTGTATTATATAATAAGGTAAATAGAAAAGACGTTATGAGGAAGAGTATCCTGCTATTCGCAGCCTGCGCCGGGCTGACTCTCACCCAGGTGCACGCACAGACAGCCCTTTCAGATGAGCTGGCCTACAAAATCAAGAACGAGGCTTTTGCCAATTCAGACATCGACAAACTGTCGCAGTACATGACCGACCTGTTGGGCTCACGCCTTGCAGCATCGCAGCAGAAGTTGCGTGCCGAGCAGCTTGTCATCAAGAAGCTCAACGAGTATGGCCTCACAAACCCGCATGCTGAGTTCGCAGTCGAATTCGCCAAGGGTGGATGGGACAGCGAGAAGAACTACGTCGCTATGACTGCACCTTACTATTGCAGCTATGCAGCTAACCCGAAGGCATGGACAGGCAGCACCAACGGTCTGGTGAAAGGTGAGGTTGTCTACGTCGACCAGCTGAACAGCGCAAGCGATATAGATAAGTATCGTGGCAAACTGGCTGGCAAGATTGTGCTGATGCCTGTCACAACATCCTATGAGATATCTTTTGAGCCTCTGGCATACCGCTACTCAGACGAGGAACTTGCTGCATTGGAGACCGACCCGCGTCCAGGACGTCACAACTATCGCCGTCAGATGGGCGGAGCAACAATAAGCCGTGAAGAGATGATGCGTCGTCGTCAGGTGCAGAACGACTTCACTAAGATGCTGCAGAGCGAAGGTGTGCTCGCCATCATCAACACACGCGGAACATTCAACGTCACCAGCGGTAGCGGTGCACAGTATAAGGTCGGTGACCCCGAACCAGTGCCAGAGGTAGTGCTCCCGCTTGAGGACGGCGGCCGCATGGCACGCCTCATACAGGCAGGCGAAAAGGTTGAGATGGAGCTTGAGCTGAAGAACAAGTTCACAGACAACCAGAAGATAAACAATGTGATTGCCGAGATACCGGGCACAGACCCGAAGCTGAAGGACGAAATTGTCCTGATAGGCGCACACCTTGACTCATGGCACAGCGGTACAGGCGGTGCCGACAACGCATCTGGCTGTATCACCATGATTGAGGCAATGCGCATTCTGAAGGCTATCGGTGCACAGCCCAAGCGTACAATCCGTCTGGCATTGTGGGGCGGTGAGGAACAAGGCCTGTATGGATCGCGCGGATACAAGAACATCTATCTGTACGACGACAAAGCCAAGAAGGCAAAGGCCGGATACGACAAGTTCACCATCTACTTGAACATGGATAACGGCTCAGGACGCTTCCGCGGCATCTACC
>CAVHJI010000013.1:12255-13517 GCA_963636255.1 Bacteroidaceae bacterium | reverse complement strand
CCTTGCAAAGCCGTTCTTCGAGGCTTGGAAGACTCCGGTAGAGTCTTTGGGATTCACCACACTGTCACCGCGTCAGACGGGTTCGACCGATCACGTCACCTTCGACCGCATCGGGCTGCCGGCTTATCAGTTCATACAGGACGAGCTGGAGTATGACCGTACATACCATACGAACATGGATACATGGGAACGTCTGTCGCTCGACGACCTGAAGATCGACGCTGCCATAGCAGCAACGATGGCACTGAGCGCAGCCAATGATCCTGCACGCATTCCCGTGAAGCCTGGCTACCCTGCCGCAGCAGCACAGAACACAAGACCGTATTGACAGTAACCGCTTCGGCGGTACTGGCATGACAAATATCACCCCAAGGTAAAGAGAAGGAACTAAACAAAGTTTCAGGAGATAGTTTTAATATAGTATTAACCAATTTTTAAGGACGTGACTTATGAAAAGTAAACTAATTGCTTTAGCCACATTACTTCTGATGAGCGTATGCGCCTTTGCACAAAACATCACCGTGCAAGGCAATGTTACGTCAGACGAGGACGGGTTGCCCATTATCGGTGCGTCTGTCCTGGTTGTGGGAACCACGACGGGAACCATAACCGACATCGATGGTAACTTCACCATCCAGAATGTGCCGCAAGGCGCAGATCTTACAGTCTCATACGTAGGTATGCAGCAGCAGACCGTGAAGGCCCAGCCACAGCTTACCATCGTACTGAAGTCAGACTCTGAGATGCTGGGCGAGGTCGTTGTGACCGCCATGGGTATCCAGCGTCAGGCAAAGGCCATCGGCTATTCTACTGCTAAGGTAGATGCTGACGCTCTGACAGCAGCAAAAGGTACGGATGCTTCGGCAGCGTTGAGCGGCAAGGTATCAGGTCTGCAGATCAACTCTACATCATCCGCACTGGACCAGGAGACACGTGTACAGTTGCGCGGTGCGCGTTCGTTCAAGGGCGACAACTCTGCCCTGCTCGTGCTCGACGGTGTACAGACTCCTATGAACTTCCTGCAGACATTGAACCCCAACGATATCGACAACGTGTCAGTACTTAAGGGTGCATCGGCTGCAGCCCTCTACGGTTCTGAAGCTGCCAACGGTGTGATTATCGTCACTACCAAGAGCGGTGCAAAGGGCAAGCCGAAAATCACCTACGGATTCACATCGACCATGCACCAGGCTTCATACCTGCCCAAGACACAGACACGTTTCGGCTCGGGCCACCGCAACTCTTCTACAGGTAACTGGGAC
>CAVHJI010000013.1:0-12245 GCA_963636255.1 Bacteroidaceae bacterium | reverse complement strand
CTGGGACTACACAGGCAACTCGTACATGCAGGCAGAGAACCAGCAGTTCGGCCCTGAATTCGACAACATGCCAATCGAATCAGGTTGGCCTCTCGAAGGACTGAATGGCGAGACCAGAATGATTAACTATGGGTATGTCGGTGACGACTATCTGTCGAGCTACTATCGTACAGGTCTTGACCTGCAGCACGACGTAAGTTTCTCGTCGAGCGACGACCGCGGCTCAATGTACCTCTCATACCAGCGTTTGGACCAACAGTCCATCACACGCGGTGACGAATCGGCTCGCCAGACATTGCGTTTCAACGCCAGCCGCAACTATAACAAGCTGACCGTTTCCGGCAAGGTGACTTACACGCATTCGACATACGACATGAGCACACAGAGCTCGAGCGGTATCTACGCTCTGATGCAGGTGCCTGCAAGCTACCGCATCGGCGACTACACCGACTGGCGCCAGGGCGACACCGGTGCAGGTGTATCTCCTAACGAGTACTTCTCTGACTATGACGACAACCCATTCTTCCTGCTCGACACACACCGCCGAGAGACACGCCAGGATCGTCTGGCCGGCTCTATCGACGTCAATTTCGATGCAACAAGCTGGCTGAAGTTCACCGCACGTGCAGGTCTGAATCTCGATGTCAACAACACCAATATTCGCACCGAGGCGTTCAACTACAGCGAATATGCAAAGCAGTACAAGTACAACGCTTCGTCCGACCAGGTATCTACATTCAACACAGCATCGAGCTACCGTTCGAACTTCAACTTGGACTTCATGGCACAGGCCAACCACAAGTTCGGTGAAGACTTTGAACTGAAAGGTATGGTCGGCTACTCGCTGCAAGACAAGTACTATGAGTACAAGAACGTATCAGCCTCGCAGCTTGCCATCCCCAACCTGTACAACCTGGCCAACAAGCTGGGCGACCTCACAGGCTCCAACCGCTGGACTCGCAGCCGCAAGACTGGTCTCTTCGCTTCTGTCGACTTGAGTTATCGCGACTGGGCATTCCTGCAGCTGACAGGACGTAATGACTGGACATCACTCCTTGCTCCGGGCAACCGTTCGTTCTTCTATCCTTCGGCCAACGGTTCGGTTGTCCTGACCGACGCCATCCCATCGCTGAAGAGCGACGTATTCAACCACTGGAAGATGCGTGCATCATGGGCACGTGTGGGTACGGTGAACCTCGAACCGTATAACCTCCAGACACTTGCCAAGGTCAGCGGAGCGTTCCCTTACGGCACGAACACCGGCTATGCACTGAGCACCACCATCTATACGCAGGATTTGAAGCCTGAGTTTACATCGGAGTACGAAATCGGTACGGAATTCGGCTTCTTCAACAACCGCATCACCCTGGAGGCAGCAGCATACTTGCAGCGGACCACAAACCAGACAGTCCCCGTATCTGTACCTACATCGAGCGGTTACGAGTCACGCTACATCAATGCCGGTACAATGGAAGGCAAGGGTATCGAGATGGATCTCCATATCAACCCGATCGTACGTTGGGGTGACTTCAGCTTCAGCCTCGGCTTCAACGCCACATTCGTCAAGACAAAGGTCATAGAACTGGCCGACGGACTGGATGAGCTGGCACTGGACAACGACATCAACGGTACGTACTATGGCATCTGGGCTATCAAGGGCGAGTCATTCCCTGTGATCAAGGCTCAGGACTGGAAGCGTGACGACCAGGGACGTGTCATTATCAACAAGACGACAGGTCTGCCCGAGGCTGGCGAAATGAGAGTCATGGGCACAACAGAGCCTACCGTACGTCTGGGTATCACTCCGACATTCCGCTATAAGGACTGGACACTGAGCGCCACCATCGACTACCGTGGCGGACACAAGTTCTTGAGCTCACTCGAGGCATCGAACGTGTTCACGGGTTCTTCATGGATCAGTGCAACGGCAGGCCGCCAGCGCATCGTGTTCCCGAACTCCAGCTACTGGGACGATGAGAGCCAGAGTTACGTAGCCAATGAGAACTACACCATCATGTACGGTGACGATGGCTTCTGGAACGGTCTGTACCGTCAGGGCTATGCCAACTTCGTCTACAGTGCGTCGACATGGCGTCTGCGTGAGGTCTCGCTCAACTATGAGTTCCCGAAGAAGCTCATCGACAAGCTCGGCTTCGTGCAGGGAATCTCTGCAAGTCTTGTAGGACGCAACCTCCTGCTGTTCCGTCCGAAGACCAACATCTTCGGCGATCCTGAATTCTCAAGCAATGGCGGTAACTCGAACATCACGAGCTCCAGCTACAACAGGAATGCCAACGGAACACAGGGCAATATGGCTGCAGGCTACAGAAGCTACGGCTTCAACCTGATCGTTACATTCTAATCGTAAGGAGGACTATAAGCATGAAAAAGAATATACTGTATATAGCTGCGTTGGCTGGTACAATGACAATCACTGGATGCACTGACTGGCTCGACGTGAACGATAACCCTAATGATGCGACGGTAGACACCGTTACTGCCGACCTGATGCTGACCAGTGTGGAGAACGACATTGCCAGCGAGCGTGTGGGACGACTGAACACAAGTTCGACAGGCGGTTCCAACTACTTCGGCTTCTTCCAGTGGTCACAGATGATGACCAAGTCGGGCGATTACTCCGGTACTTATCCCTACCTCTCGGGTATGGTGACCAACTCTACGTTCAACACCTTCTGGGCCAACCGCTACGAGCGCATCGCCAACATCAAGACCATCAAGGACAAGGCACAGGCCGAGGGCAACAACGCCCTGCTGGGCATAGCACAGGTACTCGAGGTCATCGAGTTCCGTGAGCTGGTCGACATCTTCGGCGACGTGCCCTATACCGAGGCAGCTCTGGCTGCCGAGAACCTTGCGCCGAAATATGACAAGGCCGAGGACATCTACAAGGCTCTGTGTGCAGAAATCATCGAGGCCGAGAACAATCTCCAGGACGGCTCGCTGTCGGCCTACGGCAATGCCGACATCTATTTTGGCGGTGATCAGGATGAGTGGGTGAAGTATGCCAATTCAATAGAGCTGAGCCTGCTGATGCGTATATCGAACGTCAGCCTGTTCAACGAGGTCAACGGCGCAGCACGTCTGAAGGCTCTCGAAGGCAACTGCATCACCGAGAATGCTACGTCAAACCCCGGCTACTATGTGGGCAACAACAAGATGAGCCCTCAGTACACCATCTGGGGACACACCTACCTGTGGAACGGCAACTACACGAGCGGACGTACTACAAGACGTTCCGGTGGACGTAGCCAGTACGACCCAACCGAAGAGCTTGTCAAGTTCCTTCGCGATACCAACAACCCATTGCTGCGTGTCTATGCAGATCCACGTGAGCGTCTGCGCGACAGCCAGTACGTCAAGTATTCTGAGTTCGACTTGGGCGACGAGTGGTACGTAGGTGTACCTTACGGCGTACAGACACCGGGACAGAGAGCCGATGTTTCACTGGTCGGTATCGGAGCCGTGGGTGACGGAACCTGGACTTTCGATGCTGATGCATCCAAGGACGTGCAGATCTATGCCAAGCACATTGTCGACTTCTACTTCGCTGAGGCTGCCCTGCGCGGCTTCATCGATGGTGGCGATGCCAAGGCAAAGCAGTACTATGAGGCAGGCATCACCAGTCTGATGCAGACCTACGAGAATGCCCTCAAGGTAGAAATACCCTACAATGGTGCCAAAGAGCCCATCAGCGGTTCGGCTGCCGAAGCTGCTGCTGACTACTACGGACAGACCTCCGGCACATACTCCGACCTGGTCAACTGGGATATGATGACTACCGACGATGAGAAGCTCGAGGCCATCAACGTACAGAAGTGGATAGGTTACTTCCTTGTAGACCCGCTGGAGGCATGGAGCGAAATCCGCCGTACGGACATGCCCACATGGCTACACGTATCGCACCAGTGGAACCTGGCAACAATGAAGATGCCTGCACGCGCACTCTACCCGCAGACGGAGAAAGTGCTGAATGCAGAGAACTTCGAGGCAAACGAAAAGTCGAACATCCTCACCGACCTCATCTTCTGGGATACAGCAAACCCCGACCGCACGAAGACCGGCGAGAACCTCAATTCAAAATTCCTGAACGGTTACGAAAAATAAGAACAGACGAGTTATGAGAAAATACTTATCAATATTGGCAATGGCTCTCGGCATAATATCCCTGAGCTCATGCCTCAAGGACGAATACCTGTACGACATCGATGATCAGAAGCCGGTCATCGAGTTCGAGATTGCCAGCGGCAACACGACAACACTGACCGTGAGCGACAGCAACAACTCGAAAAGTTTCTGGGTGAACTACGGCATCAGCTATGCCCAAGACATCAAGGAAGACATCACCGTAACCGTCAGCCTCGACGAGTCACTGCTCAGCGACGGCGAGACACTGCTGCCTGCAGGCTGCTACACTCTGTCCACAGAGTCGTACGCCAAGACCGCAGAAGGCTTGTCATTGCCGATGGAACTTGTCATCCCTGCCTACAGCAAGCAGGACCTGACAGTCCGTACGGATTGGAACAACCGCCGCAATGCACAGGGTACATTGCATGTCGATGCTGCCAATGTCGAGCCGGGCACATACTACCTGCCGCTCCGCATCACAGCCGTAAGCCCGCAGGTTGCGCCTATCAGCGGCAACTTCGGCCACGAGATCATCTGCGTGGTAATCAGGTGACGCACGCGTCCTGTCCGTACAGCGGACAAGACCTATAACAACGAGAAGGGGACATGCCATTGCGGCGTGCCCCCTTTTCTAATGCTCTGCGTACGATACGACCACTCTCACCACTCGCTCCGATAATGCGCATTATTCGCTCTGATAATGCGGTTTGTTGATTCTGTTGATGCGCATGAATTGATCGAATGATGCGCATGATTCAATTCAATCATACGTATGAATTGCTCAAATGATACGTATGATTCTCTCCGGTCATACGTGTGGCATAATTTAGTCGTTCGCGATGGCCAGTGTGAGGATGCTGAAGCGGATGCCTGGTGCAGATGCGAGGGCATCGGCGCAGGCTGTTATGGTGGCGCTGGTGGTGATGATGTCGTCGACAATCAGCACGTGCTTGCCTGCAAAACGGCTGATGTCTGTGGCCTTGAACGCGCCCTTGATGGAGACCAGGCGGTCGATAGACGACCTGCGTGTCTGCGACTCCGCAGGCTCCGGTCTGACTATGGCATCTGCCTCTACGGGGATGCCTGTCGCTTCGGATACGCCAAGTGCGAGCTGCAGAGCCTGATTGTAGCCGCGCTGCTTCTGCTTGTCGGGGTGCATGGGCACGGGCACTATGCAGTCTATGCCATCGAAGAAGTCGGAGCTGTGCATCATCTCTTCGGCCATGAGGCGTCCCATGCCAGTGGCTATGTCCCTGCGACCCTTGTACTTCATCTTCTTCACCAGCACAGCCACGTCACTGCCTTTGGCATAGCGTATGAAGGCGGCGGCTTTCCTTATGCCGAACTTGCCCCAGAACATCTTCTCCATGCTGTTCTCGGGCCACTGGTGGAAGTGCGTGCGCGGCAGTGCGGCATTGCACTCGCTGCATATCACCTCCTCGGGCGGGTTGATGATGTTGCCGCAGATGGCGCAATATCGAGGGAAGATGAGCCGGTAGAGCGGCCGAAGCCAGTTGTCGGTCAGTCTGTTCAAGTCTGTTGCTCGTTGTTGTCTGTCCTGATTAAACGAAAAGAGGCACGGCGTGAACCGTGCCTCATGGTGAAATGTGTCTATCTTGATTGGATAGTTCTTTACTTTACGAAAGAAGCCTTTGTCAAGAAGTCGGCAGAAGCCTTTACGCGGTCGTACTGCTTGCCGCTGTTGGTATCCTCGATCTCGATGAAGAAGTGCTTCAAGCCATTTGCATAGAATGCATCGAAGATGTTCTTGAAGTTCATCATACCAGAGGCGCCCAGGATGACACGGTCCTTGATGTGGAGCAGCTGGATGCGGTCTGCGTGCTTGTTGATCCATTCAACAGGATCTTCCTGGCCCATAACAGTCCAGTAAACATCAAGCTCGAACAGAACGTTTGCTGCGTCTGTGTTGCTCATGAAGAGGTCCAGAATTGATGTACCCTCTACGCGGTGCAGCACTGTGCCAAGCATATCCTGCTCGCCCTTCTCCTGTACCTTCACGAACTCCATGTTGTGGTTGTGGTAGCCAAACTTCAGACCGCCGGCCTTGACAACCTCGCCACTCTTGTTCAGCAGGTCTGCGAAGCTCTTTACAGGACCCTCGCTTGTCAGACCGAACATAGGCATCATAGGCTGTACCAGGTATTCGCAACCCAGCTTAGCGTGATCCTCTGTAATCTTCTTCCAGCCTTCGATGATAGGAGTCTTCAAGCTCTCATCCCAACCGCCAGACTTGCCTGTACGGTCCTCACGGCCTGCTGCGCCGCTGAAGAGCTGGGGAGGATTGACGTGTGAGCTGATGATCTTCAGACCATTGTCGTCGCACATCTTCTTGAACTCTGTGGGGTCGATGCCGCCGATCTGGCCGTTAGCTGGGTCATAGCCGGCAAGCTCGAGCTCGTCGATACCCATGTCCTTTATCTTCTTCAGGTTCGCGTTAACATCACCGGCATAGAGTTCCGGGCCGAGTGTGTAGATCTGCAAACCAAGTGTCTTGTGTGCAGGAGCTTCCTCCTGTCCATCGGCTGCTGCAGCACCGTTGTTGCTGTTGCAAGCTGCCAGAGCGCCCAATGTGAGCAAGGAAGCGCCCTTTAAGAAATCTCTTCTGTTAACCATAATATAAAACATTAGTGTATTCTGCGGTAAAATTATGACAATATCTCCATATGGTGTCACATTCACCAGAACTTTTTATATGTTCCTCCGTTTTGTCCTTACTTCACGAAGTCTCTGCCGAGCAGATATTTTGCACTCTCTTCAGCACGCTGTACCTGCTTGCCGCTGTTGATGTCCTCAATCTCTACGAACCAGTGCTTGTGTCCGTTAGCATGGAAGGCGTTGAAGATGTTCTCGAAGTTCATTGCACCCGATGCTCCGATGACGACGAAGTCCTTGATGTGCAGCAGCTGTATGCGGTCCTTGTATGTCTTGATCCACTCCACAGGGTCTTGCTGTCCCATGACGGTCCAGTAGCAGTCGAGCTCGAACAGCACGTTCTGCTTGTCTGTGTTGTCGATGAATACCTTCTCGATAGCCTCCGGTGTAGCTCCGTTGTTCTGGCCCGGGCGCATGCGCTGGTTGTAGGGAATCACTTCTGTACCGCCGGGGATTACCTTGTTGAACTCGCCGCTATGGTTGTGATAGCCGAACTTGATGCCGTTCTGACGGAGCAGTTCGCCCACCGAGTTGAACACATCGGCAACGTTCTGTGCATCTTCCTTGCTGTTGATAGTCGGGAGGCTGGGCTGTACGATATACTCGCATCCGAACATCTTGTGGTCGTCGATGACACCCTTCCAGAAGTCAAGTATCTTCTGCTTTGTATCGGGACCGTACTTGGCACCGCGATCGAGGTTGTTGGGCGTGAGGTGTGAGCTGCGGATACCGATGCCTGCATCGTCGCACATCTTCTTGAAGTCGGAAGCCGAGAGTGGAGAGCCGGCGTTACGTCCGAAGGAAGCGAAGCCGCCTTTGCTGTAGAACGCAAGCTCAAGCTGCTGGTAGCCTGCTGCCTTCACCTTCTTCAGCGTATCTGCTGGATTTGCGAAGAACTCGCCACCGAGCGAATAGAGCTGGAGACCCAGATTCTTGTTTGCCGTTGTTGCCTTTGGTGATGCTGAGGTTACGCCGTTAACACTGTTTGCTGCCAATCCTTTGGATGCAGCCAATGCGCCGAAAGTCAGTAGCGACGCACTCTTGAGGAAATCTCTTCTGTTTGTCATGGTATTAAGTTTTTAAGATTAAAAATGTACTGGCTTCAAAGGTACAGTTTCTCTTTTGCAACTGCAAGATTTCTGCTGAAAAAGAGAGTGCGCCACGCACCTCACCAACACGCCACTCAAGCTGCGACGTCACTATCTTAGCTGCTTGTACGACTTATAGACCGGTATGAACACCAGCGCCGAGCCGATGAATAGCGATGTCAGAGTCATGCCGTCTATCTTCTCTGCCGTGGTGAGCATGAGGAAACACAGCAGTCCCCACAGCAGGACAATGCACACAGACTGCGATTTGCTTAATGGACGTTTCATACGTTCAATCTCTCCTTTATATATATGTAGTGGCATGACTGCCGCTGGCAAAGTTAGCGATTATTCTCCACCATAGCCTCCGGAAGTTGTCGCAAAAGCTTACTTTTGTGCGTGAGATGAGGACGGTCATTGCAGTCATATTCAGCATGATGGTCGTGCTGGCATCAGCGCAGACCAAATATCAGTATGCCAAGCCGCGTGAGGGCGAGGGCATCAGCGCTTTCCTGGAGCGACATGGACGGCGTGGCAGACAGTACTACAACGAATTCCTTGAGATTAACAAGAGCAGGTTGCGTGGCCGTGACTATCTCGTGCGGGGCGTCAGCTATGCCATTCCTCCACTGCGTGAAGGCAATCGGCAGAATGCTACAGCGCAAGCAGCTGAACCAAGGGGCAAGGCTTCTGACAGTACTACTGCCGTAGGGACCACATTCGACGAACCTTTGTTCGGCACCGCGCAGGCACGGGGCAAGGTTACAGGCAATCGTCTGCAGGGAGCCTGCATCTATGTCGTAAGCGGTCATGGCGGTCCCGATCCGGGTGCGATAGGCAAGGTGGGCAAGGTCGAGATGCACGAAGACGAATATGCCTACGACGTAGCCTTGCGTCTGGCACGCGACCTCATGCAGGAAGGTGCCGTCGTTCGCATCATCATACAAGATGCCAAGGATGGTATTCGCGACGCACAGTATCTCGACAACAGCAAGCGTGAGACCTGCATGGGCGATGCCATCCCTCTCAACCAGACACGCCGCCTGCAGCAACGATGCGACAAAATCAACCGTCTCTACGAGAATGACCGCAAGAACTATAGCTACTGTCGCGCCATCTTCCTCCACATAGACAGCCGTAGCCGTAAGCAGCAGACCGATGTCTTCTTCTATCATCGCGAGAAGAGTCAGGACGGACGTCATCTGGCAACCACCATGCGTCGCACGTTCAAGGCCAAGTACGAACGCCATCAGCCCGACCGTGGCTTCCGTGGCACTGTAGAGCCGCGTGCACTCTACGTGCTGAGCCACACCGCACCAGTCTCCCTGTTTGTCGAGTTGGGCAACATACAGAATGCCAACGACCAGAAGCGTTTCGTCCTAAGCTCAAACCGTCAGGCTCTTGCCAACTGGCTCACCGATGGCTTTGCTGACGACTTCAAGGAACGCAACAAGAAATAACGAACTATAAAACATAACACACAAAAATGAAAAAGATCTTCCTGCCCATCGTGGCATTGGTGGCAATGACCATCGCAACCTCGTGCAGTCAAAGCACTACACCTCAACCCGTTAGTGACGACAACAATGACAAGGCACAGATTAGTGCCGTAGTAGACCAGTACATCAGCACCATCAACAACGACGACACCACACTCGTCAACCGCATATGGAGCCATGGTGACGAAGTCAGCTTCATCGGCCCGTCGGGACGTTACAGCACCTATCGTGAAATCCGCGACAGCCTTGTGCATGGACTCTTCGGTCTGAACTTCACTGAGCGCAACCTGCGTAAGGAAAGTCTCGACATCAATGTCTATGGCGACATGGCATGGCTGGAATTCGTATGGGCGTTCGATGCCGTGCGTAAAGACGGTGCCCAGCATCGTGCACGTGGACGTGAAACGCAGATACTTCACCGCGAAGACGGACAGTGGAAGCTTGTGCATATCCACTACTCTGGTCTCTGATGAAAAAAAAGATAAATGCTTTTGCTGAATTAAATCTTTGCTCTACCTTTGCGCTCGCATTAGCGGGGTGTAGCTCAGTCCGGTTAGAGTATACGTCTGGGGGGCGTGGGGTCGCTGGTTCGAATCCAGTCACCCCGACTAAGAAAAGAGAAGGAGTTAGGTCATTACTTAACTCCTTCTTTCGCCTTTATAAAGGCATCTGACACTGTTTTGAGGAATGCATAAAGGATATGGAAATCCATCAACGCATAGTCAGGCGGTCGCTGATACATATCTACTATACCCACTTATCCTCACTGATTTTCTACTGATTCCAAGGCATGTGCAATGAGTCTATTCGCTAAGCCATGTTAGTATAACTTCGTAGGCCTCTGCAATCGATTGACTTCCGTCGAGAAGATATCTGATACTGTCATACCAAAGCTTGCAATTATCATACCAAGGTTTGCAATATTCGTACCAAAGCTTGGTATGATAATTGCAAGCTTTGGTATGAGGCAATAGCATATACTGCGAGGGCTAATACACTATACTTCAAGAGCCAAGACATTATATTGCTACAGCCAATGCAGCATATTGCTCTGCGTGATGCACTATTCCTGAATCGGTGGTTGAATGCCCGTGGATGCAAGGATTTCCGAAATATATAAGTGAGGCGATGCTGTCGGTGTCGGCGGTTTTTCGTACCTTTGTGGTTGCAAAAAACAGCTTTTAACTCAGAATATGACTGAAGAAGAAAAGATAATAGGCGAAAACAATTACTCAGCCAACAACATCCAGGTCCTCGAAGGTCTGGAGGCAGTGCGCAAGCGCCCTGCCATGTACATCGGAGACATCAGCTTCAACGGCTTGCACCACTTGATTAACGAGGTCGTCGATAACTCTATCGATGAGGCTTTGGCTGGCTTCTGCGACAAGATTGAAGTCACGCTGAACGAGGACAACTCTGTGACTGTTCAGGACAATGGTCGTGGAATCCCTGTGGACATGCATGAGAAGGAGCACAAATCGGCTCTCGAAGTGGTCATGACCGTTCTGCATGCAGGAGGTAAGTTCGATAAGGGCTCGTATAAAGTATCTGGCGGTCTGCACGGTGTGGGCGTCAGCTGCGTCAATGCGCTGTCGAAGCACATGACGTCGCAGGTGTTCCGCAACGGGAAGATCTATCAGCAGGAATACGAATACGGCAAACCTCTGTATGATGTAAAGGTCGTAGGAGAGACGACGCAGACTGGTACACGCCAGCAGTTCTGGCCCGATGGCACAATATTCACTGAGACTGTCTACAACTACGACCATGTGGCAAACCGCATGCGCGAGCTGGCATTCCTGAATGCAGGTATCACCATCGTGCTCACCGACATGCGTCGTGACAACGAAGGCAATACGCGCCAGGATGTGTTTCACTCCGACGAAGGACTGAAGGAATTTGTCCGCTATCTGGACTCATCGCGCGTGCATCTGTTTGACGATGTCATCTACATCAACACCGAGAAGCAGGGACTGCCGATAGAGATAGCCATCATGTACAACACCGGCTACAGCGAAAACCTGCACTCATACGTCAACAATATCAACACCATAGAGGGTGGTACGCACTTGGCTGGCTTCCGCCGTGCCTTGACACGAACCTTGAAGAAATATGCCGACACCAATAACATGTTGGAGAAGGCAAAGGTGGATATAGACAGTGAGGACTTCCGCGAAGGACTTACGGCTGTAATCTCCATCAAGGTTGCAGAACCGCAGTTTGAGGGACAGACCAAGACCAAGCTGGGCAACAGCGAGGTGGCTGGTGCAGTAGATCAGGCTGTCGGTGAGGCTCTGACAAACTATCTGGAGGAACATCCCAAGGAGGCAAAGCTCATAGTAGATAAGGTGATACTGGCTGCACAGGCGCGTGTGGCAGCACGCAAGGCACGTGAGACGGTACAGCGCAAGTCGCCCATGAACGGTGGAGGCATGCCTGGCAAGCTGGCAGACTGCTCGAGCAAAGACCCTGATGAGTGCGAGCTGTTCCTTGTCGAGGGTGACTCTGCAGGTGGCTCTGCCAAGCAAGGACGCGACCGTAAGTTCCAAGCCATTCTGCCGCTTCGCGGAAAGATATTGAACGTGGAGAAGTCGATGTGGCACAAAGCGTTCGAGAGTGATGAGGTGAACAACATCATTCAGGCTCTCGGTGTGCGCTTCGGCATCGATGCGGAGGACAGCAAGAAAGCCAATCTCGATAAGATTAGATACAAGAAGGTGATTATCATGACCGATGCCGATGTCGATGGTTCGCACATCGACACACTGGTCATCACGTTCTTCTACCGCTACATGCCCGAGGTTATTGAACGCGGATACCTCTATATAGCTACGCCACC
>CAVHJI010000012.1:6617-23528 GCA_963636255.1 Bacteroidaceae bacterium | reverse complement strand
GTATCAGAAGTCGACAATAACCATCGAAGACCACGTATCGGTGGGTCACAACGTGACTATTCACGGGGCCACGGTCAAGGAATATGCTCTTGTGGGCATGGGTTCTGTCCTGCTCGACGGCGTGGTTGTGGGCGAAGGAGCCATCGTAGCTGCCGGTTCGGTGGTGCTGAAGAACACAGTAATCGAACCACATACGCTGTGGGGCGGTGTACCTGCCAAGTTCATCAAAAAGGTAGACCCCGAGCAGGCGAAAGAGCTTAACGTGAAGATCGCAAACGGATACCTGATGTACTCCGACTGGTTCAAGGCTGAGCCGGAATACCAGAGTCTCAACCTTGAAGGCAATAAAGACGAATGATTGACCAAGCCACCGTAGACCGTATAATGGATGCCACGCAGATTGTTGACGTGGTATCCGACTTCGTGACGTTGCGAAAGCGCGGAGGTAACTATATCGGTCTGTGCCCCTTCCACGACGACAGAACTCCGTCGTTCTATGTGTCTCCGGCAAAAGGCATCTACAAATGCTTTGCCTGTGGTAAGGGAGGCAATGCGGTGCGTTTCATAATGGAACACGAGCAGGTGCAGTACACCGAGGCTCTGAAATATCTGGCACGCAAGTATGGCATCGAGGTCAAAGAGAAAGAGATGACCGATGAGGAGCGTCAGGCACAGAGCGAGCGCGAGAGCCTCTACATTATTAACCAGTTTGCACGCGACTACTTCCACGACACGCTAATGCACAGTGAGGAAGGGCGCAGCATAGGCATGGCATATTTCCGCAGTCGCGGCTTCAGGGACGACATCATAGAAAAGTTCCAGTTGGGATATGCACCTGCAGCACGCGATGCCTTCAGCAAGACGGCATTGGCAAAGGGCTACAACGGCAAATACATGACGGCGACAGGGCTGTGCTATGAGCGCGACAACGGTGGTCTTGTCGACCGTTTCAGTGGTCGCGTCATCTTTCCATGGCTCAGTCTTAGCGGTAAGGTGGTGGCGTTCGGCGGTCGTGTCCTTGACTCACGCACAAAGGGCGTCAACCAGAAATACGTCAACTCTACAGACTCGGACATATATCATAAGGACCATGAGCTGTTCGGCATCTTCCAGGCGAAGAAAGCCATGGTGAAGGAAGACTGTGTCTACATGGTAGAAGGCTACACGGACGTAATCTCAATGCACCAGTGCGGCATCGAGAACGTTGTTGCCAATTCGGGCACAGCACTGAGCACGTATCAGATAAAGCTGTTGCACAGACTCACGAAGAACATCGTACTGCTGTACGACGGTGACGAAGCCGGCATACATGCCGCCCTACGCGGAACAGACATGCTGCTTGCAGATGGCATGAATGTAAAGATTTGTCTGCTGCCTGAAGGCAATGATCCAGACTCATTCGCACGTAGTCATACGGCTGCGGAGTATAAAGACTTCATACAGAGCAACTCTACTGACTTCATTCGCTTCAAGGCAGGTCTTCTGCTGTCACAGACAGAGAACGACCCGATAAAGCGCGCACAACTGATAACGGACATTACCGTCAGCATATCAATGATTCCCGAAGCCATAGTCCGCGATGTCTACATCAAGGAGTGCGCCGAGATGCTGAACGTTGAGGACAAGATTCTGGTGAATGAAGTGGCAAAATATCGAGAGAGACGTGCTGTGCAGGAAGCCGAAAGGCGCGAACGCGAACGTCGTGCTGCACAGGGTGTCTTGTCGCAGGAAGAGACAACGGCAGAAGCAGCACCGGCTGACGGTACAGAAAGCGGAGCTTCAGCTTCTACAACGCATACGAATGCAGAGAATGCAAGCAGCAACGTCCAGGCTCCACGGGATTTGAGAACGCTACTGGCATATCCCAGCCCCACCATGCGCAATGCAGAACTACAGCTCATGCAGTCAATCGTGAGATATGGCGACATGGTGATGTGCAAGGTTGAGGAGGAAGACGGTCGCGTGTACGACCTGAAGGTAACGGAATATGCGTACAACGGACTGAGTGACGAAGGCCTGACACTGTACAGTCCATTGGCTCAGCGCATACTCGCCGAAGCAATGGAGCACATTCATAATGACGACTTCCATGCCGAGCAGCACTTTGTCAATCATCCTGATCCTGACATTAGCCAGCTGAGCGTGGACCTGGCAAGCGACAAGTATCAGCTAAGCAAGATTCACTTCAGAGCGGGAAAAGCGGAAACCGACACCGACCATCTGTATGAGCTCTTGACCGTACAAGTCGATTCGTACAAGTACGTCACGATAGGCGAACAGATAAAAAGTATAATGGGTGCGCTGAAAGAGAGTTCACAGCAGAAAGACGAACAGCGGAGCAACGCTCTGATAGAGCAATACCAACAGCTGAAGCAACGACAAAACAGTCTGGCTTCAGTTCTTGGCGAGAGAGTTCTCAATCTGTAAGAACTAGTCCTCAGCCTCGATGAATCAGGTTCATGAACTCCTCGCGCGTCTTGGCCTGATTGAAAGCACCGGTAAAATCGGATGTGGTCGTTATGGAGTTCTGCTTCTCGACGCCACGCATCTGCATGCACATGTGCTTGGCCTCTACTACCACCATCACGCCCAGTGGATTGAGTGTCTGCTGTATGCAGTTCTTTATCTGCGACGTCATGCGTTCCTGAACCTGCAGACGATGTGAGAACACATCCACAACCCTTGCTATCTTGCTGAGTCCGGTGATGTAGCCGTTAGGGATATAGGCAACGTGAACCTTACCGAAGAATGGCAGCACATGATGTTCGCACAATGAATAGAAGTCTATGTCCTTTACAATGACCATCTGACTGTAGTCTTCGCGGAACATGGCAGAGCGCAATATCTCGCTCGGATCATATTCATAGCCTTTGGTCAGCGTGATGAAAGCCTTGGCAACACGCTCTGGTGTCTTCAGCAATCCGTCCCGCTGGACATCCTCGCCCACTATGGTAAGCATACGTTCAACAAGTCCCTTCAGTTCATCTACCTTCTGTGGGTCGTTTATGATTTCTTTGTCAAGCATCTCTATTGAAAATGTGTAAACCTCAATATGTAAGGACTATCTGGTCTCTGACAATAGACACCTCTTTGAATTCGCCTGTTCCACGTAGACTGCGCATTGCGGCATCTGCCTCCTCTATCGAAGAGAAGTTACCGACACGGCAAAGCCATCTTGGAGGGCTGAACATGGCATATACGTCATACTCAGGAAAGGCTTTCTTGACCTTCTCTGCCACTTCATTGGCTTCGGTACGTGCCTGACGTGTGTTGTTTCCTGCATACACCTGCACACGATAGCCCTGCTTCTTCAACTCTTTCTTTGCTTCAGTACCGTCAGCATTGTGTGCTACGGGCTCGCCCATCACCAATGCCGTTATATCGGCATCCTGATTGATGTGCACCCGTCCCTCACCTGCCTTGGCTTCCCTAAGGCTGTTGACGATGTTTCTTTGGGCATAGACGTGACCTATACATATGCACGCTACCGCCATTGCCGCAAGCAGTCTCTTCATATCACACGCAGTATGGTTGGAGTTATTGTCATTGAGAAATGGCAAGACCCAGGAGCCTGGCAGGACGCGCCTGCAGCTCATGAGTCTTTGCCGTTTATTGCTCCTTATTTCTTATAAGCATCGATGATGCCGCGGAAGTCAGCAGCCTTCAGAGAAGCACCACCAATCAGGCCGCCGTCGATGTCAGGCTTAGCAAACAGCTCAGGAGCATTGCTTGCCTTGCAGCTACCACCATAGAGAATAGTAGTGTCATCAGCAACAGCCTTGCCATACTTCTCAGCCACACAGCTACGGATGTATGCGTGAATCTCTTCTGCCTGATCTGCTGTTGCAGTCTTGCCTGTACCAATAGCCCAGATCGGCTCGTAAGCTATTACAATCTTAGCAAAGTCCTCTGCAGACAAGCCGAATACAGAGCCCTCGAGCTCTGCCTTTACAACCTCGTTCTGCTTGTTTGCCTCACGCTCCTCAAGGCTCTCGCCAATGCAGAAGATCACCTTAAGTCCGTTAGCCAATGCCAGCTGAACCTTCTCCTTCAGGATTTCGGGAGTCTCGTTGTAGTAGCCACGACGCTCGCTGTGTCCAAGGATGACATACTGTGCACCTGTGCTCTTCACCATCTCAGCAGATACCTCACCAGTGTAGGCACCCTTAGCCTTGTCAGCGCAGTTCTCAGCACCAAGACCAATAACATTCTGGTCGAGGAACTGTGCTACTGATGCAAGGTGAATGAATGGAGTGCAGATGATAACACCGCAGTTTGGCTTCTCATTTGTGAGAGCTTCGTTCAGTTCCTTTGCCAAAGCAACACCATCTTGCAGGTTCATGTTCATTTTCCAGTTGCCTGCTACAATTTTCTTTCTCATTTTTACAACCTATCTATTTAGAGTTAAACATTTATCTTTTCATCCTTATGCCTGCGCTTTACCACAACATCAACGCCAAGGAAGAGCAGCAAAGGTACAACAAACCACAATGCGACGTATATCAACGTTCCTATTGTACTGGCACGATGGCCCGACGCAACACCCCATCGGCTGATGTCTCCGGCTATCACTTCCTCGTCAGGCAATGCATTATGGCTCCATTTGTTAAGTATTGTTCCTTCCTTAATCAGGAGCATTCCGGGGTTTGAGCGGACAATTGTCTTCAGCGCGATGTCGTCCATAAAGCAGAACGGATATTCGGCTCCTGTCCTGTCACGCCATTCTTCAATGCCGCTATCCGACGACGACGTGAGTGCATAGAAGCCGAAACCATGCTCCAAGCTGTAATCGTAAAGCTGGTTTATACGGTCTATGTTGCTGTCTTCAGCACTCTCCACCCGATGTGCCACAAGCAGAAATGTGTATGTCGTATCTGCAAGTACGGCATCTGTAATGTCATCACCGGTCTGCAAATCCTGCATGGAGAAGTCCTTTATGGCAGGTTCGTAGCCTTTCTCTACAAGCACGTTCTCTGCCTTGACAAATGTCCACGTACTGTCAGGATAGTTGTCGAGGGTAAACTCCCGCTGTTCTCCGTTCTTCTCTAACGTGAAGATGCTTTTGTAGACACTTGGCTTGGCACCGTCCGGCATACTCATCTCCTCACGTATGTTGTTGCCAACCTTGTATGGGCGGAAATCCATTATCGGCAGATAATACAGGCAATATGCCATCACAGCCAGTATGAACAGGAAGCTGTATAGAGACAACGCCCAATCTGTCTTGTCTGACATAAGACCAAAAATCTTCTTATGTCCAACGAAGGTCACGATGGCAGCAAACAACAGCACTACATTCTTTCCGAACGTCTGCCAGTTGGTCAACACAAGAGCATCGCCAAAGCACCCGCAGTCCGACACCGGATTGGCAATTGCCAAATACAATGTGAGGGGTGTCATGAAGACCATCAGCAGAAGAGCCAATGCAGAAGCAGCTTTCTTACGAATGCCAAAGAGCAAACAAATACCTACGCAGAACTCGAGTGTAGCCAGTGCCATGCCGACAAACATCGGCAGTTGTTCTGGGAACAAAGAGATGATGCCGAAGGCTGTGAGATAATCCTGAATCTTATAGAACGACCCCGTGGGGTCAACTGCCTTAACAAAACCGGAAAAGACAAGCACTGCCCCAAGGACAAAGCGACAGACATTGACCGCCGCCGAAGGCAATTCAATATGTCCCGTCTTAGCCTCCAAATTCTATCTTGATAAGTCCAAACACGGCATAATTGATTATGTCCATGAAGTTCGACTCCACTCCCTCGGAGACGAGTGTCCGTCCATTATGGCTTTCAATCTCTTTTGCACGGTTTATCTTGGTAAGGATGAAGTCGGTGTATGACGATGGGCGCATGTCACGCCATGCCTCATTGTAGTCATGGTTCTTGCGAAGCATCAGCTCGAGAGTCTCGTGCGAGAACCGGTCATATTGCTTCAGAGCCTCATCGCTGGTCATATCGACAACGTCGGCATAGCCTTTATCCAGTTGTATCAGTACTATGAGCCCATAGTTTATGATGCCTATCAGCTCTCCCCTTATATCTTCATCGACCATAGCCACACCCGTTGTTTCAAGTGTGCGTATGCGCTTGGCCTTGATGAATATCTGGTCTGTCAGCGACGACGGACGCATGACACGCCATGAAGCGCCATAATCCTTCAGTTTCTTTACAAACAAATCACGGCAGATGGCGAGTGCCTTTTCAAATTGAGTCTTTGTATCCTCCATCGTCTGTACTCATATATATAATAAGGTATATATATATAATAAGGTGTATTGACACCATTAATAAAAAAAGGAGAAGTAAATTGGCTTTAGCATCTCCTTTATCTCTTTCTCACGCTCTCATGTTGTGTGGCACACACTAAGAGCTTCGAGGGCGTTATGACAATCTCAGAACGCTGCCTATACGCAATACCGACTTTGTCGTTATGTGGTTCAGCTGACACAACTTGTTCACCGATACGCCATACTTGGCTGCTATCTTCGACAGCGTGTCACCTCTCTTAATCTTGTGGTACTGACCCTCGGCAAGCTGAGCCTTATTGTCTTTGCCGGTCGCCTTGCGTCCGCCACTGTTCTTAGGATATATGGTATAGCTGTCGCCTACCACGTCCTGCTTTTCAAAGTCGAACATCAGTGCCGGATCTATGGCAATGCCCAAGAAGCGTGTTTCAAAGTGCAGGTGCGAACCGGTGGAACGTCCTGAATTACCTCCGAGACCAATAGGTTCGCCAGCCTTAACCAGCTGGTCTGTCTTCACAAGCTGCTTCGACAAGTGTCCATATACCGTCTCCAGACCATTGTCATGACGAATGACGATGAACTTTCCATAGCCTTGTCTGCCCTGATTCTTTACAATACGGACTTTACCGGAGAAGGCAGCGCGTATAGTATCGCCGACATACACCTTCACATCAAGTCCATAATGAGCACGACGGCGACGTGGACGATAGCCAAAAACGTCAGTAATCTTCGTGTGGTCTGTCGGCATGCAGAAACCGCGTAAGTCAACGGTGTAACTCTCTGGCACTACAGCATCCTTATATGCCTGCACGAACTCGTTGTTCCACGTAGGATAAAGGTCAATGCCAGGATACATTGACTGCTCTATCTCCATCTGCTTGTGCAGGGCAAGCGAGTCAACGCTCTTCAGCTTTCTGTCTACCGGAGCCTGCTTGGCTATCAAGTCTTGGGAATGTGCATCCAATCCTGCCAGCAAGGCAACGGCGAAGAATGCCACTTTCAATATGATGTTACATCTCATAAGTCTATCCTTACCAGCCATACAAACGCCTCATCACCGCCGTACAGCCTATATTCTACAATCTTACAGAGGGCCTTTCCGCAAACCTCAACCGCAAAGTTAGAAAGATTCTACTTTGGGGCAATAATATTTTAAGTATTTTTTCGTTATTAAGGTTTCTCCGCACTTGTATGGAGGCCTATCAACAGAGGAGACATGGAGAAAATCCGCGTCAGCTTATCTCTCCCCAGTTGATACTTGTGCGGTTCAGAAGCTTGAGCCTATTCCATAGCAGGGCATTCTCCGGCATACTGCACGTCGGGTCTGATTCGGCAACTGCCGCAGCTGCATCACGCGCCAATTGCAGTATCTGTCCGTCACGTGCCAGATTGGCTATCTTCAGGTCGATGGGCATTCCACTCTGCTGAGTACCTTCAAGGTCTCCAGGACCGCGAAGCTTAAGGTCAGCTTCCGCTATCTCAAAGCCATCGTTGGTGCGTACCATTATCTCTATGCGCTTGCGCGTATCCTCCGACAGTTTGCAGCCTGTCACCAAAATGCAGTATGACTGTTCTACACCACGTCCCACTCGCCCTCGCAACTGATGCAATTGTGACAGTCCGAAGCGTTCGGCATTCTCTATGACCATGACAGAAGCATTCGGCACGTTGACCCCCACCTCTATAACAGTCGTGGCGACCATCATCTGTGCTTCTCCCGAGGCAAACAACTGCATCTGTTGTTCCTTTTCCTGCGATTTCATCTGTCCATGCACCTTGCAGATCTTCATATTCGGGAAGGCACCGCACATCTCCTCATAGCCATTCTCAAGGTTTTTGAGGTCTATCTTCTCGCTTTCCTTTATCAGCGGATAGACCATATATACCTGCCTGCCTTCAGCGACCTGCTTTCTGATGAAGTCAAACAGATGCTGCTTGTTGTTCTCTAGCTGATGCAATGTAGCTATTGGTTTACGTCCGGGTGGCAACTGGTCTATTACAGAAACGTCCAAATCGCCATACAGTGTCATTGCCAGCGTGCGCGGTATGGGTGTAGCTGTCATGACGAGGATATGCGGCGGCTGACTGTTCTTCGCCCATAGGCGTGCACGTTGTGCCACGCCAAAGCGGTGCTGCTCGTCAATAATAGCCAGTCCGAGTGATGCGAACCCTACCGTTTCCTCTATCAGTGCATGCGTACCTACCAATATTCCTATTTTGCCATCTTTAAGACGTTCAAGTATGTCCTCCCGTTTCTTGCCACGCACGGAGCCCGTAAGCAGTTCCACACAGACGTCCATTCCTTCCAGCAGATACGATACTGTCTGGTAATGTTGTTCTGCCAAGATTTCCGTCGGTGCCATAATGCATGCCTGGAAGCCATTGTCTATGGCAAGCAGTGCAGTCATCAGTGCCACGATGGTCTTACCGCTTCCCACATCGCCCTGCAGCAGACGGTTCATCTGCCTACCGCTACCAAGGTCGGCACGAATCTCGCGTAACACACGTTTCTGCGCATCAGTGAGCTGGAACGGCAGATGTTCATGATAGAAGGTGTTGAAATGAGCGCCGACTCTCGGGAACAGCAATCCCCTAAACTTCCGTCTACGGTTGTTGGTATACCGCAAGATGTTGAGTTGCACATAGAACAGCTCTTCAAACTTCAGCCTCAGCTGTGCCTGTCGCAAGGATTCAGTACCTTTAGGGAAATGTACATTTCGCAATGCCTCCGTGAGTGGCATCAGATGATTGGATTGGATGATAGCATCAGTCAGGGTCTCCGGTAAGGGTTCCTTCAGCATCTGAATGGCACTGACCATCATTTTCTCTATGAAGTGCGAGTTCAAGAACGCGCGCTTCATCTTGTCTGTGGTGTTATAGTAGGGCTGCATGCCCAAGGTGCCAAGCTGCACATTCTCGACCTTGTCGACATCCGGATGTACCATGTTGATACGGCCTCCGAAGAGCGACGGCTTGCCAAAGACAATGTAGTCTGTATTCAGACGGTATTTGCTCGGCGCCTTCCTGTTGCCGAGGAACCATACGAGGTCGACATATCCAGTGCCGTCAGACAGGTGTGCAATCAGCCTCTTGCTTCTGCCCTGCCCCGCTTCCTCAAAACTGTGTATCTGTCCGCATATCTGGACATACGGCATCTCGGGATTGAGTTGATTGATTGGATAGATGCAACTGCGGTCGACATATTTGTAAGGGAAGTAATACAGCAAATCCATCAGGGAGCGTACCCCGATTTCCTTCTCCAGCATCGCTGCACGCTGTGGCCCTATGCCCGGCAGGAACTTGACGTCGAACGTAGACAGGTCTATCATCGTGACAACAGTGTTTCTGCAATCACCAGGTCCGACGGAGTGGTTATCTTTATGTTGTTACGACTACCGCCGACCAGAGCAACGGCATATCCGGCTGCCTCCACCACTGATGCATCATCTGTGAATGCCTCACTGTAGTCCTGTCTGTATGCCTGCTTCAAGATGTCTGCACGAAACACCTGCGGTGTCTGTACGAGACAATAGTCAGAGCGAGGCACCATGCGACTTGTCCCGTCTGCATTCTTGCGGCGCAAAGTCTCTATCACGTCCGTCACAGGAATGACGGCTCCTTCACGCTCAGCACCCTCAAAACATGCAGTAATGAATTCTGCCGTAACAAAAGGTCGTACACCATCATGCACGGCTACCAGTCCGTCGTCGCCGTCTATCAGAGCCAACCCGTTCTGCACAGAATGAAAACGTGTGCGTCCTCCGGCAGCAAGTCTGCACTCAACATCAAAGCCGTATTCGCGACACAGTTCATGCCAGTAGTCGAACTGGCTCTCCGGCAGCACCAGTATGATGTCTATCGTGGCATCACACGTTCTGAAAGCATTGATGGTGTGCATCAGCACAGGCAATCCGCCTATCGGGATGAACTGCTTGGGCACATCAGCACCCATACGCAGTCCCTTGCCTCCGGCAACAACAATGACATGCCTGTCCATCACACTCACGCCAGATTTCCGTTCTAATTACTTCGCAGGACACATCATAGACTCACGCACCTCATGTGCCTCGTCCTTACCCACGAGAGCTTTTGCCACAGCGAGGGCAAACTCCGTAGACACGCCAGGTCCCTTGCCTGTGATTATGTTGCCGTCTTCCTGTACTGAAGTGCCGGTATACTCACAGCCATCCAGATACTTCTCGAAGCCCGGATAGCATGTTGCTTTCTTTCCCTTCAGCAGTCCCAGCTTGCCAAGTACCATAGGCGCAGCACATATGGCAGCAATGATTACGCCACGCTGTGCACCTGTAGTCAAGGCACGGCATACGGCCTCATTCTCAGCAAGGTTTGTCGTACCTGGCATTCCACCAGGCAGCAACAGCAAGTCAGCATCAAAGAAGTCACAGCTGTCGATATCCCTATCGCAGATTACCGGCACATCGTGTGCGCCGCGCACAATTTCACCCGATGTAGTGACCATGGTCACATTTGCACCTGCGCGTCTCAGCACGTCCACACAAGTCAGAGCTTCAATCTCCTCAAATCCGTCAGCGAAAAAGACATATACGTTCTTCATAAAGCGTTCCCTCCTTATTGCCTATTTATTTCGTGTTTTGTTTGTCACTTTCTTGTATTCCTGTACGGTCCGTTCCAGTCCCCAGTACAGCACGTCGCAGATGAAGGCATGACCTATCGACACCTCTTCTACCCACGGCACGTATTGTAGGAACAAGTCCAAGTTCTGCAGGTCCAGTTCATGTCCCGCATTCACACACAGTCCGAGACTATGGGCATAAGCAGCGGCATCGGCATACTGCCGCAAGACCTCCACTGCATCTGCATCCTGCTTCTGGCGTACAAACGCGCCTGCATAGAGTTCCACCCTATCGGCTCCGGCACGTGCAGCAAACTCAATCATCCGCTTGTCTGCCGACACAAACACAGACGTACGTATGCCTGCATCCTTTATTTCTGCAATGACGTCTGTCAACAGCTCCACATGTTCCTCCGTGTTCCAGCCGACATTCGACGTCAGTTGCGTAGGACTGTCGGGCATAAGCGTTGCCTGTGCAGGTTTCACATTCTTCACCATTGCCACAAACTCCAGCGAGGGATAGCCCTCTATGTTCAGGTCTGTAGTCAGCACCTGTCTCAACCGGTACACATCGTTCAAGCGGATGTGTCGCTCATCAGGCCAAGGATGGACCGATATTCCGTCTGCTCCGAAGCGCTCACATTCTTGTGCGAAGCGCATCACGTCCGGAGTATCTCCTCCTCTCGAATTTCTCAGTGTAGCTATCTTGTTGACGTTAATGCTCAGCTTAGTCATAATGACGGACCACGATATTTTGATACAAAAGTACTAAATATCGCTGAGACCATTGTTGTGCTCGCGCTTTTTTTGCACTTTTGCAAAACCTCAAACATGAGGTACATGCACACATGAGATTTGCAGTAATAGGCAACACACATCAGGCCTCCAAGGCATCGTGCGCAGAGAGACTGTTCCAGCTTCTCGCAGCACACCATGCACAGGTATGCGTAGAACGGAGCTACCATCAATTCCTTACGTCCGGTCTTGGCATCGACATCCAGGGCGATGTAGAGTTGTTCGGGGGCGATGACTTTCATGCTGACATTGTCATCAGCCTTGGTGGTGACGGCACCTTCCTACATGCTGCAGGCTGTGTAGGAGCCAAAGGCATCCCCATCCTTGGCATCAACACCGGTCGCCTGGGATTCCTTTCCGACGTACTGCCAGAAGACATGGAGGTCATGATCGACGAAATCTACAACAATCACTACAAGGTTGAAGAGCGCAGCGTACTGCAGATGCAGTGCAGTTGTGAGCAGCGTCACACCAATCCCTATGCGCTCAACGAGGTAGCGGTGATGAAGCACGACAGCTCGTCGATGATTACCATACACACCTACATCAACAATGTGTTCCTCAACACCTATCAGGCAGACGGACTCATCATTGCCTCTCCAACGGGTTCCACAGGCTACTCGCTGAGCGTCGGCGGTCCCATCATAGCTCCGTCGAGCAAGACTATGGCTATCACACCTATCGCTCCCCATAGCCTCAACTGCCGTCCGTTCGTGATCTGTGATGATTGGGAGGTGACACTAGAGGTCGAGAGCCGAAGCCATAACTTCCTTGTCGCGGTCGACGGACGTAGCATGTCCTACGACGAGTCAGCACGCATACGGGTGTCGCGTGCGCCATACACCATAAAGACAGTAAACCGCCTCAACCGACAGTTCTTCGAGACCCTCCGCGACAAGATGATGTGGGGAGCTGATGTGCGTTAAGAAAGAAATAGCCGTACCAGTACTATTTATCTTTCAAGAATTAATATATTTGCGGTGAAAATCCGATACTAACAATTAAAAAACCAAAATATAAAAAGTTTTTATCATGAAATTCTTAACTGACGAGAAATTGCTTATTGTTGGTGCTGGCGGTATGATCGGTTCCAACATGGTACAGAGTGCCTTGATGCTTGGCCTCACCCCTAACATTTGTCTCTACGATATCTACGAGCCGGGTGTTCATGGTGTCTTCGACGAAATGCAGCAGTGTGCATTCCCTGGCGCCAACATCAGCTACACCGTTGACCCTGAGGTTGCCTTCACAGGTGCAAAATACATCATCTCTTCAGGTGGTGCCCCACGCAAGGATGGCATGACACGCGAGGATCTGCTTAAGGGCAACTGCAAGATTGCAGCCGACTTCGGCGAGAACATCAAGAAGTACTGCCCGGACGTAAAGCACGTTGTCGTTATCTTCAACCCCGCTGACGTCACAGCACTCACAGCTCTCATCCACTCTGGACTGAAGCCCAACCAGCTGACCTCTCTCGCTGCTCTCGACTCTACACGTCTGCAGCAGGCTCTTGCACTCGAGTTCGGCGTACAGCAGGATAAGGTTACAGGCGCTCACACCTATGGTGGTCACGGCGAGCAGATGGCCGTCTTCGCTTCTCAGGTGAAGGTCGACGGCAAGCCACTCTCTGAGATGGGTCTCTCTGAGGAGCGTTGGGCTGAGATCAAGCAGCACACAATCCAGGGCGGTTCAAGCATCATCAAGCTCCGTGGACGCAGCTCGTTCCAGAGCCCTGCCTACAATGCAGTGAAGATGATTGAAGCTGCTATGGGTGGCGAAAAGTTCACTCTGCCTGCAGGTTGCTACGTCAACAACGACGCTCTTGGCTTCAAGAACGTAATGATGGCTATGCCTACAACAATCGATGCTACCGGCGTTCACTTCACAGAGCCTACAGGTACTCCCGAGGAGCTCGACTCACTCAAGAAGTCTTACGAACATCTCTGCAAGATGCGCGACGAGATCGTTGAGCTCGGCATCGTTCCTGCAGTAGAGAAGTGGACTGAGGAGAATCCTAACCTCTGATTGTCCATCACTCCCTTATACGGGGAGAGCTGACATAGATTGCTAAAGGGCGTGCCCACCAACACGGTGCGGCATGCCCTTTTTGTTTTTCCTTCGCTTCATATATGTCTGCACACTTCCCGCAGCATGTATATCACAATATCGCGGAAACTGATAGAGGTACACTCGTGAATGAACTCCTACCCCCTCATCCATATATGTCCCAATATCGCCGACAGCATATTGTGTCGTCCGTAGCGATGTGTTGGATTGGCGTTTGGAGTATACTATACGGGCATCCGAAGTACACTAGATGGACACCTGAAGCATACAGGATGGGCATCCGAAATATACTATACGGGGGTCTGAGATATACTAGATGGAAGACTTTCCCCGTCGTTTTTCTACAATCAGCCATAAGACTTGACCTGAGAAGCTATATGACTTGGCCCGAGAAGTTATATGACTTGACCCGAGAAGTTATATGTGTGGCTCATACCAAGCCTTGGTATGAATATTGCAAGCACTTGGTATGATAATTGCAAACCTTGGTATGATAATTGCAAGCTTTGGTATGAGAGCATCAGATATCTTCTCGACGGAAGTCTATCGATTGCTGAAGCCTGGGAAGATATACAAAGATAGCACAGCAAAGGGCCTATTGCAAGCGTTTTGACTATAATGTCTCGAAGTTAGAGTCATATTACCGGTCCTACTCATTTTTCTACCTGTTACATCCTCCCCTTCACGACCTCAACGTTTTCGAGTAAAGCCCGAATTATTGCGGTATGGATTTTAATGCCTACATTTGCGGCAACGGAAAGAACAAATACTGCAAACAGACTATGAAGAAGAATACCTTGATACTCACGATAACAGGTGTCGCACTCGTCTTGGCCCTGATAGGGGTCACAACTCTACTGTTCACGGAGAAGAAAGCCAACCGTGAACTGACGGAAGAGTTCCAGCTGGAGAAGGAGGATTTGGAGAACCAGTATGCCGACTTCTCACGGCAGTATGACGAGTTGCGAATGACTATATCGAACGATTCGTTGTCGCAATTGCTAGAGCAGGAGCAACTGAAGACACAGAGACTGCTGGAGGAACTGCGGACAGTGAAGAGCACCAACGCCAAGGAGATACGCCGACTGAAGGATGAGCTGGCGACACTGCGCAAGGTGATGGTGGGATACATCAACCAGATTGACTCACTGAACCGCCTGACCAATGAACAGCGCGAGGTGATTGCACAGGTTACGGAGAAGTACAACACCGCTTCAAGGGAGATAAGCAATCTGTCGGAGGAGAAGCGGACACTGGCCAAGCAGGTGACGTTGGCATCACAGCTCGACGCCACAAACATTAAGGTACAGCCGCTGAACAAGCGCGGACGCGAGACAACACGCGTGAAGAACATCACACAGCTGGCCATCAGCTTCACCATTACCAAGAACATCACAGCACCGACAGGTGACCGCACACTGTATGTGCGCATCGTGAAGCCGGACAACAGTGTGCTGACGAAGAACGCTGCAGAGACTTTCAGCTACGAGAACCGCGAGCTGCCTTTCTCCATAAAGAAGTATATTGAGTACACAGGAGAGGAACAGCAGGTGACAGTCTACTGGGACGTGAACGAATATCTCTACGCCGGCAGCTACCGACTTGAGGTGTTTGCCGAGGGCAACTTGATAGGCTCCGGGACGTTCAGCCTCGACTGATTCAGTCAGCAAAAGTAGACGGGACTAAGATGCAACCAATTCTTCATACCTCTATGCCACAATAGCATTTAGGATTGACCGATGTTTGCATTCTAAAAAGGTCTCAAGCCGATAGAGTCGGGCATTACTGCCGTATTGTGACCAGCGTAGCGCCGAAGCCGTATTCCCGGAAAGAGGCATCCTGCCACGTACAGGTACGGTATTTCTGTTTCAGCTCTGCAAGAATAGCCTTGCGCAACACTCCCTCACCCTTGCCATGGATGAAGACAATGCGCTGTCCGGACTTCTTGCGGTATTCCTGCATCACCTCGTTGAACTTGTCGATCTGACAACGCAACATGTCACCATTGCTCAGTCCGCTGGTGTTGTCGAGCAGGGCATTGATATGAAGGTCTACCTCCACAATGCCGTTCTTCTCTTGCTTAGCCTTGGGCTGCGGAGCGGGTACATGACTGCCTGACTCGCGTTTCTCCATCAGAGCCTGTTCCAATTGCTGTGCCGACACTTCGGGCTCGCGGACGGGCATATCATCACGAATGATGTCAACAATAAGCGAAGGGACATCGAAGAAGTCGGATGCCTCGAAGGAGTTGAGGCGGAAGAATTTCTTGGTGTCGAGACGTAGCTCCACATCGACAGCAGGCTTGCGCACGAATTTCTTCTTATCCTTGAACGCCAGCAGCTGGACAGACAGATGTTCCAAGCCGTTGAGTGCGGTGCGGTCGAACTCCTCAAGCAGGAGTTTGGTGTTTGGCTCGACGTAACCATTGGAACGTAGTGTCCACAGAGTGCCGTCCTGCGACATAAGGTTGTAGTATAGGTAGTAGTTGCTGTCGTTGACGAGATAGCTCTCAAACGAGGTGATGCTGAACTGTTTGATGTCCTGCGGCACAAAGGCAAGTGCAACATTGAGGCGGTCTGCTCCACGCCTTTCGGGCTGGAAGCTGACTGGCAGAGTTGCATCACGAGGCTCGTCATGCATGTCTGCAGCGCCTGTGGACGGGATTGCACGCTGTTTCTCCTTACGTTTTTCCTGTTGCTTCTCCTGTTGCTTCTTGTTAGGCACGTTATAGTCGTCGGTCTCGACAGCTACGAGATCGCGCACCGACACTGGGACTTCAAAGCCGTCGGCATCTTCCACCACTGCTATATCTTTGCTCTGGAAAGAGACGATACGTCCCTCACCCACTTCGTTCAAGAACCTTACCTTATCTCCTATTTTCATGATTCCATACCTTTGCTTATGGGGTGGGTTCTATTACGCCCACCTTATGTGCGTATCTATTCGACAGGCAAAGTTAAAGAGAATGCAGCAAAGAAGTCTTAACTTTGCACCGCAAAACAAGAACGAGACTATGAATCAAGCAGACCCACGAGACCTCAAGATACGCGACTACGACTACCCTCTACCAGATGAGCGGATTGCCAAATTTCCTCTGTCTGAGCGCGACCATTCCAAACTGTTGCTCTACCGTCACGGCACAATAGGCGAAGACATCTTTACATCGTTGCCACAGTATATCGACAGCGGAGAGCTGATGGTGTTCAAC
>CAVHJI010000012.1:0-6607 GCA_963636255.1 Bacteroidaceae bacterium | reverse complement strand
CACTAAGGTAATACAGGCTCGTATGCACTTTCGCAAGGAGACGGGTGCACTCATCGAGGTGTTCTGTCTGGAGCCAGCACGTCCTGCCGACTATGCACAGAACTTTGCAGAGACAGGTTCGGTGGCATGGCTGTGCATGATTGGTAATCTGAAGAAGTGGAAAGGCGAGGAGCTGCGACGCTGCATGAACGTAAAGGGATGCGACATAACACTGACGGCACGTCTGGGACAGGCTGTCGGCACGAGCCATTGGGTGGACTTTGGATGGGACAATGCCGACATCTGTTTCGCCGACATACTTGAGGAGTTTGGCGAACTGCCCATACCTCCATATCTGAATCGCAAGGCAGAGGAGAGCGACAAGCAGACCTATCAGACGGTTTACTCGAAGATTAAAGGCTCTGTAGCGGCTCCTACGGCAGGGTTACACTTTACAGAGCGTGTGCTCAATGAATTGCGCGGCAATGGTGTGGAGTTGGAAGAGCTGACGCTGCATGTAGGTGCCGGGACGTTCAAGCCCGTCAAGAGCGAGGATATAGGCGGTCACGAGATGCATACAGAGTGGATTTCTGTGTCGCACAATACGATAGAGAGGTTGCTGGAACATGGTGGACGTGCCATTGCTGTAGGCACCACATCGGTGCGCACACTTGAGTCGTTGCATCACATGGGGTTGACACTGATGCAGAATCCAGATGCTACAGACGAGGAACTACGTGTGAAACAGTGGCAGCCTTATAAACTGACGGAGGAGCAACGCGCCATCACATCAACAGAAACACTCAACGCCCTGCTGCACTATATGGACAGGCACGGGCTGCAGACCCTGCACTCCAATACACAAATCATCATTGCTCCAGGGTATGAATACAAGATTGTGAAGGCCATGGTGACGAACTTCCACCAGCCACAGAGCACACTGCTGCTACTGGTGTCAGCATTCGTCGGCGACAATCATTGGCGTGACATCTACAGCTATGCCCTCAGCCACGGCTTCCGATTCCTAAGCTACGGCGACTCGTCGCTACTCATCCCGTAAGCCGATTGGCGAGTATCTCACTCGCCAATCATCTTCCGGACCACATCCATCACCTTGCAGCCGATGGCTTCTGCCTCAGCCTGCGACAGAGCCTCGCTATAGACACGTATGATAGGCTCGGTGTTGCTGCTGCGCAGATGTACCCACGAGTCGGGGAAGTCTATCTTCACGCCGTCGATGTCGTTCACCTTCTGGTCCTTATATTGCTCCTTGACCTTCTGAAGGATTGCCTGCACGTCGGTGTCGGGCTTAAGGTCGATGCGGTTCTTCGCCATGAAGTAGTTGGGATAGGTAGCGCGGAGCTGCGAAGGCTTCATGTGACGCTTTGCCATATAGCTAAGAATCAAGGCGATGCCGACCAACGCGTCGCGACCATAGTGCAGTTCCGGATAGATTACTCCACCATTGCCCTCACCGCCTATAACGGCACCCACTTCCTTCATCTTAGTGGTGACGTTAACCTCACCTACAGCTGCGGCAAAGTATTGCTGTCCGTAGGAGGCAGTGACATCGCGAAGCGCACGGGTTGAGCTTAAGTTGGACACCGTAGCTCCAGGTGTGTGCTGAAGCACATAGTCGGCAACGGTGACGAGGGTATATTCCTCACCATACATGCGTCCATCCTCACAAATCAGAGCCAAGCGGTCAACATCGGGGTCTACGACAAATGCCACGTCGTTTCCACCGCGCTTCATCAGTGCCATGATGTCTCCAAGGTTCTTCTCCAATGGTTCAGGGTTATGCTGGAAGTCGCCTGTCGGCTCGCAGTAGAGCTTATCCACGTGCTCCACGCCAAGCTGCTCCAACAACTCGGGCAAGATGATGCCGCCCACAGAGTTGACTGTATCGATAGCCACATGGAAATGTGCTGAGCGTATTGCCTCAACATCTACCAGCGGCAATGCCAGTACAGCGTCGATATGTTTACGGTTGTATGTGTTGTCCTCACGGTATGTGCCGAGCTTGTCGACCTCAGCATAGTCGAAGTCTTCGGCTTCGGCTATTGCCAGCACTTCGTTTCCCTCCTCCTTATTAAGGAATTCGCCCTTCTCGTTGAGCAGCTTCAATGCATTCCACTGCTTGGGATTGTGAGATGCTGTCAGGATTATGCCGCCACTGGCACCTTCCATCGTCACTGCCAACTCGGTTGTAGGGGTTGTTGCCAGACCTATGTCCACAACATCCCAGCCCATTCCCATCAACGTGCCTGCCACTACATCACGTACCATACGTCCCGAGATGCGTGCATCGCGTCCTACGACAATCTTGTTGTTCTTGACTGTGCATGTGCGGCGTATAAGTGTGGCGTAGGCTGATGTGAACTTCACGATGTCCAGCGGTGTCAGTCCCGCTCCGGCACGTCCGCCGATGGTGCCGCGTATTCCTGAGATTGATTTTATCAGCGTCATATATTATATATGAATGGTCTTATTTGTATATCTGGTATTTCCTGATGTCGTAGTAGTATGGACGGACATAGTTCATTGCCGTCTCATGGCCCATCTTCGATGGTACGATGAGCTTCACCCGAGCACCGTCACGCACATAAGCCAGCGGGACGAGCCATCCTGCCGGAACAGCTGTAGTAGAATAGGTATCTTTTATAGATCCTTTCGTGAAGATGCCCGATATGCTCGACGAACTCTTTGTGTAACGGAACTCGTCGACGTAGTACGGCAGAGTGAGATTGGACGAATAGAGCGTCACAGATGCCTCCGTGATGAGATATTCCGCCATGCGCACAAGCACCATGTCGTTGTTCTTCACAGTATCGGCAGGGTTCGACGAGCCCTTGTCTATGATCTGCATATAGACGCCGCTCGAGGTCTGCACATACTCGTTCTTGCTGACGTCGGTCGTATAGCCCTGATCGACAAACTGCTGCTGAGAGATGACGGTGATGTTGCTATCGTTGATAAACTTTGCGATGGCACGCTTCTCGTCCTTCAGCATGTCGGCATAGGTCTCGTTGTCACTGCAGGCGTTGAATGCCATACTGCATACCAACAGCGAGAAGACGAACACTAAGAGTTTCTTCATGTCTTGTTTCTTGATTATTTGCAGCGCAAATGTATGCTTTTTCTACTGTAACGCGCACAACCTGCCCTGCGTTTCTATAATCTTTAACTATCACCGGATAGTATAGGCTTCATATACCTATACCCTAATGGCGTGTCGACAGAGCCATGGCTGGAGAATGCTAGTGCAACCCTCACCAATCTATGCTTCCTATGGCCATCCAACATCAGACATCCAAGGCCCAGAACCGGTGCATCAGGTGCCACAAATCACTTGGGATGCTGAGCGAAGCACTCGTCCAGCTGTTCCTTGTAGTGCATCAGCACAGCCTTGAACTGCTCTTTGGCTTTCTGTACATCCACGGAGGGTATCTCTCCACCCGATGCATTCTTATGACCTCCACCGCCAAACTCACCGGCAAGGATATTTGTCGGGAACTCCCCTACCGAGCGCAGTGACACCTTCACCACATCGCGTTCGGTATCTTCGCGCAAGAAACACGTCAGTATAACGTCGCGAATCTGCAACGGCAGGTTCACAAAACCTTCGGTATCACCTTTCATCACGCCATACTTCTTCTCGTCTTCGCGTGACAATGTCAGTATGGCGGCATGGCATTCGGACACAATCTCCATGTTGCTTAGCACTATGCCCTGCATGTAGAGCCGTCCGGCAGAGAAGTTATAGTTCACCTTGCGGTAAATCATATCTTTATCAATACCCTTCGTGAGCATCATGCTGATGATGCCAAATATTTCGGGACGGTTTGAATTGTAGGTGAAGCCGCCGGTGTCGGTCATCATGCCCGTGTAGATGCACGTAGCAATATCAGTATTGATGCGCCCGTACAGACCAAGGTCGCAGAAGAAACGCAGCAATAGTTCACACGTCGACGACTGGTCGGGATGTGACACAGTGATGTCGCAGAAGTCATCTGGGTCGAGATGATGGTCAATCATTATCTTCTTTGCCGATGATGCTGCGATGGACTCCTTCATGTTATCCACACGCGACAGGCTGTTGAAGTCAAGACAGCAGATGACATCGGCACCAGCTATGAAGCCGTCTGCCACTTCCTTCATCCGACTATAAACCATAATGTCCCTGCTGCCTGGCATCCACTTGAAGAAATCGGGATAGGCATTGGGTAGTATGACGATGGCACGCTTGCCGCACCTACGCAGAAGATGCCACAGTGCCAATGATGACCCGACAGCATCACCGTCAGGATTGGAATGAGCCACTATGACAAACTTGCGGAAGTCCTTCATCCACGCGGCAAACTGCTCGACTTTCTGTCTCTCGATTATCTGCTTTAGCATATCCTCTGACCGTTTATTGGGGTTATCGTAGGGGTGCAAAGGTAAAGAAAATAACAAAGGGGACCTGCTTTTTTCTCACATCAAGATTTGCATAAGATGCAAGGCTACGAGAATGAGTACGGCAGAAAGCAGACGAATGACGCGCTGCGGCGTATGCCAGTCTATGGCACGCACGGCAAGGAACATGATGACGTAGAGCAGGAACACCTCGGCAAGACTGATGTCTATGCCGTCGATGACGGCAAGCGGCAGCCGCTCTATGCCACCGACAATGGCATTCTGCAATGTCAATAAGGTGTCGGCAATCCATGCCACAGGCTGTTGTAACAATGGCAACGGGATACAGACAAAGATGATGACTGCCAGGTAGAGCAATGCCGTGACTATGGGTACCACCAACAGATTGGACAGCAGGAAGTGCACCGGCAGCTGATGGAATACATACATCAGTATGGGTGCAGTGCCGACTTGTGCAGCCACAGACACTGCCACCGAGCCCGTAAGCCATGCCCAAATGCCACGGATCTGGCCGAAATTAGAGCTGATGCGATTGCTGAAGAGAAGGATTGATGCTACAGCGGCAAACGATAGCTGGAAGCCAACATGAAACAGCCATGCAGGACGTGCCAGCAACATGACGAAAGCAGTGAACGCCAATGAATTCATCGACAGCGGTCTCTCCGTCATGAAGGATGCGACTGTAAGTACTGTGAACATGATTACAGATCGCACGATGGATGGAGAGAGTCCAGTGAAGACAGCAAGGAACCACATCAGTCCGACTATGAGGGACACAATGAAAGGTTTGAGCTGTGGACGACGGCGCCACAATGGAGCAACGACGAGCAGTAGCAGTCCATAGACAATGCCGACATGCAGTCCCGACATGGCAAGCACATGGTTTATTCCGGCACGGGAATACATGTCCATGGTCTCATCGGACAACTCGGAGCGGTCGCCAAGGGTCATAGCAGTCAACACGGACAGATTTTGTCCGTCGATGCCAAGCCTCCTGTATGTGTCTATGGCATCATTGCGCAGTGCGTGTATACGCTGCATAAGCGCCGGATGATCTGATTGGGAGAGCACACTCCAGCGTCCATTGCGCACGAAAGCGGTAGTGGCAATGCCCTGACGACGCAGATAACTTGCATAGTCGAAGTCGACGGACTCGTTGAGACGGCTCCTTGGTGTCAGCCGTGCAGACAACATCAGCACGTCCCCGTCACGGATGGACATGGATGCCGAATCTTTTGAGACATATGCCAATAACATCTTGCCGCGCAGAGCCTCAACAGATGTTCCGTCCTGACTGACAGCACGCTCGATAACCACAGTGCATCGGACTGTACGTGGACGTTCTTCTGCCCCAGCCGTCACGCGGACTTGCATGATGGCGTTCTGTGGGATAACGTCGTCGGGGAGTTCTGATCGCGCCATCCACATGCTCATTAGCATGTAGCCGCACGCAAGAATCAGTGTGTTCCAGATCACGCCATCGCAACTCTTCAGGCACAGTGTCACTATAGCCACAGACAGCACTGCCGCCAACACAAGCAAAGCTACATAGAAACAGGAATCGGGCAACGGCAGAGCATCGCCCAATGTGATGCCGGCAGCCAGCAACACTACGGGACGCAGAAACGGATGCTGTCCCACAGGAGATTACAGATTTCCCAATGCGGCAATCATTGCCATCGGGTCGTCGGCAGCAAAGACGGCATTGCCGGCAACCAGTACGTCGGCGCCAGCCTCAACCAGCCGCGCTCCAGTATTCAGGTTAACGCCACCGTCCACTTCTATTAGAGCCTTGGAGCCTGACTCTTCAATCAGGTCGCGCAACTCACGCACTTTCTCCACTGTGTGTTCAATGAATTTCTGTCCACCGAAACCTGGATTAACGCTCATCAATAGCACCATGTACACATCACCGATAATGTCCTTGAGCAAAGACACTGGCGTGGCTGGGTTGAGTGTCACGGCAGGCTGCATGCCAGCATCACGTATCTGCTGTATCACGCGATGCAGATGTGGGCAAGCCTCATAGTGCACATTCATGATATATGCACCGAGAGCCTTCACCTCAGGAATGAACTTCTCGGGCTGCACAATCATCAAATGAACATCCAACGGTTTCTCCGACAGGTTTGCAACATACTTCAGCACGGGGAATCCGAACGAGATGTTCGGCACAAACACGCCGTCCATCACATCGCAGTGTAACCAC
>CAVHJI010000011.1:11366-23728 GCA_963636255.1 Bacteroidaceae bacterium | reverse complement strand
CGGTTAGTAAACAGTTGGTAAACGCTTTTGAACAGACTTGCACAAGTCAAGAGAAAAACAGGGGACATCAATGTCTACGACTCGAAACATTAATGTGTCCTCAGAGGGACAATATTCCCGCAAAAAAGCAAATAGCACTTACTTGGACAAGTTAGTAGTACTTACTTTGCCATCGAAGTATATCTTACTTTGCCAAGTAAGTAGTACTAACTATTTTGGGGTAGAGTTGGGCTGGGAAAGGTTTGCACCTAAATGGATATGAACATTGACGTTGAGTGTTGGGCTTTGAGTGCTGGATGACCGTCTGAGGCCAGACTTTAAGTCCCGCTTTAAGTACTGCGGACAAAAAGTATATCCATCATTCAAAGCCCAGGACCCAACAAAGCATAGTATTCGCTCTGAGGCAGACGTCTTACGTCAGAAGGGTAGGTCGTCGTTGCTTGCAGGTGCTGCAGAGACAAAAGGATCGGCAGAGGAAGTCGGCGGGAACGGAGTCTGCTGCTGAGACTGTGGAGCTTCTGCTGGTGTTCCCTGCGCTGCCGGTGTGCGGTCAACCTTCCAGGCGCGTACGGAGTTAAACCATTTGCCTTGCCACTCATGGGCATCGATGTCGAATGATACGGTCATTTCCTCGCCTGGCTGAATGTTGAACTGGCTTATTTTATCTGAGCCGAACACCTCGAAGCACATCTTGCGCGGATATTCTCCGTGGCTCTCGATGACGTATTGCTGAGCTTTCCACTCGTTACCGCTGTTCTTGCTGATGCCTGAACGGACTGGCAGCACGTTGATTATCTTTCCTTGAAATTCCATATAAAAACTTTTTTACTGAATAAGTGTTTCGTATGCGAAGTTACGACTTTTGATGTAACCGCCATCTGTCTGCCGAGGTTTTTTGCCGCGAGGTGTTGCATTTAGGAAAAGACTATGTATCTTTGTGAGTATAACGGGCAACGTAGCCGCCCGTTGCTGAACGGTTAACATTTACACATAAGAATTATGAAGTTTATAGTCTCAAGTACAGAACTTTCTGCACATCTGCAAATCATAAGCCGCGTGTTGAACTCCAAGAACACGCTGCCGATACTCGACTGTTTCCTGTTTGACGTTCAAGGTGACGAACTGCTGGTGACAGCATCGGACGGCGAGACGGTGATGACAACCACTGTTGCCCTCGTAGAGAAAGACAATGATGGTCGCATTGCCATAACAGCGAAAAAGCTTCTCGATGCATTGCGCGAGGGTGCTGACCAGCCGTTGACATTCACTGTTGACGAAACGACGATGGCTGTGAAGGTGGAATATCAGAACGGAGAATACAGCCTGATAGGGCAGAATGCCGATATGTTCCCACAGTTGGCAGACATGGGCGAAGGTGTCACAACGGTAGAGATGGAACCGGCAGTGTTGCTGGCTGGCATAAGCCGCACGTTCTTCGCCATTGCCGACGATGAGCTGCGTCCTGTGATGAACGGTATATGCTTCGATATAACGACAGAGAACATTACGATGGTCGCATCTGATGGCCACAAGCTGGTACGTAACCGCACATTTGCTGCGCATGGCAGTGGCAATGCCACCTTCATACTGCCCAAGAAGCCTGCCGGACTGCTAAAGAATATACTGACTAAGGATGGTAACACGGTGTCGTTGGCATTCGACGACCGTAATGCCGCTATTGAGGCTGATGGCTACAAGTTGCGCTGTCGCCTCATCGAGGGCCGCTATCCTAACTATAACTCTGTGATACCACAGAACAACCCGTATCGCGTCACCGTAGACCGTCAGACACTTGTCGCTGCACTGCGTCGCGTGTCGATATTCTCGTCGCAGGCAAGCAGCCTTATTAAATTGGTACTGGAGCAGGACAAACTGACGCTGTCGTCGCAGGACATTGACTTCTCCACCTCTGCCAAGGAGTCAATTGCTTGCCAATATGATGGTACGGACTTGAAGATCGGATTCAAGGCAACGTTCTTCATTGAGATGCTGACAAACATAGCCTCAGACGAAATCGTCATAGAGCTGGCTGACCCGTCGAGGGCGGGAGTTATCGTGCCGACAAGCCAGGAGGATAACGAAGAGCTGCTGATGCTGCTGATGCCGATGATGCTTAACGATTGAACTTGAAGTAGGGAAAAGATGAGACTGAACTTACAGAACCCGCTGGTGTTCTTCGATCTGGAGACCACGGGCACAAACATAATCACCGACCGCATCGTGGAGATTTGCATCTTGAAGGTGTGGCCAAACGGCAACGAAGAGTCGAAGACCATGCGCATCAACCCGGGTATGCACATACCTGAGGAATCTACGGCAGTGCATGGCATCAAGGACGAGGACGTGAAGGATTGTCCTGCGTTTAAGGAAGTGGCACGCACGCTGGCTGCAGATATCCAGGGATGCGACCTTGCAGGATTCAACTCAAACCGCTTCGACATTCCATTGCTGGCAGAGGAGTTCATACGTGCAGGCGTAGACATAGACCTTACACGCCACCGCTTCATTGACGTGCAGGTAATATTCCACAAGATGGAGCAGCGCACGCTGTCGGCGGCATATAAGTTCTACTGCAACAAGAACCTCGACGATGCACATACAGCAGAAGGCGATACACGTGCCACATACGAGGTGCTGAAGGCACAGCTCGACCGCTATCCGCAGTTGAAGAACGACGTCCAGTCGCTGTCGGCATTCTCGTCGTTCACTCGCAATGTTGACTTTGCCGGACGCATGGTCTACAACGATAAGGGCGAGGAAGTCTTCAACTTCGGTAAGTATAAAGGACAGCTGGTGACGGAGGTGCTGAAACACGATTCCGGATACTACGGTTGGATACAGAACAGCGACTTCTCCTTGAACACAAAGGCTGCACTGACACGCATCCGCATGCGTGAGTTCGGCAAGAAATGAGTGTAAGCACCCACACAAGTACACATGTTGCTATCTGTCGACATTACCAATTATGCGCTGATTGACAAGCTGCATTTAGACCTTGAGGCAGGATTCACCGTCATAACAGGTGAGACCGGAGCCGGCAAGTCAATAGTGCTTGATGCACTGAACTTGCTGCTCGGCCAACGTGCCGATATCAAGTCCATAAGAGAAGGCGAGCACAAGTGTGTCATAGAGGGACGTTTCGACATAGGAAGCTTTGGACTAAAGCCTTTCTTCGAAGAGAACGACCTGGATTATGACGACGAGACGATCTTGCGACGTGAGGTGTACGACACCGGCAAGAGCCGTGCGTTCATCAACGACGTGCCTGTGTCGCTGGCGGTGATAAAAGAGCTTGGCTCGCGGCTTGTCGACATACACTCACAGAATCAGAATTTGCAGCTTGGCAGCGAAGACTTCCAGACAGACATGCTCGACACAGTGGCAGAAGATGGAGACGAGCTGCAAGGATTGCATGAGGCATACCGTAACTGGAGAGATGCCGACCGTGAGCTGTGTGAGCTTAGAGACCGCGTGGAGAAGAACAAGAGTGATGAAGAATATCTGACATTCCAGCTGGCACAGCTGCAGGACGCGAAGTTGCGCGACGGCGAGCAGGAAGAGCTGGAACAGGAAGAGGACATGCTGGGACATGCCGAGGAGATAAAGCAAAACCTGTATAAGGCTGCACGACTGTTCTCGTCGGACGACCGTGGACTGCTGTCGGACCTGCGTGAATGTTGTGACTTGCTGGCAGACATAGGACAGGTGTATGCTCCGGCAAGAGAGCTGCACACACGCATGGAGAGCTCACTCATCGAACTGAAGGACGTGGACTACGAGCTGGAGGCGATGGGGGAGGATGTGGAATACAATCCGGAACGCCTGCAGGCTGTGACAGACAGACTGAACCTGATATACTCCCTACAACAGAAACATCATCTGCAGACCGTGGCGGAACTGCTGGTCTTGCAGGGTGATATGGAGCGCAAGCTCTCAGAGATAACATCGGCAGACGACCGCATAGACGAGCTGCAACAGCGTGTCGGTCATCTCTACCACGTGTTGGAAGAGCAGGCTGTCATCATAACCGCAAGGCGCAAGTCGGCGGCAGAGTCGATGCGGCAGGCGATAACCGACAGTCTGGTGGAGCTGGGCATGCCCAACGTACGCTTTGGCGTGGACGTGTCGCCAAGGAAGAACATCGGTCCAAATGGTGCAGACAACGTCTGCTTCCTGTTCTCGGCAAACAAGAGCACACGTCTGCAGCCACTGCAGGAGGTGGCATCCGGCGGTGAACTGTCGCGCGTCATGCTGGCAGTGAAGGCATTGGCAGCACAGCTGAGGCAGATGCCCGTCATTGTGTTCGACGAGATAGACACGGGCGTATCGGGTGAGATAGCAGCACGCATGGCAGCCATGATGGAAAACATGAGCCGCAACGGTAGGCAGGTCATCTGCATCACGCATCTGCCACAGATAGCAGCTAAGGGCACGGCACACTTCCGCGTCTACAAACAGGAAAATGGACACGGCACCGTGAGCCGTATGCAGAAGCTGGACCACGACGGACGTGTAGAGGAGATTGCACATATGCTGAGCGGCACAGCCGTGACAGAAGCTGCGCTGAACAATGCCCGGTCGCTGCTGGACAACGGATGAGAATAGAGATTAACACACATAGAGCATTATTTTTACTACTGATGAAGACAAGATTACTGTTACTGATAGCATTGGCAACATGCCTCATGCAGACAGCCGCTGCCCAGACTCCGCGTTGGGCAAACAAAGCCAGACAGGCTGTGTTCTCGGTCATCACCTACGATGCTGCAGACAAGATGTTAGGCACTGGCAATGGTTTCTATATCGCGGCAGATGGCATTGCACTGTCGGACTACGTACTGTTTCGCGGAGCTGCCCGTGCAGAAGTGATTGGCTTTGACGGTAAGACATATCCGGTTTCGGAGATTCTCGGTGCCAATGAGATTTACGATGTAGTGAAGTTCCGCGTCGAGACGACGACGGAATGTCAGTCGTTGCAGTTGGCTACGAAGGCTCCTGCCGTGGGCGAACGTGTCTATCTGCTGCCTTACTCCACGCAGCAGAGTGGTGATATCGTACAGGGAAAGGTCAGCGAAGAGACGAAGATAGAGTCTTCATACGGATACTACACGCTGGAGCTGACGTTGCGCGACAAGATGGCAAGCTGTCCGTTGGTGAATGCTGAGGGACAGGTATTCGGCATAGCACAGCTTCCGTCATCATCGGACGACAGCAGCAAGAACACCTGCTTTGCCCTTGATGCACGCTTCGGCGCAGCCTTGAGCCTTAACGCACTGTCGTTGAACGACGGCGCACTGAGCGATATAGGCATCAAGAAAGGACTGCCGGACGATGAGAGTCAGGCTCTGGTGATGCTGTATATGGCATCGACCACCGTCAGTGCGGCAGACTATCGTGTGATGCTGGACGATTTCATCAAGAAATATCCTGACTCGGCAGACGGCTATATGCGCCGTGCACAGTTCTGCTTCGCACAGCAGAATGCAGATATGCAAACCGTTGAGGCTGACATGAAGGAGGCTATGAACCGCTCTGACGATGACAATCGCGCCGATGTGTTCTATCAGTGTGCGAACATTGTGTACAACTACTGCCTGCTGTCGGCAGACAAGCCTTATGGCGACTGGACATGGGACAAGGCCCTGGACCTTGTGAAACAAGCCGAAGCTATCAGTGCAACGCCTGTCTACAGTCAGCTGGAAGGCGATATCTGCTTTGCCAAGCAGGATTATGCCGGAGCCTATGCAGCCTTCGAGAAGGTGAACAGCTCTAACATCGCTTCAGCAAGTTCCTACTACAGTGCAGCTCACAGCAAGGAATTGATGCAGGCTCCCATAGAGGAGGTCGTTGCACTGATGGACAGCTGTCTGAACACCTTCGGTAAGCCATACACGCAGTCTGCCGCTCCTTATCTGTTGGAGCGTGCACGCATCTACATGCAGGCAAACATGGCACGTCCTGCCATGTTGGACTACGAAGAGTATTATAAGGTGGTGAACGGACAGGTGAATGATGTCTTCTACCAACTGCGCGGACAGTCTGAACTGCGTGCACGTGCCTACCAGCGTGCACTGGACGACTATCAGCGTGCCATTGAGATGAATCCCGATGAGGCAACATACAGAGCCGAACTGGCTGCGGTGCACATCACCGTGGGACAATACAATGAAGCTGTCAGCGTGCTCGATGCAGCTTTGGAGCGTAATCCCAATTATGCAGACCTGTACAGACTGAAGGGCTTGGCACTGATCCAGCTCAAGAAGAATAAAGAAGCACGTCCGTTGCTCGAGAAAGCCAAGGAGTTGGGCGACGCGAATGTGGATGCCTTGATTGAGAAATACTATTGACGGAATGTCAAAGGTTCAGATTCTGCCTGTTGCTGAGCAGATCTGCAACGACGTAGTTGCTGCCTCCTACGAAGACGAGGTCCTCCGGCATGCTCTCCCTCAATGCTGTGGTGACAGCCTCTGTGACGTTCGGGAATGTGCGTCCACGTAGTCCTTCCTCTTCGGCAATACGTTGTAGTTCTGTCTCGGGTAAGGCACGCTTCACGCTGGCACGTGTGAAGTAGTAGACGGCATGGTGCGGCATCAGGTGCAGTGCAGCACGAACATCCTTGTCGCTGACCATTCCGAAGACGATGCGCAGAGTGCGGCACGCCTGCTGCTGTAGCTGTTCTGCCACGTAGGCAATACCTCCACTGTTATGTCCGATGTCGCATATCACCGTGGGGTTGTTGTGCAACTTCTGCCAACGTCCCATCAGTCCTGTAAGCTCCACGACGTGCGACAGTCCTGAGCGTATGTTGTCATCGCTGATGCTGTATCCGCACTTGTCTCTCAGCACAGCCAGTGCGGCGATGATGGTCTGCAGGTTCTTCTTCTGATAAATTCCCTTCAACTCAAAGTCAATACCTTCTGGCATCGGCGTGTGCTCCGTATCGGCAAAACATATTGGTGCTTGTTCTGCTTCTGCCTTCGCAAGGAACACGGGTCTTGTCTCGTCTTGAGTCTCACCGATCACCACTGGAGTGCCATGCTTTATTATTCCTGCTTTCTCGCCTGCAATCTTCTCGAGCGTGTTACCGAGGAACTGTGTGTGGTCGAAGCTGATGTTGGTTATCACGCTGATGTCGGGGCTGATGATGTTTGTGCAGTCCAGACGTCCGCCAAGTCCGACTTCAATCACGGCAACATCCACCCTCTGCTGCTTGAACCAGCAGAACGCCATTGCCGTTGTCAGCTCGAAGAACGACGGATGCAACGGCTCGAAGAATGGTCGTTCGTGCTCCACAAACTCAGTGACATAATCCTTGCTAATGGGCTCACCGTTGACACGAATGCGTTCGCGGAAGTCTACGAGGTGTGGCGACGTGAACAGTCCGACCCTATGTCCTGCGCTCTGCAGTACTGCTGCCAGCGAATGCGATACAGACCCCTTGCCGTTAGTTCCGGCAACATGTATGGTGCGAAATGCCGTGTGCGGATGTCCGAAGTGTGCATCAAGCGTGCATGTTGTGTCAAGTCCTGGCTTGTAGGCAGCACCGCCGATGCGCTGAAACATTGGCACGCTGTCGTATAGATATTGCAGTGTCTCCTCGTATGTCATCATCTCTGTGACCCCTCCTGAAGGTCTGATATCTTTCTCAGTACAGCCTCTGCGAGTAGTCGCGCTCGCCGAATATCTTTGTTCCGATGCGCACCATGGTGCATCCATAGTCGAGAGCCAACTGGTAATCGTGCGTCATTCCCATCGACAGTTCGCAGAAGTCGGCATTACTGTTCATGGGTCCTGCCTTAAGTTCTGCCGCCAGTTGCTGTAGTGAACTGAACTCGCTCTTCACCTGACATGTGTCGTCGGTGTTTGTGGCAACGCCCATCAGTCCGCAGATGCTCACGTGCTGGAGTCCCTGCCATGGCTCTTCAGCCAACAGGTGTCGGCATTCATCGGGGCTGAAGCCGAATTTTGTCTCTTCTTTGGCAATATGGATTTGCAGTAGGCACTTGATGGTGCGTCCTGCCTTTGCAGCCTGTCTGTCTACTTCCTGCAGTAGCTTGAAGCTGTCGATGCCGTGAATCATGTAGACGTAGGGGGCAATATATTTCACCTTGTTTGTCTGCAGATGTCCTATCAGGTGCCACTCGATGTCCTTGGGCAGTACTTCATGCTTGGCCGTCATCTCCTGCACACGGTTCTCTCCAAAGCGGCGTTGTCCGGCGGCATAAGCCTCCATTATTGCGTCGCTCGGATGGTTCTTCGACACGGCTATCAGCTTCACTCCCTCGGGGAGCTCGCTGTCAAGAGCCTTTATGTTTTCTGCTATCGTCGTCATGACCGTGTGCTCTTCCTCCCGATATGTCTCTGTTATATTTATTGCTCCATTTCAGGTTTTGATGCCGGAGCCTCATAGGGGAAGACATCCATTATAGGTGTTTCCGACAGCGATGCTATAGAGTAATCGCCCATTGTTCCTTCCATTCCCTCCTGAGTCTTCTTGAGTGCGTCGGGCAGGTCGGATGCATGTATCAGTATGTTCGTTGACTGCTTCTTCTCCTTGCCGCTCTTCTCATCGAGTGTGATGAACATCAGCTTGCCCTTGAACCACTTGTCGGCAGTGCCGTCCTCCATAGCGAACAGCTCGCTGTAGTTGGCTTTCTTGATGCCCAGCACCTTGAATCCGCCCATCACGAACGGAGCCATCTCTTCGGTGATGCGCGCTTCTGCTTCGGTGAAGCTCAGTGCATCCACCAGATATGTCTCGGTCGAGACCTTCGTCAATCCATTCTCTATTGTCTTCTCGTGCTGTATCTTGCACTCAAACCATGTATGTATTTCCATAATCGTTGCTGTTATTGTCTTTTAATTAATCAAGTGTCATTTCCTTGTACCTTTATATATAAGATACGCCACAATCAGCACTCCGATGCCGATGAACACGTATCCAATCTCACTGCTGTAGACCGTCACTTTCTCCAATAGCTGTTCCTCTGTCTCTATGCCTGGAATGGTCGACAGATAATAGCCGATTGCAGCCAGTATGGTGTTCCATGTCAGGGCACCGAGTGTGGTGTAGAGCAGGAAGTGTCCCATCTTCATGCGTGCCAGTCCTGCCGGTATTGAGATGAGCTGCCGCACTGCAGGTATCAGTCTGCCAACGAATGTCGAGACTGCTCCATGCTTATGGAAGTAATCCTCGGCGCGTTCCACCTTCTCTGCATCAATGAGGCACATGTGGCCGAAGCGGCTGTTGGCAAATCTGTAGATTATAGGTCGTCCCAACCACATTGCCAGATAATAGTTGACCAGCGCTCCTATGTTGGCTCCGACTGTGGCTGCTACAACAACGAGGAAGACGTTCAAGTCGGGGTCGGAAGCCGACTTCCATGCAGCTGGAGGTACCACAACTTCCGACGGGAAGGGAATGAACGAACTCTCTATCGCCATGAGTAGCGTAATGGTCCAATAGTTCAAGTGGTCAAGGCACCATTGTATGAATATTACTGATTGCATATATCCTCTTCTTCTCTCTCTCCTTATATATATATATGTATATACTAAAGCGTGTTCCAGTCTCCCGGCCTCTCGCCAGCCAATCCTTCGTTGATTCTGTTTGTCAGGAACATTATGAACTTCGTGTCGCCCGACTTAATCAGCTCCAATGCTTCGTCTATATAGCTGTCGGACATCATGCTGGCACACATGCGGTTATACTTCTTGATCTGCTTCTTGTCGCACAGCAGCAGAGCCATCGATAGCAATGCAACGTTGATTGAAGGGATATCGGGATTCTTGTCGCGTGCCCGTTCCACGTACTTCATTGCCTCTTCGATGTGTCCGGTTTCAAACAGGTATGCTCCGATGCGTGTGTACATCTCGTAGTCTGTCAGCACACTGTCTGCCGTGCATAGAGCCATCTTCCAACAGGTGCGTGCCTCGTCAAGTCTGTCTGTCACTGCATATTCGTGCCCCTCATAGAGCATTGCCTCCGTGTCGTGCGGGTTCAGCGTGTAGGCTGTCCGCATCATCTCCATGGCCTCTTCGTGACGTCCCATGCGCGACAGACACAAGCCCTTGCGCAGATACTGTATGCCCTTATCCTCGCGACACAGATTGCCGTTGTCGATGTCGAGGTCTATTATGCGCATCATCTGCTCCCACTTCTCGTCTCCCTGTTGCGACAGCAGGCTGTCTCCGACATATTCTGCCACGGTTGCGGCAATCTCGTCGCTCTCCTTCATGCCGTGTATGTAGTCATCCTTTGCCTGACAGTTGTTGCCGATGAGCACGTTTGTGAATGCCCGCAACATATATGCTTCGCAAAACTCACTGTCGTTAAGCACGGCAAAGTCGCAGGCTTCGATAGCCTTGCTGTATTCTCCCTGCATGAAGTGGCACTTAGCCTCACATAACCAGTAGAACGATGAGAACGGATCTTTGTCGAGCAGACGGTCGAAGATTTGCAACGCCTTGTCGTAGTGGCGTGATGCAAATTCGCAGTTGGCAAGGGTGGAGTAGTAGAACTCATCCTTAGGCATCTCGTCGCTGCCGTACTCAAATTCTCCGTCAAGCCATCGTCGAGCCATGTCAGGACGTTCAGAATCAAGATACATGCATGCCACCATCACAGGGTCGAGCAGGTCGAAGCCGAAGTCGCTGAGCAACTGCTGAGCTTCGGCATCCTTGCCGTTGAGCAACATGATGCGTGCTTTCAGCAATGTAAGGTCAGCCGATGTGGTGTCGTCGAGCGACGAACATATCCTTTCTGCCTGCTCATACTGTCCTCCAGAAATCAGACGGTTAGCCTCCTGCACCATCAGCTCCGTATTTTCGGGATATGCGGTCAGTGCTCTGTCCATTGCCTCGTCCGCCTTGCGGTTCATGTAGTTGGCATCATACCAGTCGATGATGTCGGCATAGTCCTCCGGCTCAAACTCTGTTGTGCCGACAATGCCGCCATCCTGCTCGTATGCTTTCACAAGGTCGAACAGCCGTCTTTCATTCTTCGATAGTGGATTTCTGTCTGTCATTGTTTAATCTTTCCCCACGTGTCCTTGAGACCCACGGTGCGGTTGAAGACCATCTTCTCTGCCGTCGAATCCTTGTCGACATTGAAGTAGCCTATGCGCTGGAACTGCAGATACGTCAGTGGCTTCATTCCATGTGCAAACTTCTCTATGTAGCAGTGCTCGAGCACCTCCAGCGAATCGGGATTAATCATCTCCTTCATTGCAGTCAGTGCATCGCAGTTCTTCTCGTCACGAATCTCCTGCAATGTGTCGCGCGGGTTCTCTGCTTTCCACAGACGGTCATACAGACGCACCTCGGCTTCCATGCAGTGGTTGCGGCTCAGCCAATGTATGGTGCCCTTAACCTTGCGGTTAGCTCCAGGCAGTCCACTGCGGCTCTCTGGGTCGTACTCGCACAATACCTCTTCTACTGTGCCATCTGCATTCTTGCGGCATCCGGTGCATTTCACGATGTATGCGTTCTTCAGTCGCACTTCCTGTCCTGGGGTCATGCGGAAGTATTTCTTCGGTGCATCTTCCATGAAGTCATCCTGCTCAATCCATAGGTCACGGCTGAACTCAATCTTGTGCGTTCCCTCTTCGGGACGCTCGGGATTGTTCACTGCTTCCATCTCTTCAACCTGTCCTTCAGGATAGTTTGTGATGGTCAGCTTCAGTGGATGCAGCACTGCCGACACACGTGTGGCACGCTCGTTAAGGTCTTCACGCACTGCACTCTCCAACAGGGCGAAGTCGTTCAGGGCATCGTATGTGGTGTATCCAATCTTGTCGACGAACTTCTTGATAGATTCGGGCGAGTAGCCACGACGGCGGAATCCGCAGAGTGTCGGCATTCGTGGGTCGTCCCATCCGCTAACGAGACCTTCCTTGACCAGAACCAACAGGTTGCGCTTGCTCAGCAACACGTAGTTAAGGTTCAGTTTGTTGAACTCATACTGGTGCGGACGGTTGTTGTCCAGGTCCTTGCCTTCCTTCACCCAGTCTACAAACAGGTCGTAGAGCGGACGGTGAGGCACGAACTCAAGCGTACACAGCGAGTGTGTGACACCTTCGAAGTAGTCGCTCTGTCCGTGCGCGAAGTCATACATTGGGTATGCTTTCCACTTCGTTCCCGTGTGTGGATGCGGATGGTTCACTACGCGATACATTATCGGGTCGCGGAAGTGCATGTTAGGACTTGCCATGTCTATCTTGGCGCGGAGCACCATGGTGCCAGGCTCCATCTTGCCCGAGTTCATCTCCTCGAACAGGGCGAGGCTTTCCTCTACTGGACGGTTGCGGTAAGACGAGTTCTGTCCAGACTGGGTAGGTGTGCCTTTCTGTGCGGCTATCTCT
>CAVHJI010000011.1:2238-11356 GCA_963636255.1 Bacteroidaceae bacterium | reverse complement strand
CTTGCGGAACAGCTCGAGGCTCTCTTCTACCGGTCGGTCACGGTATGGGCTGGGCGTACCGGGCTGTGTGGGCGTACCTTTCTGTGCAGCTATCTGCTCCGACGACTGCTCGTCGATATAGGCTTTACCCTCCTTTATCAGTGTTATGGCAAAATCCCACAGTTGCTGGAAGTAGTCGGAGGCATAGTATTCGTGTCCCCACTGGAATCCCAACCACTTGATGTCTTCTTTGATGGCATCGATGTACTCCATGTCTTCCTTCGTGGGGTTGGTATCGTCAAAGCGCAGATTGCACACGCCACCATACTTGGCTGCTATGCCGAAGTCCAAGCAGATGGCTTTGGCATGACCGATGTGCAGGTAGCCGTTGGGCTCTGGCGGGAAACGTGTCTGTACGCGTCCGCCGTTCTTGCCTTCGGCGAGGTCTTTCTCAACAATCTGTTCAATGAAGTTCAGGCTCTTCTTGCTGTCGCCTGTCGTTTCGCTCTTGATTTCTGCCATAATTGTAATATGTGCTTTTGTTGTATCCGTTATGCTTGTTCAAAACTATCTCCACTCACACGTAGATGAGCAGATACAGGTAGATGGTGGCTGCCGGTATTGCCATCAGTGAACTGTCGAAGCGGTCCAGCATGCCGCCGTGTCCAGGCAGTATGTGCCCGGAATCCTTGATGCCAAGCTGACGCTTTAGCAATGATTCGGTCAGGTCACCCCATGTGCCGAACACCACCACCGTCAGTGCCAGTCCAATCCATTGCCACATGTTCATAATCCCATGGAATAGCAGCGACAAAGCTATGGCTGCCGCTACGGAAAGCACGGCTCCACCAATGCTGCCTTCCCATGACTTGTGTGGCGATATGCGCTCGAACAGCTTGTGCCGTCCCAGCAGACTGCCGCTCAGGTAGGCTCCCGAATCGTTGAGCCACAGGAAGACAAATATCGACAACGGCATCACGGGATTGTATGCCACGGAGCCTGTCGTTATGTCGTTCTGGAACGCTATCACGTTCAACAAGGCTAAAGGCAAGGCAATGTAAACCTGACTCAGCATGGAGCATGCCCAGTTGCCAAGCGGGTTCTCCTTCTTGAGGTAAAGCTCCGATATCATCAGGTACATCAGCAACAGCAGGTACGGCAGGAACACGCTGACGTTGGTCACGTCGGCACACCAGACCATGAATGCCATGAACAGGTATGCGCCGCCAAGTGCATTGGCTGTACAGTTCACGTGTGCCTCACCGTTCTCGCTCATGAGACGTGAGAACTCAAACACCGTGAGTGCGCTGACTATAGCGAACAGCACACCGAACGATAGTGGGCTAAGTAGGATACATCCCACCATCACAGCCACAAACACTATCCCTGTTACTGTGCGTATTACGAAGTTCCTCATTGTTGCTCGTCTTGCTTCTCGGGTTGCTCTTCCTTCTTATCTTGTTGCTCGTCCTGCTTCTCCTGACGCTCGTGAGCTTCTTTCTGTTCGCTCGATATGCGGTTGGCACTGATTATCTCCTCCGAGCGCGATGCCCACGGACGTTTGCCGAATATAGCCTCCACATCCTCAGCGAAGATTACTTCCTTCTCGATGAGCTGTTGTGCCAGACGGCGGTGCTCATCCTTGTGCTCGGAGAGTATCTGCTTGGCACGTTCATACTGCTCATTGACGATGCGCTTCACCTCTTCGTCTATCAGCAATGCCGTCTGGTCACTGTACGGACGGTTGAAGCTGTACTCGTTCTGGTTGGCTCCATAGTAGCTCAGGTTCGGCAGCTTGCTGCTCATACCCATATATGTCACCATGGCGAAAGCCTGTTGCGTCACCTTTTGCAGGTCGTTCACAGCCCCCGACGATATGCGACCGAGGAACAGTTCTTCGGCAGCACGTCCGCCCAGTGTGGCACATATCTCGTCCAGCATCTGCTCGGTGGTGGTTATCTGTCGCTCTTCGGGTAGGTACCATGCCGCACCCAATGCACGTCCGCGAGGCACAATGGTGACCTTTATCAGCGGGTTGGCATATTCCAGCAACCAAGATATCGAGGCATGTCCGGCTTCGTGTATGGCTATCGAGCGGCGTTCGTCCTCGGTTGTTATCTTGTTTTTCTTCTCCAGTCCGCCTACGATGCGGTCTACAGCATCGAGGAAATCCTGCTTCTCCACGAACTTCTTGCCATGGCGTGCGGCTATCAGTGCAGCTTCGTTGCATACGTTGGCAATGTCGGCACCGGAGAAGCCCGGCGTCTGCCGCGACAAGAGGTCGATGTCGAGATTCTTGTCGATCTTTATAGGACGCAGATGCACTTTAAAGATCTCGCGACGTTCGTTTAGGTCGGGCAGGTCTACGTTTATCTGACGGTCGAAACGTCCTGCACGCAGCAGAGCCTTGTCCAGAACGTCGACACGGTTTGTGGCTGCCAGTATTATGACACCGCTGTTCGACCCGAAACCATCCATCTCCGTGAGCAGCTGGTTAAGCGTGTTCTCGCGCTCGTCATTGCCTCCCATGGCAGGTGCATGCGAACGTGCACGTCCCACAGCGTCGATTTCGTCGATGAAGACTATGCATGGGGCTTTCTCCTTTGCCTGACGGAAGAGGTCACGCACACGCGATGCTCCCACACCGACAAACATCTCCACGAAGTCGGAGCCTGCCAGTGAGAAGAAGGGTACGTTGGCTTCGCCGGCAACAGCTTTGGCAAGCAATGTCTTTCCTGTTCCCGGAGGACCTACCAGCAGTGCGCCTTTGGGAATCTTTCCACCGAGGTCGGTATATTTCTGCGGACTCTTGAGGAACTCCACTATCTCCTCTACCTCCTGCTTGGCTTCTGCCAGTCCGGCAACGTCCTTGAACGTGACCTTCTCCGACGACTCCTTCTCGAACAGGCGTGCTTTCGACTTGCCTACGTTGAAGATGCCTCCACTGCCGGCTCCCATGCCGCTGCCCATACGCCGTGACAGGTAGATGATGAAGCCGATGAAGACTACCAGCGGCACTATCTGCCAGAACAGCACCCAGTTGTAGTTCTGCTTCTGCTTGTATGCCACCGTGCCGTTGAAGTGCTCCAGCTCATGCTCCTTGTCCAGGAACTCGCCAAGGTTTTCACGCGAAGGCGCTTCTGTGCTGACCATTGTGTCGTGTCCGCCCAACCGTCTGTCGTTGCTCTCGCCGAACACCTGTGCTGCGTTCTCGGCCTTGATATAAGCCTCTACAGTGTTGTCGTCGTAGCCAATGACACGCGACACGTAGCCACTTTGCACGTAACGCTGGAAGTCGGTGTAGGATATCTCACGCTCCGACTGCTGGTCATCGTTCATGAAGTATAGTCCGAACAATGTCAGGGCTATCATCATATACAGCCAGTTCAGGCTGAAGCGCATGTTCATTCCACCACCGCCACGTTTCCCTGCGTTCTTGTTGGCGTTGCCGCCGGTGGGCGTGCCGCCGCTACCGTCTGCGTTGTTGTTTATGTTGTTATCGCTCATGATAAGTCTCCGTAAGTGTGTCAGTCCAGGTCAGGGATCTGTGTCAGCCGAGCATCCGCCCACAAGTGCTCCAAGTCGTAGAAGTGTCTTGGCTCAGGCTGGAACACATGTACCAGTACATTGGCATAGTCCATAGCCACCCACTGCGCGTTTTCAAGTCCGTCAATGCCTATTGGCTTGGTCTTCCGCTTCTTGCGTGTGCTCTCGCCTATGGCATCGACGATGGCTGCCACCTGACTGGGCGAATTGCCTTCGCATATTATGAAGTAATTGCATATCGTGTCGTCAATCTCGGTCAGGTCCGCTATAACAATGCCCTTGCCCTTCTTCTCTTGTATCCCTTCTGTAATGCTTTTTATAAGTTCTTTTGTTTCGTCCATGTTTATGTACGCGTTGTTGAATTAAGTCACAAATATACGCTGTTTCCCTTATATGTAAGTGTAAAATCGGCGGATGGCTTCGTTTTTTTTGCCTTTTTTTAGCTACAGCATCGCGGCAGTGTCGTACCGTGGAAAGTGACGGTTCGGAGTCAGTAATCAGGCTCGGCTTCTTGCGGATAAGGGCATAACTCCAAAGGCAGAATGCCGCCGTTGAAGTGATGGAAAAAAAAGGATGCCCGTCCATATTGATTTATGGACGGGCATCCTTTGAGAGCAGATAAAGTCTGTTGCGTTACTTCTTGTCACCGAAGTGATTGTAGTCGACAGCCTTGTGGTCCTTGCGCTTGCTCATCGACGGGAACCATATGTCGTCTGCTGTCAGTCCACACTCCTTGATGGCCTCTATGGCATATTCCAGCTTGCCAAAGTTTGCATCGACATTGTTCGTTCCGAAGGTGAACTTCAGTCCGCGAGCCTTTGCCTTCTTAATCACGTCCAGGCTCGGAATCTTGTAGCGCGGGCTTATCTCCAGCGCGATGTCGTACTTCTCGAGCACGTCGAGCACACGGTCAACACGCTCGTCGGTCCAGTACTGGGCGTAGTCGGCGTTCATGTCGTCGGGGATATAGGTCGCATTTGCGAAGATGTCGGCAGGCTCATTGGTCAGGATCTTCACGGTCTGGTCCACAATCATGTCCATATACTGCTGGTTGGTGCGTCCGTCCTTCAGTTCCTCTTCCGGACGATAGATGCGGCAGATGCGTCCCTTGTCGACAACCGTCATGGCGTCGGTGAAGAAGTAGTCGAACATGCCAATCACATCCGACGAGAAGGTCACAACCCAGCGGCGGCCTTCGCCCTGTGCGCCCATGAGGAACGGCAGCGGCTTCACCTCATTGTAGTATTCCTTTGCCTCGTCATCGTTGGCGAGCATGCGTCCCACGCCGCCTTCACCGAGGTTGGGAGCCACGCCGTAGTTGATGCCGTAGTTCATCGACATGGCATGAGCCTGCTCCTTTGTCAAGCCGCCTTTGAGGTGCACGTGATAGTCTATGACGGGGAAGTTCTGCTGTTGCAGACGTATTATGTCGTCGTTCTGTTCGTCGATGACGGGCATGGTGTCGTTGGGATTGACCACGTCGTCGTGTAGCATCGTAGCCTGCAGATTGCGGAACTTCATGTTGCCCTGTTTGCCCACGATGGCAAAGGCTCCGTGGGAGAGCAGCTGTTTCGAATGCTCTTCTGTGCGGTAGGGAGCTTCCGGCTCAGTGTAGCAGACTACGTCCGTGCCGTTCACCTTCACCGATATATTCTTGCCGCGTACGGCTACCTCGAAGTTGAACCACTGTCCGTCGTCGGCGAGCGAGCGGTAGAGGTTGCGTACAGACGAGAGACTGCCCGTCTTGCGCGTCCCGTCAATCGGGCCGTTGTGGAACAGCACCTCATAGCCCGAAGTGCCGTCGGAGTGGAACATCAGTCCTGCCTCGGCGCCATTGTCGGCGAAGGCTTCGCCCGTGAGGTAGAAGTTCTTGTAGTCGCCCTGAGCCTTCAGCGTCTCTCCACTGCCGACGCTTATCTCTGTTCCGTTGACTTTCCCGTTGGTGCTGGATGTCCAGTTGTCGAGAGGTTGTGCCACGTCATACGTAGGACCGCAGGCGGCACAGAGGGCTACTGTCGAAGTCACGGCGGCAACCCTCAGAAAATGTTTCTTAAGCTTTTCCATGTTGTATTGCATAATATTAGATCCTTGCTTTATGCAAAGTTACTCATTTATGTCAAACATGAACAAGCTATTTACTCAAAGTTTTCCAACGTGTTAAGCGTTACGTGGAATATAGAATGTGTTATGTTTTACGTGACTGGTACGGGAAGTGCATGCAACACATAACACGCTTAACTTAGCACGCTTTTAAGCTTCCTTGCCGGCGACGCGCTTGTAGATCTTGAAGCCTGTCAGGGCCACGATTATGCTCATGACCGGACACAGCAGGTTGAAGAAGCAGTACGGCAGATAGGTTATGGTCGGCACGTTCAGTATGGTTGCCTGCGTCATTCCACAGCTCGACCACGGGAACAGCGGCGATGTCACCGTCGCCGAGTCTTCGATGCTGCGGCTCAGCAGCCGGTTCTCGTAGCCCCGCTCAGCATACACACCTTTATACATGTTGGCGGTGATGATTACCGCCAGGTACTGGTCAGATGCCACACCATTCATGAATATTCCCGTTCCCACCGTCGATGCCACCAGCCCGGCACGCTTGCGTGTCAGCGGCAGGATGAGATTGGTTATCTGCTGCAACATGCCACTGCTCGTCATGCATCCGCCGAACGACACTGCACAGATAATCAGGAATATGGTGTTGAGCATGCCCGTCATGCCATTCGTCGCCACAAGTTCTGTCACCAGCTCATTCCCCATGTCGATTGACGTGGAGTCGTAGATGCCACGCACGACGCCGACAAACAGGCTCTCGGCATCGGGCTGTGCTGCTCCTGCCACCTCAGCCAGGATGTGGGGTTGGAATATCAGTGCGAAGACAACGCCGAACAGTGTTCCGAGGAACAAGACTATCAGCGCCGGCATCTTGCGTGCAATCAGCAGGAATGTTGCTGCCGGCACAATCAGCAGCCACGGAGTGATGTTGAAGTGCGAACTGAGTGATTCGGTGTAGACCGCCACTCCGCCGCCGTCAGCCGTTGTATGCATCAGTCCCAGCACGGTGAAGATCAACAGCGTGATGACTATCGCCGGCACGGTGGTTATAACCATATAGCGTATATGCGTGAAGAGCGGTGTCTCCGACATCGACGATGCCAGTACCGTGGTGTCCGACAGCGGTGACATCTTGTCGCCAAAGTACGAGCCCGATATTATGGCTCCTCCCACCAGTCCTTCGTCGAAGCCCTGTGCCTGACCGATGCCCAGCAGTGCAATGCCTATTGTTGCTATGGTGCTCCACGAACTGCCGGTCAGCAACGACACGAGGCAGCAGATGATGCATGTCGAGACGAGGAAGAACTTCGGATGCATTATCTGCAGACCGTAGTAAATCAGCGACGGCACCACGCCGCTCAATATCCACATTCCCGCCAGTGCACCGATGAGCAGCAGAATCAGCAGTGCCGACGTGACGCCGCTAATGCTGTCCTGTATGCCCGTCTCCAGCTTGCGCCATGGCACGTTGAAGTGCCGCATTGCAATGAGACAGGCTACGCCCGCCGATACCGTCAGTGCCACTTGGCTGGCTCCGTCGAGGGCGTCGCTGCCGAATTGGCGTATCACTATCACCAGCAGCACTATCAGCACCGCCACCGGCAACATCGAGAGCATTGCATCTGTGTGTTTGTTGTGTTTCATCATCTTCTTCGTGTTTGTGTAGAACTTTGTTTAGTATGTGGAACTCCGTGTGTCTGTCCCTTTGTCTATTCTGCGTCGTCGTCATCCGTCTTCAGCTTGCCGCTGCGCTCGTCGGCATAGTATTGTGCCAGCATTGCCACCATCTTCGAAATCGACCGCAGTGCACGCTGTGTCTCTTCGCTGATGGGCTTCTTCTGCAGCTTCAGCGTCAGCTCTCCGTAGAGGGCATTGAAGCACGTCTCTATCTCGGGCAGCACCTCGTCGCCCTCCTTGCCGCGCAGCTCCACGATGAAAGGCAGGGCGTTGTAGTACGCCGCACTGTAGAATGGGAACTTCGGCGACGCCAGCAGTGCCAGGTGCAGGTCGGTCAGCTCCGACAGCACGTTCTTGTTTATCTGCAGATGTCCGCGTTCGGTCACGCCTTCGGTCAGCATCATGTTGCACAGCTCCGACAGCCATTTGTCTTCCTCGGCGCGGTCTGCCTCGGCAAACGCCGGCAGTATGTTCTGCCGCACCCGGTCCATGTCGCAATGGTTGGCACGCAGCAGGTCCTCCACCTGCCACATGTAGAGCAGATACTCTGCAATGTTCGTCTTCCTCAGCTCTTCCGCCACTCTCATCGTTCAGCCCACTGTCTTTTTTATGTAATAGTTACCTCTTCTTCTATCAGTACAACGACTGTCCCAGCAGTGTGAACGCCAGTCCAATCACCGACACCGCCATCACCGTACCGCCGATTATGCGGTTCAGAATCCAGATGCCCCGCACATTGAACTGTCCGCGCAGCTTCGCCACGCCCGAGGTCAGCATGAACCACCACAGCAGTGCTCCTGTCACTATCGACACATAGCCAGCCACCGACTCCGTCAGCAGCGTCCCCTCGTCGACAAACGAGAAGCGGGCAAACAGAGCGATGAAGAGCAGTATGATGAGCGGATTCGACAGCGTCACGAAGAATGCCGTAATGAAGTTGCCGGTGTACGAGGCTTTGCTGTTTCTCTGCCCTTCCGGACGGATGGACTTCATCGGATTGCTCTGGAAGGTGTAGAAGCCGAATGCCAGCAGCAGCATGCTGCCTATGAGCTGCAGCCAGAAGATGTTGTTGTTGATATAGTCGAACACGAAGCTCATGCCGTAGCCTGTTATGAGGGCATACAGCAGGTCGCTCAAGGCAGCGCCGCAGCCTGTCACGAAGCCAAACCACCGTCCCTTGTTCAGAGTCCGTTGCAGGCACAGCACGCCTACAGGTCCCATGGGGGCAGACACTATCATGCCTATCAGCATGCCCTTGAATATGATGCCCAATATGGTCGCTATTCCAAACATGGCTGCAAATATCGTACTTTTTTCACTATTTCCTCAGTAAGCCAGTGATAATCTTGGCGGCACGGGCAGGGGCTCCAGGCTCTCCCAGACGGCGCGACATCTCGGCATACCCGTCAATCATCTGCTGGCGGTGCACGCCATCCCCGACTATCTTCGACAGCTCCGCCTTCACGCGCTCCACGCTCATGTGGTCCGCCACCAGTTCGCGCACCACCTCGCGTCCGGCGATGAGGTTCACCAGCGAGATGTACCTCACAGACAGCACCAGCCGCTTCAGCAGCCTTGTCACGGCACCACCGGCGATGTAGTAGCACACCACTTGCGGCACTCCCAGCAGGGCGGTCTCCAGTGTCGCCGTCCCCGATGTTACCAGCGCTGCACGTGCGTGCGTCAGCAACTCGTAGGTCTGCCCAAACACCACAGGCACGTCCCTTCCGCCCAGATAGTGGCGGTACAGGTCGGGCGACAGTCCAGGGGCTCCGGCTATCACAGTCTGGCAGTCGGTGAACGCTGCAGCCGCCTCTGTCATCTTCTGCAGGTTGTCCTTTATCTCCTGCTTGCGGCTTCC
>CAVHJI010000011.1:0-2228 GCA_963636255.1 Bacteroidaceae bacterium | reverse complement strand
CAGCAGTGCAATCACCGGCTTGTCGGTCCCGAGGCCGTTGCGCCGCAGGAAGCCCTCGGCTGTCTCGCTGTAGCGGCTGCGGAAGTCGGCAATCTCGTCCACCGTCGGATTGCCCACATAGTGTATCGGGTACCGGTGCTTCTTCTCGTAGAAGTCCACCTCGAACGGCAGAATCGAGAACAGCTCGTCCACGTCGCGGCGTATGTTGCGAATGCGGTATTCCTTCCACGCCCAGATCTTTGGCGAGATGTAGTAGTAGACGGGAATCTGCGTCTTCGCGTGAATGTAGCGTGCAATGTCGAGGTTGAATCCGGGATAATCCACCAGTATCAGCACGTCGGGCTGCCAAGCCACGATGTCCTCCTTGCACAGTCTCATGTTGGCAAATATGGTGCGCAGATGCAGCAGCACGGGCACGAAGCCCATGTATGCCAGCTCCCTGTAGTGACGCACCATGACGCCCCCGACAGCCTGCATCCTGTCACCGCCGAAGAAGCGGAACTCCGCGTTGCTGTCCTCCGCCTTCAGTGCCTGCATCAGTCCGGCGGCATGAAGGTCACCGGAGGCTTCGCCCACGATGAGGTAATACTTCATTTCCCCGTCACTCCTCGTCCTTGAACCACGCCTTCAGGTCGTCCATGATGTCGCGTGCCGTCACGTCGACCGTCGTTGGCGTAATGGCGACATATCCGTTCGTCAGGGCCCAATGGTCGCTCTTGTCGTTGTCGGCATCGGTCACTGTGTAGTCGCCCTTCATCCAGTAGTAGTGCGAGTCGCCACGGTGCTCGAAGTGCTCGAACTCGTTGTTCCACTCTCCCTTTGCCTGTTCGCACACGCGTATGCCTTTCAGCGGAGCCACGTCGGGGAAGTTTACGTTCAGGCATGTCAATGGCGGCAGACCGCGGTCCAGCACCTTCTGCACAATCTCGCGGATGTATGGTCCTGCAGCCTCGAAGTCGGCGTTCGGGTCATGGCTGCACAGCGAGAACGCCACCGACGGGATGCCCCTCAGACAGCCCTCACGCACAGCTCCCATCGTTCCCGAGTAGTGCGAGTTTATCGACGAGTTGTCGCCATGGTTAATGCCGCTCACCACGATGTCCGGCTTGCGGTCCAGCACGCCGGCATAGAACGCCAGCTTCACGCAGTCCGTCGGTGTTCCCGAGCAGCGGTACACGTTCAGTCCCACATCCTGTCGCACCATCTGGCAATGAATGGGAGTATCCAGCGTCACCGCGCACGACACGCCCGACCGTGGCAGGTCCGGAGCCATCACCACGATGTCGCCCATTGTGCGCAGGAAGCGCACCAGCTCACTAATTCCTTTTGACACCACGCCGTCGTCGTTCGATATCAGTATGAGAGGTCTCTTGTTTTCCATGTTCTGTAGTTTTCTTTTTTGTCATTTTGCTAAAACGCGGCAAAGTTAGCCATTCTGCAGAACTTGGCAAAAACCGGGGAGGACAGTCGCGCAAGCCTGAGAAATGGCAGTACTGGAGCTTACGCTTCACGCTTCACCTCCGTCACCGTGCTCTCTGCTACCAGTTGTAGCAGGAGCTTACGCCAAGTGCGGTGAGAGCCGCGACGAGTGCTTGTAGCACTACGTTGAGCAGTTTCTGCCAGTTGAAATTCTGTGCCATAGTCGTAATGTTGTTTTAGTGGTTGTTGGTTTTGATTTAAGGCGGGTCGGGTGTGTCGGATTAAAGGGTGTGACCGGCTCCGGATGCCGGTCTGCCCCACTTCGTCATGCCGCGTTAGCCCTGGAAGCCGCTGCCGTCGTCGCTGCCGGTGCCGGTGTCAGAACCTGAGGTCTGGCTGCCGCTGCCGCCGGTGTCAGACGGGTCGGTGTTGCCGCCGCCCGTGTCTGCGCCGGTGCCGGCTGACGTGCTGCCGGAGGTGCCGGTGGGCAACTTCTTCAGTTCCACTGCGTATGCAAGCTGGGCGGAAGTGAATTCGCCGATTGCACGTGCGCGGAGTTTCACGCCCTCGCAGTTGTTGCATGCTACACCTTCGGCGGTATCGGAACCGCCCTTCTTGTTCTTGATGCCGAGCGAGAAGATTGCCAGATTGTCAAGCTTCACGTTTTGGCCGGAAAGCACCATCTCGCGGATACATGACACCATGTCGGTGATAAGTCCCATGATGACGCCCTTGGAGTAGGGCGAGTTGTGCTCGGACATGTGCTCTGCCAGCTGCTCCAAGTCCATCGTTCCCGTTGCTTGCGGAAG